>VBGJ01000019.1 GCA_005880445.1 Chloroflexota bacterium | reverse complement strand
CGCGCGCGGTTCGCACCGCGACGGTCGACAGCGCATCGAGCTCGGCGGGTGACTCGAGCAGGCGCTCGATGGCACGCGGCATGGCGTCGAGCGAGTCGACCAGGACGGCTCCATGCTCCGAATCGAGATCGGTTGCATACCGATTCGTGGACAGCGCGACCGGCACCGTCCCCATGGCACGCGCTTCGCGCTGGATCCGTGAGTCGCCCTCGATGCGCGACGGCCAGACGAGGATGCGCGCCCGCCCGAGGGCGAGCGGCAGCAGGCCGTTGTCCTGCTGCGGGATGGTCAGGCATGACGCGTTGACCTTCGCGGCGACTGCGCGCGCCAGCTTCGCCCAGCGATTGGCGGCGATGACCGCTATGTCGTGAGTCTTCGGTACCAGGTCTGGAAACGGCACCGGGGTGCCCGAACCCAGCTCGCGGCAATCGATCCCGGCGCGGATGCAGTCGCGAGCGATGCCCGGTGAGTGCGTCCACAGCTCGCATCCCAGCGCCGCGAGCGGACGGAATTGCTCGGGTCGGCCGACCGCGTCGACCGGCACGGTTGTCGGATCCGGTTGCGCCCAGCCGTCGTGCAGTCCCGGCCCGAAGAGACCGGGAGGCGCCAGCAGCATGACCACGACCCGTGCCGGCGACATCAGCGCCGACGCGTACGGGTTGGGGACGCCGATCCCCTCGGGAAGGACGATGATGTCGTCGCGACGCGGCCGGCGCGCGCGCAGGTTGGTCCGCGGCGCGGGACCCGCGCTGGCCGCCGCAAGCTGCTGGAAGACGTCGCGCGCGATGCCACCACGCAGCTCGACGTCGAAGCCGAGCTCGGCGGCCGCGAAAGCCAGCTCATAGAGCGAGCGCTCGCCGCCATAGATCAAAGGAATGTCGGTGAGCTCGGAGGTCGGGAGCCGGAACGAAGGCTCCTCTCCCCTGAGCGACCAGATGACTACGGACACGTGCAGGTAGACCGATTAGTCGGACGACGACTGGACGCGGAAGTGGAGGTCCTGCGCTTGCGCGCCAGACGCCCCTGGCATTGCACTGCCGTCGACCTGCGCGCCGTTCGGCACATCGACCTGCAGCAGCTGCGCACCGCTCTGCACACAGAGCATCGCCGACTGCACCAACGTCCCGCTCAGCGGCTGTAAGCCGGCGCCTGCACTGCCGGCCTGCACGTGCACGTCGGAGCCACGACCGTCGACGAGGGCGCCGGCCGGCACGGTCACATCGAGCGTGTTCTCGCCATCGGTGAGCGCGACCTGGGCCGGCGCGGCGACGACGAGGCCGTTGAGCCTGCCGGTGGCTTGGTCGGACCCTGCGCATGACACCGGATGCGCAGCAGGACTCGAGCTTGGAGTCGCAGCCGGGGTCACGGTTGGGCTGGCACGCGACGTCTGAGGGGTGATCACCGGGATGGGCGTGAGCGGCCGCGAGGCGACGATGCGGTTGACGCCGATCGCGAACGCCGCGCACGCCAGTCCGGCAGCGCACACGAATGCCGCCGCCGGCAGCGGCCGGCTGAGACGGCGCATCCAGGCTCGCAGCATCGGTGGCAGGTTCATCGCTCGCTATCCACCTCCGTGCTTGTGCCCCTTGCCGTGCTCTGAGGGTAGAGCACCACCGCTGGTGGACGTGGAGTACGACGGGCTTCCCGGTGGCACTGTGAACCCGGCGCTGGCAGACAACCCGTTGATGAACGGCGCTGCGATGTCCATGCCGACGTCGTTGCCGTAGACCGCGTTCATGCCGACCTCAGCCGGGTCGCTGCCCGACGTGTGTCCCGCCCACGTGGCGACCACCCAGTCCGGCGTGTACGCCATGAACCACGCGTCGGTGAAGTTGTCGGTGGTGCCCGACTTGGAGGCGACGTCGCGTGTGATGCCGTCGTGCCACTGCCTGTTGTACTGCCGCAGGACGCCGGTGACCCCGTACGCCTGCTGCGGCGTCATCACGGTTGACCCCATCGGCGGACTCGCGTTGTACAGCACCGCGCCCGCCGGGTTGGCGACGCGCGTGATGGAGGACGGCTGCACCGCCGACCCGCCATCCGCAAACGCGGCGTACGCCGCGGCGTGATCGAGCATGCGCACCGCCGAGCTGCCGATGGCCGTGCTCGCGTTGTCGGCCAGGGTGCTTGCGATACCGAGCGAATGCGCGAACCTGATGACGTTCTCGGGCCCTGCCTTCTCCATCACCTGTTCCGTGGGTACGTTGCGCGACAGGAGCAACGCCTGCCACGCCGGCATCTGCCCCATGAAGTTGCCGTCCCAATCCTGCACGCCGTTCAGGGAGCGCGACTCGCGAGGCGTGTCGTCGACGATGCTCGACATGGTGATGGCTCCCTCACGGAGCGCTTGCTCGTAGACGTACGGCTTGAACGACGAGCCCGGGCGGCGGAGCGCGGTCGCGACGTTGAACTCGCCCGCGATGGAGGCATTGTTGTAGTCGGCCGACCCCACCATCGCCAGGATGCCGCCGGTGTGGGTGTCGAGCATCAGCAACGCGCCGTTGTTCGCGTTGCGCCCGATGGTTGCGACGCCGCGGGCCACGGCGTTCTGCGCCTGCCGCTGGATGCCGAGGTCGAGCGTCGTCCGCACCGTGAGCGTGCCGCTGAGCGCCTGGGGATCGTCCTTGAAGAGATCGGCAAGCTGGTTCCTGACGTATGCGACAAAGTGCGGCGCCTGCACACCCGCCTGCGCGCTGCGCGAGTCGTGCAAAGAACGGAGCAGGGTCTGCTGATGGCGCACCTGAACCGCGGAAGCCGCCGGCCCAAAGCGAGCGCACATGTCACCGCAGATGAGCGGATCGATGGCCGCGGCGGTGGCGGGAGTGATCGCGCCCATCGTCACCATGCCGTCGAGCACGTAGTGCATCCGTGCAAAGGCGCCCTGCGGATTGACGTACGGGTCGCTGGCCGACGGCGCCTGCGGCAGGCCCGCGATCAGCGCGGCCTGCGGCAGCGTGAGAGCGTTGGCGTGCACGCCGAAGTACGTTTCGGCCGCATCCTCGACGCCATACGCACCGTGGCCAAAGTAGATCGCGTTGAGGTACATCTCGAGAATCTGCGGCTTGGGGTACCGCTGGTCGATCTGGTCCGCGAGCAGCGCTTCGCGCAGCTTGCGCATCACAGACTTGTCCTGCGGGAGAAACACGTTGCGCGCCAGCTGCTCGGTGATGGTGCTGGCGCCCTGTGCCGGGCGGCGCAGGATCACGTCGACCACGAGCGCCTTGAGGATGCGGCCCGGATTGATCGCTCCCTCCGTGTAGAACTGGCGATCTTCCGCGGCGAGGATCGCAACCCGCATCGCCGGCGACACCTGGTCGAGGGTGACGGTGTCGTGCGGCGTGGCGCCGAACCCGACGTCAGCGATCAGCGCTCCGTGGCGATCGAGAATGCGGAGGCTGCCCGTCGCGGCACCGAGGTTGTCGATGCTGGGAAGCGTGAACGCGGCGTAGGCGACGACGAAGCCGAAGGCTCCGCAAACAAGGAGCGCGACGACCGCGACGGCGCTGAGAACGCGCCGCCAGGGGGGACCGCTGAACCGCCCCCGAACGCGGGGTTCGAGGCGCTGCGCCGGCGTGGCCGGAGTGCGCGCGGGCGAGGGGGGCCGCTCAGGGCCTGCGGCAACCGTAGGCACTGTGTACTTCCTCCTGTCGCAGGCCATGCTACCCGAACCGTCACCTCGGGTCGGCGGCCGGAGGAAGTACTAGTGCAGACGAACTCGCCTACGGTTTGATGTTCTGGTTGACGCGGAACACGTTGTCCGGGTCGTACTTCCGCTTGATCTCGACCAGGCGATCGTAGTTGCCTTTGTAGTTCGCGCGTATCCGCGACTGATCGTCCTCAGACATGAAGTTTATGTACCCGCCCTCTTCCGAGTGTGGCGCGATGGCGTCGTAGTAGTCACGCACCCAGCGGATGCTGTCCTCATTTCGGGTCGGGTCGGGCCACATGCCTGCGATGACGGTCGCGAAGTTCGCGTCGCGGTACGCAAACGCGGTCGCGTTCGACGCAATACGGTGGCACGCGCCGTTGATTGGGTAGATGTGCATGGTCGAGTTCACCGCGGGCAGACCAGGGCCGTGCTCGAGGTGCGCGGCGATGGCCTCATCGGTGAGCTCCTTGACGAAGCTGGCCTTCCAGTAGTGCTGCAAGCCGGGTGGCACCAGCGGGTCGAACGCGCTGTTGAGTGCGGGATACGGCATCGGTCCCACGTGCTCAGCCATCACCGGAGCAACATCGTGGAACGGCTTGAGCATGCGTTCGCCGTCCGCGAGAGGACCGGCCCAGCATGCAACGACGGCAACGAATGGCTCACCGTGTCGCTGCTCGGGGATGAAGGGGAGCGGCGGCGCGATCTGGAACGCGGGGAATCCCCCAAACTCCTCCGGCGCGGTGGCGATGTAGTCGCGGAAGTGCTCGAGCACGTCCTGCGCGCGATCGAGCTCGAAGAACATCGGGCCGCCGTAGATGTCATTGATGGGATGCAGCCGGAACTCCAGTGATGTCACCACGCCGAAGTTGCTGCTCCCACCGCGGAGCGCCCAGAAGAGGTCGTCGTTCTCGGTCTCGCTGGCGATGAGAAAGCGGCCGTCCGCCGTGACCACGTCGGCAGAGATCAGGTTGTCGCACGAGAGGCCACAGCCGCGCGCGAGATACCCGATGCCACCGCCGAGCGTGAGGCCGGCGACGCCGGTCGTCGAGATGATGCCGCCGGTGGTGGCCAGACCGAACGCGCCGGTGGCGGCGTTGAAGTCGCCCCATCTCGCGCCACCCTCCGCGCGCGCTGTTCGCTTCGCCGGTTCTACCCGGACGCCGCGCATGCGAGAGAGATCGACGACAACGCCACCGTCGCAGGTGCCGAAGCCGGGCACGCTGTGGTCGCCACCGCGAATCGCCAGCGGAACACCTTCCTCGCGCGCCAGGTTGACAGCCGCGATCACATCGCCCGCGTTGGCTGCGCGCACGACGACCATCGGTCGGCGGTCGATCATCGCGTTGTAGACGCGACGAGCTTCCTCGTACTCCGGATCGTCCGCGACTATCGCCTGTCCGCGAAAACGCGCCTGGAGATCTGCCACCGCAATCGCCATTTGCGATTCCTCCCCTATCGTGAGTTGCCGCTTCCGGCGGTCACTCTGACCGCCGGAAAGGGGGCTGTCAACCCCCAAGACGTCAGGCGGAACGCCGCTCCGTCGCGGTCTCCCAGCGCCGCTCGATGTGCGCGAATCGCCAGATGGCGAGCGCAGCGGCCCAAGTGACGACGAACAGGCCGACGATGATGAATCCGGCCTGATTGATGTCGAAGCCGGACATGAAACCCCAGAAGCCGCCGGACAGATGCAACTCGGAGGCGAGCAGGCCGAACAGCTCGATGGATCCGATCAGCAGCGCCACCGCGACTGACAGGCCGGTGATGGTGATGTTGTAGTAGACCTTGCGGACCGGCTTCGAGAAAGCCCAACCGTACGCGAAGTTCATGAACGATCCATCGATGGTGTCGAGCACCGACATGCCGGCGGCGAACAGAATCGGCAGGCTCAGCACGGCGTACCAGGGCAACCCCGCGGTGGCGGCGCCGGCAGCGGCCGCGAGCAAAGCCACCTCGGTGGCCGTGTCGAAGCCGAGGCCGAACAGCAGACCCACCGGGTACATCTGCCACGGACTGTGGATCGCGCGCATCATCTTGCCGAAGAACCGGAACATCAGCCCGCGCGAGTTGAGCTGCTGCTCGAGCTCTGCGTCGTTGTAGCGGCCGCGCCGCATCTCGATGAACACCTTCACGATGCCGACGAGGATGACGAGGTTCAGGATGGCGATCAGGTAGAGGAAGGTGCCCGAGACCGCGGTGCCCACGACGCCGCCGAAGGACTGGAGCGTCGAGCTCGAATTGCTGACCTGCCCGATGATCGTCTTGGCGGCGATGGTGAGGGCGATGCCGAGCCCGAACACGATGCTCGAGTGACCGAGCGAGAACCAGAACCCGACCGACAGCGGCCGCTTGCCCTCGGCCATCAGCTTTCGGGTCACGTTGTCGATGGCGGAGATGTGGTCGGCGTCGAACGCGTGGCGCATGCCCAGCGTGTACGCGGTGGCCGCCACGCCGATGCCGAGCAGCTTGTAGTGCTGCGGCAGGATGGCCACCACGAAGATGCCCCATCCCAGGGCGTGGAGCAACACGATGGCCGAAGCCATCCCGCCGACCCAGCGCCACTCATGCGGGGTCAGCCCCCGTCGCACGGTCGTCCATCGGGCAGCGAGAGCCGCCACGGTCCTGCCTCCTCGGTGCGGAGCCTGAGCGTCCCAGAGCGTACCAAAATGCGAGCTGGATGCAACAGCCTTTTAGAGGCAACTGCGGCCGAGGATCAGGAGCGACCAGAGCCCACTATGCTTGAGGCATGCCCCTGAACACCGTGGAGGAGCTGGTCGCGCAGCTGCGCGAGGGGGGAGCGCGAGTGACCACGGCGCGGCGCCTGGTGCTCACCGTGCTGGTCGAGGGATCGCAGCATCCCACCGCGGAAGAGCTCCTGGCCACGGTGCGCGCGCGGGCGCCGGACGTGCACGCGTCCACCGTCTACCGCAACCTGGAGGAGCTGGAGCGGCTCGGTGTCGTGGTGCACACCCACCTCGGGCACGGCCCGGCGACGTACCACCTCGCCTCCGAGGCGCACGGCCACCTGGTGTGCGAGAGTTGCGGCGCCACCCTCGAGGCTCCTCGCGATCTCTTCGAGGACATGGCGCAAGGCGCCAAGCGCCGGCTGGGGTTCGTGCTCCGCCCCTACCACTTCGCGGTGCTCGGTCTGTGCGCCGCCTGCGCTGCGCGAGCGACGACCGCTCAGCCCTGAGCGGCCCACAGGTGCATGGTCGCGTAGGACCGCCACGGCCGCCAGCGCATCGAGTGCTCGAGCAGGTCGCGGCGCGCGTCCGGGAGCCCGAGGCCACGAGCGGAGCGCAGCAGCCCGAGGTCGCCGGCGAGCAGAACGTCGGGATCACCGAGCGCACGCATCGCGATGTAGCCCGCCGTCCACTCGCCGACGCCTGGCAGCGCTCGCAGGTGCTGCATCGACTCGGAAGAGACCGTGCGGTCACGAGCGAGTGAAAGCCGTCCGTCGACGACGGCGCGCGCCAGCGAGCGGAGCGTGGCGGCTCGATGCGCGGTGATGCCGATCGACTCGACGGGGGCGTCGAGCAGGTCGTGCGGTGCGGGAAAGAGGTGCGTCAGCTGAGGGTGCTCGTTGTCGACTCGGGTGCCGAACTGTTGCGTGAGCCTTCGCGCGAACGTCCGCGCCGCCGCCACCGACACCTGCTGTCCCAGCACGGCTCTGACCGCGAGCTCGAACCCATCAGCCGCGCCGGGAACGCGGAGGCCGGGGCGTGCGGCAACGAGCGCGGCGAGCCCGCCGTCAGCGCTGAGACCGCGATCGATCAGAACCGAGTCGGCGTCGAGATCGAACAGCGCGCGACAGCGGCGCACAGCGTCGTCGATGTCGCCGTCGTCGATGTCGCCGTCGTCGCTGAGCCACGCCCGCAGCGCGATGGATGCTGCATCCACGGACGGCTGCAGGTGCACGACCGCGTGACCGGTGCCGAGGCGAAGCGTGCGCGCATACGTGTCACCGTCAGCGTGCTCGACACCGGCAACGGCGCGGGCGCCGAGCCACGCGATGGTTGCGCGGCTGTCGAACGGACGACCATGCTCCAGCTGCACCACGATGGGCGCGCGATGCAGCGGCGCGCCGCCGCGGTTACGCGGCGTTGGGATCGTTCGTGAACAGGCCGAACTTGTTGCCTTCGGTGTCCTTGTAGGTCGCGAACCAGCCCATGCTCGGGATCGGCGTCTTGTCCTGCACCACGGTGCCGCCCTCGGCCAGGATCTTTGCTGTCGACTTCTCGATGGAGTCCGTTTCCATCGTCAGCGTCGTTTCCGAGTCCGGCGTGCGCTGGAAGAGCGCGCCGTTGATGCCAGGGTTGCTCTCACCGGTGGTCGCCATGCCGTAGTAGGCCGGCGCGCCGGGGTACCGCTGGAAGTTCCAGTCGAACACCGCCGCGTAGAACTTCTCAGCGCGGAGAACCCGGTGCGGGGCGCGCACCAGGAGCGCTTGCACAATACATGCGTTGGCGCCAAAATAGCGCCATGAGGAGCATCCAGATCAAGGCTGTCCCCGACGATGTCCATGCGGTGCTGCGCCGGCGCGCTGCGGCGGCCGGCCAGTCCATGCAGGAGTACCTCCTCGAGCGGCTGACCGAGGACGCCAGCAGGCCGACGGTGGACGAAGTTCTCGATCGAGCTGGCACCAGAACCGGCGGATCTTTGCCGCTGGAGGAAGCGGCCCGCCTCGTGCGAGCGGAACGCGATAGCCGATCGTGATCGTCGTTGACGCGAGCGTGATCGCTTCAGCGCTCATTGACGACGGCACCGGCGGCGAGAGAGCCCGCGACCGCCTCCGCGGCGAGCGGCTCGTGGCGCCACATCTGCTGGATCTCGAGGTGGCGTCCGCGTGGCGCCGGCAAACAGCGGCGGGGCGATGGACGGCTCGTCGTGCAAGCTTGGCGCTAGCCGACTTGCGTGATCTCCCGGTGGAGCGAGCAAGCCACATCGAGCTTCTGCCGCGCTGCTGGGAGCTGCGCAACAACCTCACGGTCTATGACGCCACGTACGTGGCACTCGCAGAGGCATTGGATGTGACGTTGATAACGTCCGACCGGCGGCTCGCGCAGAGCACGGGCATTCACTGCACGATCGAGATGTTGGCGTAGGCGCACCTGCTTCAGCGCGCTCGGTACTGCCTCACGGTGACCAACACGATCACCACGAGCGGCACCAGCCACCATGCAACGACGCCACGCGCGTTGAGCAGGGCGGTGACCAGCAGCGCGACGATGACCGCCGCGGCCACGGTCCAGTCGTCTCCGATGATGAAGTGATACCAGAAGCGGACGAAGGCAACGGGCCACGAGACGATGCGGTGCATCAACGGCGCTCCGGCGCGAGCACGAGGGTTCGGCGCCGCACCAGCGCGATGTTGGCCGAGGCGGTCAATAGATAAAGGAGCAGCAACCCGACGATGGCGCCATCGCCGCCGGGCCACGCGATCCCGATGCCCTCGAGCGCCCAGAAGGTGCCGAACGTGGTCAGGAGCGTCCCGACCACGAGCTGCAGGAAGCTGCGGGGGATGCGGGTCACGAACGGGTGCAGGACGCCTCCGATGCCGCCGATGACGACGACGGCGCCGGCGCCGCCGATGACCGCAGCACCGAGCTGTCCCGCGCTCGCGCCGAAGGAGACGACGATCAACACGACCTCGACGCCCTCGAGCACGACGCCCTTGAACGAGAGCACGAACCCCGTCCAGTCGAAGCCGTCGCCGGTCCATTCCCGCTCTTCATCGTCCGGGTTGAACTGGACGCCGGCCAGGCCACGTGCGGCGACGCGCCGGATCCCCTTGCGAAACCACTGCAGCCCGAACACCAGCAGCAGCCCGCCGACCACGATCCGCAGCGGGCCGATGGGGATCCGGGTTAGCGCCGCACCGAGCCCCACGATCAACACCGCCAGCACGCCAAAGCCGGCGACCACACCGATCAGCACGGCTCGCCATCCGCGTGTCGCGCCGACCCCGACCACGATCGTCACCATCTCGACGGCCTCCACGGCGGAGGCCAGGAACGTCGTGATGAGAACGGGGATGATGCCGGTCATCGGAGCGTGTCGATTTCCACGGGGCTCCAAGCATCGTATGGATGGAAACCGGCAACGCCAGTCCACAAGGAGGACGCCATGAAATACATGATGCTGATCGTCGACGAAGGAGGCTTCTGGGAGAACCTGCCCGAGGCCAAGCAGCACGAGCTCTTCGACCGGATCGGCCAGTGGTGGGGCGAGTACTCTCAAGCAGGCAAGATCGTCGGGGGCCACCAGCTGCAGCCAGCGCCGACCGCGACGACGGTGAAGGTCAGCGGCGGGAAGGCAGCGGTCACCGACGGCCCGGTGTTCCTCACCGACGGTCCGTTCAGCGAGGCGAAGGAGACCGTCGGCGGCTACGGCATCCTCGATGTCGCCGATCTGGATGAGGCGCTGGCGATCGTCAAGACGTGGCCCGCGAACGGCAAGCTCGAGGTGCGGCCGATCGTCGAGCGCGAGGGAATGTAGACGGCAGAGACACGAGCGTCGGTTGATGACGCTCTCACCGCAGTCTTTCGTGAGGAAGCGGGCCGCCTCACCGCAGCGCTGGTCCGCTTTCTCGGCGACTTCGATCTCGCCGAGGAGTTGGTGCAGGAAGCTGTGGTCGAAGCCTTGCGGCATTGGCCCGAGCAGGGCATTCCGAACAGACCAGGCGCGTGGCTGCTGACCACGGCGCGGCGCAAAGCGCTCGAGCGGCTGCGTCGTGAGGCGACATATCAAAAGAAGCTGTCGCTGTTGGTCGCGTCACATATGAACGAGATTCGAGGCGAAGGCGACGACCGCCTGCAGCTGATCTTCACCTGCTGTCACCCTTCGCTCGCACGTGAGGCGCAGGTGGCACTCACGCTTCGTGCAGTGATCGGTCTCACCACGAGCGAGATCGCGAAGGCGTTCCTCACCACCGAGTCGACGATGGCGCAGCGGATCGTGCGCGCCAAGCGCAAGATCGTCGACGCCGGAATCCCGTATCGCGTGCCGACTGCGGATGAGCTCGGTGATCGTCTGGCCGAGGTGCTCGCGACGCTGTATCTCACGTTCAACGAGGGATTCCTGACCAGCGGCGGGGACGCTCCCGAGCGACGCGAGCTGGCCGAAGATGCGGTGTGGCTGACGCGCCTCTTGCTGCGGCTCATGCCCGAGGAGCCCGAGGTCATCGGGCTGCT
>VBGJ01000018.1 GCA_005880445.1 Chloroflexota bacterium | reverse complement strand
ACCTCGGGTGGCAACCTCGATGAAGGCGAGCACCGCCACCGCGCCGAGCGCGATCGCCAGCACGACCGCCTGCGGTGGGGCATCCGGTGTGACGAACGGCCAGGCGAAAACGGCGAGGCCGGCCACCGAGACGAGCGCGACCTTCACGCGGGCACGCTCGTCTGGAGCGGGACGTCGGAAACCACGCCGTCACCAAGCTCGACCAAACGGTCGGAGACAGCTCGCACGAGTGCGAGATCGTGCGTCGCGATCACGACCGAGCCGCCACAGCCCGTGATTCGTGCCACCGCGCGGCACAGCGCGCCGCGGGCCTCGGTGTCCATGCCCCGAGTCGGCTCGTCGAGGAGGGCCACGACGGGACGTGCCGCGAGCACCGCCGCTATTGCCGCGCGCTGCCGCTCACCGGTGCTCAGATCGCGGGGATATCGATCGGCAACGCCGGCGAGCCCAAATTCGGAGAGCGTGTCACTCGCTCGCGTGCGCGCACCCTCGTGGCGCAGCGTCCACTCCACCTCGGCGCGCACCGTGCGCCGGTGCAGCAGCGACGTCGGGTTCTGAGGCAGGTACGCGATGCGTCCGGTTGTTCGCTCGACGTGGCCGCTCAGTGGCGCGAGCAGCCCGGCGATGGTGCGCAACAGCGTGGTCTTGCCGCTGCCGTTCGGTCCGATGAGCGCCACCACCTCGCCGGCGGCGCCGTGCAGGTCGACGTCGTGCACGATCGGGGTGCGCGCCGGACCGGCGGTGACACGATGGAGATGCCACGCGCGGCGCTCTCCGGAGGGCCGGCGGAAGACCTCCGGGCCCGTGACAGTGACGTTGTCGCGTCGTGGCGTGGACTCCGACAGCCGGCCGTGCTCGAGCGCGACCACGTGTGTCACGCGCGCGGACAGCCACTCGAGGCGATGCTCGGCGACGATGACGGCGGTGCCACCACGCGCGACGCCATCCAGTGTCTCGAGCAGCGCGCGCGCACCCTGCGTGTCCAGCTGCGACAGGGGCTCGTCGAGCACCAGCAGACGTGGCTGCATTGCCAGAACCCCCGCGAGCGCGAGCCGCTGGCGCTCACCACCGGAGAGCGTGGTGACTGCCCGGGCGCGGAGTGCGTCGATGCCGGTGGATTCGAGTGCTGCGTCGACTCGCGAGATCATCTCGGAGCGCGCCACGCCCAGGTTCTCGAGACCAAATGCCACATCGTGCTCGACCGTCGCGTGCACCGATTGCAGCTCAGGGTCCTGGAACACGAAGCCGACATGTCGCGCGAGCTCTCGCGTGGAGCTGGCCACGACATCGCGTCCGAAGACCAGTGCGCGTCCCCGCACGGTCCCGCCGTGAAAGTGCGGCACCAAGCCGTTGAAAACGCGAAGGAGCGTCGATTTCCCGCTGCCTGACGCGCCGGTGACCAGCAGTACACCGCTGTGGATGTCCAGGTCGATAGCATCGAGTGCAGCCTCGCGCGTCAGCGGGTAGCTGTATCCGAAGCGGGCGAGCGTCGCCAGGGTCATCTCATCGCCGCGACGTGAGCGACGGCGTGGCGAGGAGGATGCAGCAGATCACCGCGGCGGCGTTCACCGGTGGAGATGTCAACGTGGGAAAGGGGTACCAGTCGGCGACCAGTCCTGCGCTGCGCAACGTGATGAAGGCCGCCCCCGCGACCAGTGCCGTCACCGCGACGATGACATCGGTAGGGGTCCAGCGAATCACCGCGAAATGCGTGCGCGGCGCACTGCCATAGCCGCGCGCCTCCATCGCCTCGGCGAGCGCAGCCGAGCTCTCGATCGCCGTGAGGACCACGGGCACCGCAAGATCCGGCCATTCGCGCACACGACGTCCGGTCCAGCCACGCATGCGCTGTGCGTCGCGTATCTCGCCTGCGCTGCGCGCTATCGCGGGGATCAGGTTCAGCGAAGCGCCGATGACCGCTCCGGTGCGTTCCAGCGCGCGGGGCATGGCGGCGGCGAGATCGTGCGGCGCGGTGACCAAGCCTAGTGGCGCGACGGCGAGCACAGCCGCCGCGATGCCGACCCCGGTGGAGATGCCGAACACGAGCGCTTCCAGTGTCAGACGGCCTCCGATCGCCGGAATACGAGCATCGAGCTGGACGAGGACGTGTGTGCCGGTGTGGCTGAGCAGGACGGTGAGCACCGTGGACGTGGTGGCCGCGACGCACACACCCAGCAGCAGTGAACGCAGGCGCGAACCGCTTCTTTTGTGTGCCAGCACGAGGTTGATGGCACACATCAGCACCAACGCGCGATAGACGGGGTTGTTGGTTGCGAGCGTGATGCACAGTGCGGCCGCGGACCAGCCGGCGAGCGCGCGCGGATTCATGCGCGCCGGCGCCGGATCAACCGCACTCCCGCCAGCCCCATCAGCGCCCCAAGCCCAGCGGATGCGAGCAGGAGCGCGACGCTCACGACGGATGGTGTCGCGACCGGGCGCGTTGCGGTGGCGACGCGCGCCGTGGCATGCGGAGCCGGCGTCACAGCCGCGATCACGGCGGCCGTCGGCGCGGTGCCGGCCGTGGGACGCGGCGTGCCCCCCGTCGCGACGACGCCATGTGTTGCGCGCGGCGCCGATGAGGCGGCGGTCGCTTGGGTCCCGCCGCTCGACTGCGATGCAGTTGCGCACACGCCGCCGGGCAGCGGCGGCGTCCCCGCAGGCCCACTCTGTGGGTCGTAGCGGAAGCCCTCGGCGTCACCGTCGGCAAACGTCTCGCTCGACACGCCGTGATCGGCCCCCGACCAGGGCGCGCCCTGGCGCGAAACGAACATCACCCAGTACGGACTCGAGTTGGTCCAGCAGCTCGGCGGATACGTCGCCGGCTCCGAGTCGATCTGACAGACGGCGTCGCCGAGGGAGCCGTAGCTCGCGGTGGCGTACTCCAGGCCACTGGCCTTGAGGATCTGCTCGCCGGTGATGCTGGCGCCGTCGAACCCGATGCACAGGCGAATGGCCCGGCCGTCGGAGTGCTCCACGACCAGCGCCACACGGCCGGTGTACCCGGCCGCGGCGCACGGCGCCCCGCCCGGCACGAGCGCGGTCACTCCGGACGCGGCGAACAGGGCACTGGCAAGGATTGGCGCCACCGCGGTGACACGGAGGAGGCGGGTCACCGGCGTGCCACCGCGAACCCGGCGCCGCCCACGAGCACTGCCGCGCCCAGGGCGACGAGGGGGTACAGGATCGCAGCGGGCAGGCCACCGCCCGCCGGCAGCGTTCCGAGCTCGACCCGGGCGGCGCGGTGCGGCGATTGTGGCGGAGCCGCCATCAATGCCGGCGACGATGGCGGCGCCGCAGCTCTATGGCCAGGCGTTGCAAGCGCGGGAGTTGCCGTTCCGGCGGACGCCGCGGCCCCCACGGCGGTCTGGCTACGCAATGTGTGCGATGCGGCCGGAGGAGGAGATACGAGCCCAGCGGGCGGTCCGCTCGCGGTGGGCCCGGGCGTCGGTCCGCTGTTCTGGCCGGACCGAGTCCCCAGCGACGCACCGGGCTGGTACCACGTCCGCGAGCCGAAAGGCACGGGGAACGCCACCATCTCGAACGCGAACGGGACCTGGCTCGTGGTGAACGCATCCGGCGAGGGGTTACCTGGGAAGGCAAAGCCGCCGCTCCGTGTCTGCCTCGAGCGCAGATAGCCGATCGGAGTGTGTCCGCCCGGAGCCCATCGGCTCGCGCTCGGGTGCTGACCGGCGGCCACCAGCGCCTGCACCACCAGCGCCGTCGAATCGGGGTCGCTGCCGAAGCCCGACTGGTACGGGAAGCCGCCGTCGGAATCCTGCTGGGTCGCAAGCCATGACAGCGCGGATGCGTCGCGGCTGTGATCACCCGTCGCGTCGAGTGCCATGAGCACCATCGCTGTCGAGTTCGTGTCGCTCTTGTCGTAAATGTTGAGGGAATCGTCTTTGACGGCGAGGTAGTCCCAGCCCCCGTCGGAATCCTGCGTGCCCTCCAGGAACGTCAGTGCCGCTGCCGGCACGGCGGCGCCGCCGGCGACCAGACCCTGGATGGCGAGCGCTTGCGTGAACGCTTGACCGTCACCGTACGCTCCGGTGCTCGGCGTGTAGGCGGACTCGATTGTGCTGACGGGATCGACACCACCGAACGCTCGCGGATGCGCGCCTGCTGCCACGATCGCTTGGATCAGCCGGCCGCACTTCCCCGGCGTGCTCGAGGTGCAGTCGGCGCCGGCCGTGGCTCTGAGGAAGGCGACCACCGAGGTGCCCGACGGCGACGTCAACGCATTGGGGTCGTAGCCGTCGGCCGCCGCGGCGATCGCGTACAGGGCGCTCGGATCGTAGCTGCCGGCGGGCGCGGGGATTGATCCATCGGACAGCTGCTGCGCTTGCATGTAGAGCAACGCTCGCGTGGCCGGGTCCACCTGCGCCTGTGCTTCTTGGGTGACGGCCACCAGACTGAAAACGAGTGCGACAGCACCCAGCGCCGTCGCAGCTCCGACACCTTTGCGGGATCGCTGCATCCCACACTCCTCACGCGGCTGCCGGCTCCACCTCGCCAGAGGGTCCCCGCCGCATGAGGCCTACCTCCCGTCTCGCGCGGGGGTGGAGTGGCGCCACGGGTCGGTCTCCTGGCTTGCGGATCAGCGCCGTACAGCCGCCTTCCCACGAGACGCGGTCTCGCAGTGGCACGCCGGCCGTGGCTCCCCGCTCACAGTTGCGCGACAGCGCCGGCTTCTCACCGGCTTCCCGTCACCCGGGGCGTTTGTTCAGGTGTGGCGCGGAGTATGCGCCTCTGTCCGCCGGGTGGGTCCGGGCCGTAGGTAGACTCGAGGCATGCGGGGAGCGGCACCCGAAGCAGTGGCCGTCATCTCGGTCCACGTGTCGCCCCTCTCCCAGCTCGGGCGGGGGGAGAACGGCGGCATGAACCTCGCCATTCGCCGCCTGTGCGAGGGGCTGGCGGATCGTGGCGTACCCACCGACGTGTTCATCCGCCGCGACGACTCGCGCTCCCCGGACGAGGAGCTGATCGCCCCGATGAGCCGGTTGGTGCGGCTCAGGGCCGGCCCCGCAAGGCCGATGCCGAAGGCTGAGGTCCGCGGTATCTGCGACGAGTTCGCGGACGCGGTGTTCGCGCATGCGCACTCGGAGTCGCGCGGGTACCGGGTGGTGCACGGTCACTACTGGCTCGGTGGCCTGGTCGCGAGACGCCTGCGCGAGCATTGGGCAACGCCGTGGGTGCAGTCGTTCCATACCCTGGCGCGCACCAAGGCCCGGGCCGGCCTTCCCCTGGACGTGGTCCGGTCGCACGCGGAAGAGCAGCTGATCGCGGACGCCGACCGCCTCGTGGCGGGTAGCGTCTCCGAGGCAAAGGACCTGATCCGGCTGTATCGGGCGCCGCGCGACCGCATCTGTGTGGCCCAGCCGGGGGTAGACCGGCGCCTGCAGGCGTCAGGTGATGTCGCGGGCCTGAGGCGGAGGCTCGGCCTGGAGGGGCGGCGTGTCGTGCTCTTCAGCGGAAGGCTCGAGCCGCTGAAGGGAGCCGAGACGCTGCTCGACGCCGTCGCGTTCCTGACCGGCACCGACGAGTTCGATGACGTCACCGTCGTGGTGCTCGGCGAGGACAGCGGCGACGCCACCCTTGCCGGTGGCGAGCGATCCCGCCTCGAGCGCCTCGCCGCAGAGAAAGGGCTGGGCCGACGCGTGCGGTTCCTCGGCTCCGTGCCGCATGAGCGCGTGGGCGATTTCTATGCGCTGGCCGACGTGTGCGTCGTGCCCTCGCGGACGGAGAGCTTCGGCCTGGTGGCCCTGGAGGCGCAGGCGCAGGGCACCCCGGTCGTCGCCGCTGCCGTCGGCGGACTGACGGAGATCGTCGCGGACGGCCTCACCGGGTATCTCGTACCGGCGCGCGACCCCGGCCGCTTCGCCGAGGCGATCGCCGACGTCCTGCGCGACCCGGAGAGGCGGTCGGCGATGGGGGAGGCAGCCCGGCAGCGCGCCACCAGCTTCACCTGGGCCCGCGCGGTCTCACGTCTCGTCGCCATCTATGACCGCCTCACCGCCGTGCCGGTGCTGGATGCATCTCCGTGCGGCTACGCGGATGACGAGGTGGTGGCCTAGTCCTCGGCGGCCGCTTGGTCCGCCTCCTGCGCGCGGCGGGCGCGGAGCATGCCGTCTCGGCCCTCGCGCAGGATGCGGAGCGCGATGTGCGGCAGGCGATCGTCGGCGAGCAGCTGGTCGATTCGCGCCACGGCCTGCTCGTCGACGAAGTGCCGAGGGAAGAGCAGCTCGGTGAAGGTCTCGGCCTCCTCGATGGTGCGGCGCTGCCAAACGTCGGGCAGGGCGTCAGCGAAACGAGCGACATAGGGGCGGAGCATCTCGACGTCCGCCCCCCTCGCCATGAAGCCGGCGACAGGAGTCGACACCACGAAGAAGCCCGCCATGATGGTTGCCATCGCGGACAGCGAAAGCTCGCGGTTGATCGCGAGCCGCCAGGTCTCCGGCACCGGCTGCTCGGGGTGCGTGAGGATCTCCCATGCTTCGTGCTTCGCGTCCCTGGTGGGCCGGGCCGCCAGGCATGCCCCGCCGCGCCGCCTGCCGATGTCCGTCGGGTCGAGCTCGATCTCGGCGTCGACGCGAGCGGCGTCCAGGCGGCCGTCGGCGGCGAGCACTCCGACCAGAAACCAGCGCAGCTCTCGGTCGATGCTGACCCCGCGGATCGGCTCCGCCCCGTCGAGCAAGGCAAGCATGCCGTCGAGGTCTGCCGGCTCCGTCGCCGTGGCGCCGGCACAACGGAACCAAGCCGACTGGAAGTCGCTGCCCGGCTCCGCGGCGGCCAGCTGGGCACCGGCGACCTCGTGAAGGTAGGCGCGGCCGTGGCGCGCGACGACGTGCACAAAACGCCGGGCCGGCAATTCCGCGTCGCGGGTCATGTCCCACAACGCTGCCCAGCACAGCGCGCGAGCGAGCGGGTCTTCGACCGCGGACAGGTCATCGGTCAGCGTCTGCACCGACCGTTCGTCGAAGCGAATCTTCGCGAACGTCAGATCGTCGTCGTTGACGAGCACCAGGTCCGCCACGCGCTCGCCCTCCAGCTCGCGCACCGACGTCCACTCGCCGTCGATGTCCAGCTCGACCCTGCGGCGCCGGACGATCCGACCGGCGCCATCGCGGTCGTAGAGCCCGATCGCGATGCGGTGAGACCGGAGCGTCGGGTGCTCAGGCACCGCGGTTTGCTGGACCGCGAACGAGGCATAGCGTTCGTGACGGATCGTGACCTCCGGCCGCAGCGTGTTCATCCCTGTCGTCTGCAGCCATTCGTGGGCGAACTTCGACACATCGCGTCCCGAGGCACGGCGCAGGCAGTCGAGAAAGTCCTCGAGCGTCGCGTTGCCCCACTTGTAGCGGCGGAAGTAGTCCTGCACGCCGCGCTTGAATGCGTCGTCGCCGACCCAGGCCACCAGCTGTCGGAGCACAGCCGCTCCCTTGTGGTACGTGATGCCGTCGAAGTTCATCCGCACCGCATCCGTGTCGGGCACGTCGTCGGCGATCGAGTGCGTCGTGACGAGCTGATCCTGCCGGGCCGCCACGGACTTCACCGTGTTGGCGAAGTCGACCCACGCATTGGTGAAACGAGTGGCGCGGAACAGCCCGAGATTGGCCATGTACGTGGCGAACGTCTCATTCAGCCACAGGTCACCCCACCAGCGCATGGTCGTTACGTCGCCGAAGCCGTGCATATGCGCCATCTCATGCAGGATCGTCTCCGCTCGTCGTGCCAGTTGGGTCTCACTTGCGCGGCCCCGGAAGATGTACGACTCGTTGAACGTGACGCACCCGGGGTTCTCCATCGCCCCCATGTTGAACTCGGGCACGAAGAGCTGGTTGTACTCGTCGAATGGGTATGGGAGACCGAAATACGCGTAAAAGAAGTCCAGGCCGGCACGGGTTATCTCGAAGATCTCGAGCGCCTGCTCCTCGACCCACTGCATCAGCGATTCGCGACACCAGATGGAGATGGGGATGCCGCGATGCGAGCTCTCGATCACGTGATACGTCCCGCCGACTACGGCGATGAGATACGGTGGCAGCGGCGGTGTCGTGTTGAACCGTGTGACGGTGTGGCCATCGACGGACTCGCTGCCGAGCACCTTGCCGTTGCTGCAGAGCCGCCACGCTGACGGCGCGGACACGCTCATACGCACGGTCGCTTTCAGGTCGGGCTGATCGAAGCAGGCGAGTACCTTGTGTGCGTCGAACGGCTCGAATTGCGTGTACACGTACACACGCCCGTCGACCGGATCGGTAAGGCGGTGCATGCCGACACCGTGTACCTGGTACTCGCACTGCGCCTTGACGTGGAGGCGGTTCTGGCCGCGCGGCAGCCGGCGCAGCACGAGGCGGGTGCCGTCGAATCGGTGTGACGCAGCGTCGACGAGGCGCCCGTTGAGCATCACCTCGTCGATTGAGCGGGCGGCGATGTTGACGAACGTGTCGCTGCCTTCGTGCGCGCAGTCGAACGTGATCTCCGTCGAGCTGCCAAACGTCGGCGCGCTCGGATCGTCGCTCAGCGACAGCGAGACCGTGTAGGCGAGATTCGAGAGGAGCTCGGCCCGGGCACGTGCTTCCTCGGCGGTGAGGTTGTCGTGTGGCGCGGCCTCCACCGGCGGTGTGGCCGTCACGACAGGTCGACGGAGGCACGCATGGCCACGGCATTGTGCAAGATCACGTCCCGTGAACACAGCGCTGTCGGCGTTGGCAATAGTGGGCGGCTTCGTCGTGCTCGCCGCGACCGCGATGAGCGTCGTACGGACGCTCGTCGTTCCCCGTGGTCTCGTCTCGCGCGTCACGTTCAGTGCGGATCGTCTGCTGCGCTCTGCGTTCCGCTCGACCGCGAGGCTGGCACGAGGCTACGCGGCCAAGGACCGCATCCTCAGCTACGAGGGGCCGATGCGCCTGTTCGGCTATCTGGTGGTCTGGCTGATTCTGGCGTTGCTCGGTTATGCGCTCGTCTACTGGCCGTTTGTCGGCTCGTTCCCAGGCGGACTTGCGATCGCCGGCTCCGCGATGTTCACGCTCGGATTCGTACCCGTCTCGGGCGCCGTCCCGTACGCGCTCGCGTTCATCGCGGCCGCGTCGGGCCTGATCCTCGTGGCGCTGCAGATCGCTTACCTCCCGACCATCTACAACGCATTCAACCGACGCGAGTCGCTCGTCACCATGCTCAGCAGTCGCACGGGTCAGCCGCCATGGGGTCCGGAGGTGCTCGCGCGGCACGCGTTGATCAACAACCTCGACGACCTGCCCCAGTTCTTCCGGGACTGGGAGGTGTGGGCCGCCGATCTCGCCGAGACCCACACCAATTACCCCGTGCTGCTCGCGTTCAGAGCTCCCCACCCCATGCGTCACTGGGCGGTGGCGCTCAACGCGGTCCTCGATGCGGGCGCGCTGTACCTCGCCCTCGCACCGAGCCAGGCGCCGTCGCAAGCCAATGCGTTCGAGCGCATGGGATACACCGCGCTGCGCGAGATCGCCACGCTCTTCCGGGTTCCCTACGACCGTGACCCCTTGCCCGACGATCCGATCCGGCTCACATATGAGGAGTTCCGGGACGCCGTCGACCTGCTCGACAGCGCCGGCTTTCCGAGGGAACGCTCGGTGGAGCAGGCCTGGCCGCACTTTCACGGATGGCGCGTGAACTACGAGTCGCTCGTCTACGCGCTGGCCGACCGGCTGGTTGCGCCTCCGGCACTGTGGTCGGGGCCGCGTCACGGTCTGGCCGGCGTCACGTTCGCGCCCGAGCGGCCCGCGCATCGGCAGCCCGGCGAGCGTGCGCTCGCCGAGGAGCCCGTTCGCCGCTGAGGCCGCCGGCAGGAGCCTAGCCGCGGGGGTGGAAGATCGCCGCCGACACCTTGCGGACCGCAAGTCGCGGCGCCAGACGTGGGCCTTGGGCGAGCGCCGCGTTGAGCGCTCCTGGTATGCAGATGGCGCTGCCACGATCGAAGGCCCGCAATGCGGTGGTCACGCACCGCTCCGCGCTCATCGGGCGCGCCATCTCCATGTAGTCCTGGACCCCCGCCACATCGCCGAACTCGGTGCGCACGGGGCCGGGGCACAGCGCCATCGCCCTCACCCCGGTGCCGCGCAGCTCCTCGGCGAGCGCCTCGGTGAAGTTGAGCACGAACGACTTGGTGGCTGCATAGGTCGCCATGTACGGGAGCGGCTGAAAGGCCGCCGTGCTCGCCACATTGATGACCCCGCCACTCCGGGTCCGCAGCAGCCCGGGGAGCACCGTGAGGGTCAGCTCGTGCAGAGCGACCACGTTGAGGTGAACCTCGGCGCGCTCTCTGGCGGCATCGAGATCGGCCAGCCGCCCCCGGGTGCCGTAGCCGGCGTTG
>VBGJ01000017.1 GCA_005880445.1 Chloroflexota bacterium | reverse complement strand
CTGCGGTGGATGGTCGTCCAGCGCACCGCGCATCAGCTGGTTGAGCGCCCCGGTTGGGATCCGGGTCGCGCGCGCGGTAGCTACCTGCGCCGCCGTGTCGAGCACCTTCCCGACGTTGCGCCTCTGCGTGGCGGACAGGGTGAGCACCGGCACGCCTGGGACGAAGTCGAAGGCGGCACCGATCGTCTTGAGGAACGCAGGAGCAGCCCGGTCCGACTCCGGCACGAGGTCCCACTTGTTGGCGGTGATGACCAGCCCGGCACCCGCGTCCACCGCATAGCCGGCGACGTGACGATCCTGTGCCACCACACCCTGCGACGCGTCGATGACCAACACACCCACATCGCTTCGCTCCAACGCTCGCAGTGCGCGCAGCACGCTGTAGCGCTCGACATCGGTGTCGAGCGCGCCCCGCCGGCGCAGGCCCGCGGTGTCGACGAGGCGCACGGCGCGTCCATCATGCGCCACCACCGTGTCCACCGCATCCCGCGTAGTTCCCGCCACCGGTGACACCAACGCCCGCTCCTCCCCCACCAGCGCGTTGAGCAGCGACGACTTTCCGGTGTTGGGACGTCCGATGATGGCGACGCGCAACTCGCGGGCGTCAGGCGGTCCCGTCCCGTTGTCTTCGACCGGCGGCAGCGCATCCACCATCGCGTCGAGCAGATCCCCGGTATCCCTACCTTGGAGCGCCGAGATGAGCATCGGCTCGCCCAGCCCAAGGCCGTGCAGCTCATGCGCGTAATGCGGGTCTCGGTCGCTGTCCGCCTTGTTGCCCACGACCAAGACGGGCTTCCCACCACCCCGAAGTGTCTTCGCCACCTCGTCGTCGAGCGGCGTCACACCGTCGCGGATGTCGAGCACGAAGCAGCAGACGTCGGCCTCCTGGATGGCGAGCCGAGCCTGCTCCTGCGCCCCGCGCGCCAGCGCCGCCATGTCGCCGGGGATGTCACGTCGTGATCGTGCGTCAAGCCCCGCCGTGTCCACCAGGGTGAAGCGCCGACCGCGCCATTCCGCGATACTGTACAGCCGGTCTCGAGTCAGCCCGGACAGCTCATCGACGATGGCCCGACGGCTTCCGGTGAGCCTGTTGAACAGCGTCGACTTGCCCGTGTTGGGCCGCCCGATAATCGCGACGATGCCGCTCGGCGACGCCAACGAGTCATCGTGTCTCGCACGCCCGCGTGGCCGCCGCCGTGCGGTCGCCACGCGACTCACGGCGCCTGAGAAGTGACGACCAGCAGCAAGTGCTCGAACGGCCCACCCTCGGCGGTCAGCGTGAACGCGTTGACGTCGCCGGTGCCTTCGGACGTGGTGGCGCAGATCACGTATACGTAGTCGACCCACGCGTGGTCGGTGTCGAACTGCGACGGATGGGCGGGATGGTCGGGGTGGCTGTGCCAGTACCCCACGATGTCGATCCCGCGCGCCCGAGCGTCGCGGTCGGCGGCAAGGATGTCGGCAGGATCGAGCACGTATCGATCCCGTGCGCGCTCAGTGTTGAGGTTGCGACCGCGCGTGACATCGACCACTTCGACATGCTCTCCGACGATTGAGCCGAGCAGCACGCCGCAGCCCTCGTCCGGGTATGCACCTGCAGCCAGCGCCCCCATGCGCTCATACACACCGCCGGTGAACACCACGTCGGCCACGCTCACGTGCGCCGCGATCCGTACAGCCCCGTCGAGAGATAGCGGTCGCCGCCGTCAGCGAGAACGGTCACGATGACCCCCTGCCCGATGCGGCGCGCGATGTCCCTTACCGCGCACAGTGCGGCTCCACTCGAATGACCTGCCAGGATGCCCTCTGCGCGCGCGAGCTCGCGTGCGACTGCATATGCAGGCTCGGTGTCGATGCCAACGTCTTCGTCGGCGAGTGCCGGGTCGTAGATCCCAGGGACGATCGATGTAGCCATATGCTTCAACCCTTCCAGCCCGTGCCACGGCTCGGACGGTTGCACGCTGATGCATCGCACCCCGGCATTGAGCTCCTTCAACCGCCGCGCGGCGCCGACGAACGTACCGCTCGTGCCGAGGCCGGCGACGAAGTGCGTCACCGTGCCGCGCGTCTGCTCCCAGATCTCTGCCCCGGTGCCGTCGTAGTGGGCGCGCCAGTTGGCGTCGTTGTTGTACTGGTCGGGCATGAAATAGCGGTTTGGGTCCTCTGCCACCATGGCGCGCACCGTGCGGATGGCGCCATCGCTTCCCTCCATGGGATCGCTGAACACGGTCTCCGCCCCATACGCGTTGACCAACTCGCGTCGCTCGTCGCTCACATTTCCAGGCATGACCAGCCGGACGCGATACCCCTTCGCCGCGCCGATCATGGCGTACGCGATGCCCGTGTTGCCGCTGGTGCTGTCGGTGATGATGCGGTCGGGCGTGAGCCGCCCGCTGCGTTCGGCTTCCTCGATCATGCGCAGCGCCGGTCTGTCCTTGACCGAGCCGCCGGGATTCATGAACTCGGCCTTCGCGTAGATCGCGACCTCTGGACACTCGCGCTCGAAGATGCGGATGCGCAGCAGCGGCGTCGCGCCGATGCGGTCGAGGATGCCCTCGCCGCGGATCGGGTGCACGACCTCGAGCCGCGTCCCGGCGGGACGGGAGGACGGGCTCAGGCTCAGCCGGTGGCGGCGCCGGCGGAGACGCGAAAGCCCGCCGTGCCCCGCTTGGCATCCTCGATGACCGCGATCACCGCGGACGGGCGTACCAAGACCGGGCCGTCTTCACCGGGAAGCTCAACGAAATCGGTCCCACCGCCGCCGAGCGCAGCCTTCACCGCTTCGAGCTCGAGCTTGATGCTCATGTCGGCCCCATTGGCCAGACGCACAACTGTCATCTCGCATCAATCCTACCGCAGGGCCAGGTCGAACTCGCCGCGAAGATCGTCGAGGGCTTCGATGCCCGCGCTGACCCGCACGAGCCCATCCCCCACGCCCAGCGCGTCACGCTGCTGCCGGCTGAGCGATCGATGCGACGTCAGCGCCGGATGGCTCACCGTGGTGGCGACATCGCCAAGGCTTGGTGCAAGGCGCACGTGTGCGAGCCCACGCACGAATCGGTCGGCGGCATCGAGCCCACCGTCCAACTCGAGGCTGAACATCGGGCCGCGGCCGTGCCGGAGGAGGCTCGCCGCAAGCCGCTGCTCCGCATCTCCGTGCAAGCCGGGGTAGTGCACCGCGCGCACGCGGGGATCCGCGCTGAGCCAGGTCACCAGTGCCTCGGCGTTGGCGCTGCCGCGCTCGATACGCAGCGCCGCGGTGCGCAGGCCGCGTAGCGCGAGCCACGCGTCGAACGCCGACAGCGACGCGCCGACCAGACGGGCGAACCCGTCGAGCCAGCCGGCAGCCTCGTGACCCGGTTGTACGAGCAGCACGCCACCGAGGACGTCGCTGTGCCCGGCGAGGTGCTTCGTGAGGCTGTGGAACACGATGTCGACGCCGTGCGCGAACGGCTGGAACAAGAACGGTGTGGTGAATGTCGAGTCGACGATGCATGCCGCCCCGGCGTTGTGCGCGGCACCGGCGATCGCCGGCACGTCGACGAGCGTCATGAGCGGGTTGGTGATCACCTCGGTGACCACGGCACAGACATCGTCGTCGAGCGCGCTGCTGACCAAAGCCACCTGGTCCGCACCGCGTTCCGGCGTGAGGTCGACAGTCGTCAGCTGCACTCCCAGGTTGCCGAGTGGTCCCGCGACGAGCGCATCGGTGCCGCTGTAGCAGGGGCGCACCACGACCACTCGCCGGCGCTTCGCCGACGCGACGAGCGTGATGGCGAGCCCGAGTGCCGCCTGGCCGCTTCCGGTGACGCGCGCAATCGCGGCTTCGGCGCCATCCGGAGTCTCGAGGTCGGCCAGCGCCGCCTCGAGCTGCACCGTGGATGCATCGCCGTAGCGACGGTAGCTCCGGCGTGACTCAATGTCGGCGTCGAGCGTGTCGAGGTCCGCGTACGTGCGCACAACGGACAGCGACGGCGCCGCCACCAGGTCGGCGCCGCCCGATGCGCTGCCACGTCCCAGCCCGGCGCGAGCGGCCCGCGTCGCGCGACGCGCCCGCTCGGTCACCGCGCGGCGGCGGTTTGCGAGCCCTGCGTCGACCGGCCGCGGAATGCGCGCCTTCCCGCGTAATGACCGCCGCCGCCGAGCTCCGCCTCGATATCCAGCAGCCGGTTGTACTTGGCCACGCGTTCCGACCGAGACGGCGCGCCTGCTTTGATCTGGCCCGCGTTCACTGCCACCGCGAGGTCGGCAATGATGGTGTCCTCCGTCTCGCCGCTGCGGTGGCTGATCACCGTCGCGTACGCGTGCGCCGCCGCGAGCGCCACCGCTTCGAGAGTCTCGCTCAGCGTTCCGACCTGATTCGGCTTCACCAAGAGCGCGTTCGCTACACCGCGCTCGAAGCCCTCGCGCAGACGTATGAGATTGGTGACGAAGACATCGTCGCCAACCAACTGGATGCGATTGCCGAGCCGCTCCGTGAGCAAGCGCCAACCGTCCCAGTCGTCCTCGGCCATCCCATCCTCGATGGAGACGATCGGGTAGCGGTCGCACCAGTCCTCCCAGAGTCCGACGAGCTCTGGCGGTTCGAGCGTCCGGCCTTCGCCGTGCAGCTCGTACCGTCCGTTGCGGAAGAACTCGGATGCCGCTGGATCGAGCGCGATGGCGACCTGATCGCCGGGTATGTACCCGGACCGTTCGATAGCGTCGATGAGCAGCGCCACTCCGGCTTCGTTGCGCTCGAGGTCAGGGGCAAAACCACCCTCGTCGCCCTGCCCGGTGCTGAGACCGCGCTCGTGCAAGATGGTGCGCAGGGCGTGGAAGCACTCCGCCCCGGCTCGGATCGCCTCGGCAAAACTCGTGAAGCCGAGTGGGACGAGCATGAACTCCTGGAAATCGACCCGAGTCTGCGCATGAGCTCCGCCGTTGAGCACATTGAGCAGCGGCACCGGCAGCACCTGCGCACCAACCCCGCCGAGATAGCGGTACAGCGGGGATCCGGAAGCGTCGGCCGCAGCGAGCGCATTGGCCAGGCTGACTGCCAGGATCGCGTTGGCTCCCAGACGCGATTTGTTCGGCGTCCCGTCGAGCGCGCAGAGCCGCGCATCCACCAGCACCTGGTCGAGCGCGTCGACTCCGGCGAGATCCTCCGCAATCAACGTGGTGATGTTGTGCACCGCGCGCAGCACGCCCTTGCCTTCGTACCGACTGGGATCGCCGTCGCGCAGCTCGACGGCTTCATGCGACCCCGTGCTGGCCCCGCTCGGCACGCGGGCGCGTCCCTTGGCGCCGCCGGTGAGGCGCACGGTCGCCTCGACGGTGGGGTTGCCCCTCGAGTCGAGGATCTCTCTCGCCGTGATCCCTTCGATGTACGTCACATCGAGAGGCTATCAGCCCGCGCCGAGCGTCATGACCGAGCCACCGCCGATGAGCGCAACCCGACCGCGAGCTCGTCCCACAGATGCGCAAGCACGCGGATGCCCTTGGCGTACATGTCCAGGGTGAATTTCTCGTTCGGTGCGTGGATGCGATCGTCAGGGAGCCCGAATCCCAGGAGCACCGCCGGCATGCCCATCACGCGGCTGAACGTCTCCACCGGTGGAATCGACCCGCCCTCGCGTGTGAAGAGCGGGTTCTTGCCAAAGACGCGCGCCACCGCGCGCGACGCGGCCTGCACCGCGGGATGGTCGATCGGCGTGACCACCGGACGCCCACCGGCCTTCGGCTCCGCCGTGACTCGCACGCCGGCCGGCGCCGCAGCGAGCACGGCGGCGGCCACCTTGCGTGCGATGTCGTCGGGGTCCTGGTTCGGCACCAGCCGGCACGAGATCTTGGCACCCGCGGTGGCCGGAATGATCGTCTTCGAGCCGGGACCGGAGTACCCACCCCAGATGCCGTTGAACTCCAGCGTGGGGCGCGCACCGAGCAGCTCCGGCACGGCCCAGCCCTGCTCCCCCACCGTCGCCGGCACACCGCCGGCGAGGCGTCGGAACTCGGAGTCGTCGTAAGGGATGCGCGCGAAGAACGCACGCTCCTCGGCGTCCGGCTCGTGTACGTCGTCGTAGAAGCCGGGCACGGTAACGAGGCGCGTGACGGGGTCGTGCAGGCCGGCGAGGATGCGCGCCAGCACGTCGACCGGGTTGGCCACGGCGCCGCCGAACGCACCCGAATGCAGGTCGACCGACGGTCCGTGCACCCAGACCTCGACTCCCGCCAGTCCACGAAGCCCCGTGCACAGCGACGGGACGCCGGGCGCGATGACGGCCGTGTCCGACACGACGAGCACGTCGGCGTGCAGCCGCCGTCGTTCTCGTTCCACCAGCTCGTCGAAGTGCTCGGAGCCGGACTCCTCCTCTCCCTCGACGATCAGCTTGAGGTTGAGCGGTAGCTCACCTCGCGTGCGCACGTGCGCTTCGATGGCTTTGAGGTGCATCCAGACCTGGCCCTTGTCGTCGACCGCGCCACGCCCGTACAGATTGCCGTCGCGAACCTCGGCCTCGAACGGCGGCGAGGTCCATTCGTCCAGCGGATCGACCGGCTGCACGTCATGGTGCCCATAGATGAGGGCGGTGGGCAGCGATGGATCGACGATGCGCTCGGCGTAAACCGCAGGATGCCCGGACGTCTCGATGAGGTCGGCGCGCTGCAAGCCTGCATCGAGCGCCGCCTGGCGGAAGTGGTCGGCATTGCGCCGAACCTCGGCAGCGTATGCAGGGTCGGCCGAAATGCTCGGGATGCGCAGCGCCTCGACGAGCTCTGCGACGAACCGGTCCTGGTGGCTGGCGCAGTAGGCATCGAGATCGTCGGTGGTCATCGCCGCCTAGGGTAGCCCGAAGGTGGCGCTACTCGACGCGTCGCAGCGCGCCGTGACCATGGTCGAGTTCACGCTGATAGCCCCGGTCGCGCTGCTGCTGCTGATGTCGATCGTCGTCATCGGCATCGTCGTCACCAACTACATCCAGATGACCAACGTCGCCCGTGATGGGGCGCGCGTGGCGGCCATCTGCGGCACCGGCCTCGCGGACGGCAGCCCGGCAGAGATGCCCGATGGATCGGGTCTCTGCTCGGACACCGCCATCGAAAACTACATCACGAATCACCTGGTGACGGTCCCGGCCGGATCGGTGTCGCCTCAGATCTTCGTGTGCACCGCGCAAGACGTGCAATCGGGTAACTGCAATGCAACCCACAACATGGGCATCCTCAACTGTCAGGCGAAGGCGCTCGTCGAGGTGGACATGAACTATTCCCAGCCCTTGTACCTTCCACTGATTGCCAACGTCTTTCAGACCAACTCAAACGGCACCATGAACCTGAAGGCCTCGGCGCAGGCGACGTGCGAGCAATGATGTCTCGCGCGCGCCAGCGTCACACCGGTCAGCAGAGTCACCGCCGGCGCGGGCAGGCACTCGTCGAGCTGGCGCTGGTGGCCCCCATCCTCATCGTGTTCCTTCTCGGCGGCAGCCAGGTTGGTGCCATCGCATACGCCCAAGTGTCACTCGACACTGCAGCACGCGAGGGTGCACGCGCCGGCGTCGTGGCACCGAACAGCTCGATCCAAGCCTGGGATCCCCTGGGACTAGTGCCGTCAAGAACAGTTCGTGCGGCCCCAACCAGCCGTGCGTGACCATCAAGGTCGTCGGTCAAAACAGCCTCGCCTCCATCCTGCGCTCGCCTTCGGTACGTCTCGCGTCGGCGCCGCAGAGCGTCCCCATGGCGGCTGGCTCCTCATGTAACGGAAGCGATGCCACCATCACCGGAACCGTCAGCGGAATCCCCAGTGGCAAGACGGCCACCGTCACAGACACCTCCAACGACCAACAGACGGGCGTGAATCCGACGTACACGCTCTGCGCGAAGGCGACGGGCAGTGCGACCAGCGAGACCATCACGGCGACGGTCAGTGGGGTGTGCGGCGGATACAGCGGATCGATCGGCCCTATCTTGGTAACCAAGGGCAACACATACACCGAGAACATCACGGTGACCTCGGGTTTCGCCCTGGTCAGCGGGACGGTCGGCGGCATTCCCGGCGGCCAGACTGCCACCGTCACCGACTCGACCGGTGAGAGCACATCGAACGTGACCGGCGCCTATTCGCTCTGTGTCGAGGCGCAGGGCTCGATCACCTCCCAGACGCTGACGGCGCAGGTGGGACCGACCTCATGCGGAGGCTTCACGGGCTCATCCGGTGCCTTCGCGGTGGCCGGAGGCGGCAGCTACACGTCGAACTTCAACGTCTCTGCCGAGCCGGCGTGTTCCACCACGACGACGACGAGTTCGTCATCGGCATCGTCATCGACGTCTTCAGCCACGACCTCCACGAACACAGGCTCGGGAGTGGGTTGCTCAGACTTCTTCGTCGGTGAGGACAGTGACTACATCACAGTCACCGTTACGTATCCCGTAAGCGTCTTCGTCCCCATCGTCGGAGCCGTCTTTGACAACGGCTCTG
>VBGJ01000152.1 GCA_005880445.1 Chloroflexota bacterium | reverse complement strand
GCCACTTGTCGGCGTCGTCCGCGGCGAGAAAGGTGAGAGCGCGGCCGGTGGCGCCGTTGCGCGCGGTGCGACCGACCCGGTGCGTCAGCCAGAGGGCGGTCTCGGGCAGCTCGTAGTTGACCACAAGCCCGACGTGCGAGACGTCGATACCGCGGGCCGCCACGTTGGTAGCGACGAGCACATCGCTGTCGCCACGGCGGAACGCGGCGATGGCCCTGTCCCGCGCGTTCTGTGAAAGGTTCCCCTGCAACTCGCCGGTGCGGTGCCCGTCCCTGGCAAGGTCGCGCGCCAGCTTCTTGGCGCCGTGCTTGGTGCGATGGAACACGATCGCCGAACCACCATGGCGTCGCAGCAGGCGCGACAGGACGCTGACCCGGTTCTCGCGCTCGACCCGCACGAGGCCATGCTCGAGTGTCGGCTCGTCCGCGGAGAGACGGACGTGCTCCGGGTCGACGAGGTGCTTGTCGATCATCCGCTGCACCCAGTCGGGAATGGTGGCCGACGCGAGCACCGTCTGGCGCGATGCCGTCGGTGTCATCGCGATGATGCGCTCGACGTCGCGAGCAAAGCCCTGGTCGAGCATTTCGTCGGCCTCGTCGAGGACGAGGTACTGGACGCGGTCGAAGCGCGCGAACCCCTGTCCCGCAAGGTCGAGGATGCGTCCCGGACAGCCGATGACCACATCACAGCTGTTGCGCAGGGCCGAGGTCTGGCTTCCGTACCCGATGCCGCCGATGATGAGCGCCGTGCGCAGCTTCGGGTCGATGCCTCGCAGCACGGTCTCGATCTGGCTCGCCAGCTCACGGGTGGGCACCACGATCAGGGCGCGGATCCCGGAGGGCTGGTGTCCGGCCAGGCGCTCGACCATCGGGACAAGAAAGGCGAGCGTCTTCCCTGAGCCGGTGGGGGCCTCCATGACGACGTCGCGCCGTCGCAACAGGGCGGGGATGGCGGCGGCCTGGACGGCGAGCGGATCGAGAATCTTCTGGCGGGTGAGCGTCTCCAACGTGCGCGGGCGCACGCCGAGTTCGGCGAAGGTGGTCACGGTTGCGGCTCCTAATCGGGCAGTGCCCGAGTCCCTCCCCTGGGGTTGTAGTGCTGGTCTTCTCGGGGAATCCGCACCACTGATCGGGCGGGAGGAGGATCGCCAAGACGGCAGGCCCGCGAGGCGGGCTGCACCCACCCTATCAGACAGCGGTCCGTCGCGGTACGGCTGGGACCATCCCAACAGGTGGTGCGGCGAACGCATCCGCAGTCTCGGTCAACGACTTCCGGGTGCCAAATGTGGCGCCGGTTCGGATTGTGATCCGACCAGTCAAATCTGGCGGAGCGAAGGGGATTCGAACCCCTGACCTCTGCTGTGCGAGGGTGGACCGAATGCAGAGCTATTCCGAGTTCACGAACGCGGGTCGGGTGCCCGTGCAGCCGTTCATTGCGCCGGCTGTATGGCTGTGACGTAATGCCGGAGGTAGGTGGACCAGGAGCCGCGCGCTGCGCTGCGTCGGGTAGTGTATTACATGGTAGGCTCCGTGTATGACAATGGTGAGTTTCCGGGTGGACGACGCCGAAGCAGCGCAGCTCCAGGCGTGGTCGGACAGGCTAGGCGTCGACCGCTCCGAGGTAATTCGCGAAGCCGTGCGAAAACATCTGAATCGCCTTGCCGGAGAACAGGACGCAAGTAAGTGGGAGGGCCACCCCCTCGAGGAGGGAGAATCGGCCCTGAGCAGCGTCGCTGAGTGGGGTCCCGCGGAGGACTGGTCGGATTGGGGCGATGCAGCGCGGTGACATCTGGTTCGCGGCGACGCCCGGTGGGGACCGACCGGTGCTGGTGCTGACACGCGATCCTGTCGCCGGTCGGATTAGTGCCGTGGTCGTCGCCGCGCTTACGAGGACGCGTCGAGGGCTCATCTCCGAACTGGAACTCTTCGCGGATCGCGACCAAGTGCCGACCGACTGCGTCGTGAACTTCGACAACGTGCACACTTTGACCAGGACAACATTTCGCAGGAGGATCACCTCGCTCTCGGCAGCGCGGATGAGCGAGGCATGTCGCGCGCTGGCAGCCGCTACGGGCTGCTGATCGACTCAAAAACCCAAGGACGATTTGGTGGGCCGGGCAGTGGCCTACTCGAACCGCGAGACGACCGAGCGAATCGCGGCGTTGGCGCGAGCGCTCAACCGCCCGCGAGGCCGAGGAAGACGACGATGGCCCGTCCCAGCCTGATCAGGTCCTCGTCCCCCAGTTGGCCGACGCGCTTGGCTAGCCGTGATCGGTTAACGGTCGTGAGCTTGTCAACCATGACACTACTTGTCTCGCGCAACCCGTTCACAGTGCTGGGGTCCACGCGCAACCTGCAGCCGTCCAGATCTCGCCGCGCCTCACTCGTCTTCGCGGCTGATCGCATCGATGAACTCCTGATCATCGGCCGCGCTCGGGCTGCGGGCGACAGCTCGCGCCTGGCAGCGTGCCTCCTTGACGAAGCTCGACGATCGAACGTCGGGCACCCAAATCTGAATGGGCCGCAAACCCTGAGCGCGAAGACGTTCCCGATGAGATCGGACCCGCTCGCGCACTGGCGGTGGTTGTCGGCTCGCCACGGCTCCATGTTACATGTAACGAGCCGAACTGTGGGCGGAGCAGGGATCGAACCCGCGGCCTCCTCGGTGTAAGCGAGGCGCTCTGACCGTCTGAGCTATCCGCCCGCGGCCAACTCTATCGCCGCAACGCGCGTCTCACCGCGGTGAACGACGCTCGACTCCCCCGTCGGGGTGGCCTACCAGCAGCAGATCGGTCATGCCCAGAAACAGCCCGTGCCCGACCAGTCCCGGGATCGCGTCGAGCCGAGCCGCGAGCCCTTCCGGGTCGTCGAGCGACTCGTAGTGCCCGTCCGCGATCAGATTGCTGTTGTCACTCAGTAGAGCGGCACCATTGACCGTGCGAAGCGTGTACGCGCCGCCCGTCGACTCGAGCAGCGCCAAGGTGCGATCGACGCCGAACGGAACCAGCTCGACCGGCACGCTTCCGGGCAGCGCCGAACACACCTTCGAATCGTCGACGACCACCACGAAGGAACGCGCCGCCGCGGCCACGATTTTTTCCCGCACCAGTGCGCCCCCGCCTCCCTTGATCAGCCGCAGATCCGCATCGACGGCGTCCGCGCCGTCAACGGCGATATCGATCCCGCGGCGGTCCAGCGGCTCCAGCCAGATGCCGAGCTCTTCCGCCAGCCGCACCGTCGCCTCGGACGTCGCGACGCAGGCGACCCGCAGACCGGCATGCGCGCGCTCCACCAGCGCCAGCACGAACCACCGAGCCGTGGTTCCCGTGCCCAGCCCGACTCGCATACCGTCCTCGACGAGCGCCGCGGCCGCTTCCCCGGCAGCGCGCTTCCCCGTCTCGGCGTCCACGCGCGAAGCCTACTGGACGTACGTCCTGCTCGATCCCGTCAGCTCCGGCTGCGCGCTCCGGACCGCGAGGCTGTCAGGACGCGAGGCGACGCCGCAGCTCAGCGAGTGCGCCCGCGTCCGGTGCGGCGGCGCCGATCGGCTGCCGCATGTACCGCTCCTGGACCGCAAACACCGCTTCGATCATCTCCGCCGCGCCGACGCGCGGACGAAACGCAACGCCGCGGCGTTGCAGTGCCACGAGCACGCGCGTGGGGATCTTCCCGCCGCGCAGGTTGATCTCCTCGAGTTGTGTCAGGAGCCCGTCGAGCTCGCACAGCGCGTCGCGCCGACCGACGCGGTCGCACTCGGTCTCTGGGGACCAGGAAAGTTGGTTGAGGACGCGGTTCCGGACGAAGGTGGCCATGTTGTCCCCCGGAGCGATCGATCTGGTTCGGGGGTTGGATGAACGTTGGGAATGAGACCGAACAGATGAACGCTTCAGGCGCGATGGTAGCGGGGCACGCGCGTTTGGTCTACGAAACAGATGTTCGTAGCGAGTGGTGGGTGCTATGACACCGACGGCGCCGGCACGGCGCGCCGCGGCGGGGCCGGCCGCAGAAAGAGCCACAGGCCGCCGCCGAGAAACACCGCCCACACAACCACCTGCAGCAACGTCGGCGCCGCGCTGTATCCCACGAGCCCGTGCAGCACGTCACCAAGTCCTCGGTCGTCGGGCATCACGGCGCCGGCGTTCCACAGTGTGAACGAGGCGCCCGGCAGCGCCCCGAGCGCCTGCAGGTTGTGCACCGCGTTGGCCAGCAGTCCGGCGGCGACCACGAGCAACAGGCTTCCAAGCACGGAGAAGAACCGGCCGAGATTGACACGAACTCCCACGCGATACATGGCGAACCCGACGGCCAGTGCCGTAGCGAGGCCGAGCGCCGCGCCTATGGCGAGCTGCAGGGGCGACGACTGCCGCAGCCGCCTTGCCACGGATCTCGCTGCTGAGCGTGCGGGCATGCCGCCGCATCCAGAAGGTCATATAGGTGAGGACCGCCACGGCGACGCCGAAGACCGCGGTCTCGAACCAGGACTGCGCGTGCGAGCCGACGAAGGCATCGCGCCCAACGATCCAGAGCGCCACTCCGACCACTGTCGACACCGCCACCGCCACCGCAGCGCCGCCGAGCACCCAACGGAAGAGATCCCGCCGGCCGGAGGCGGCCAAGAACGTGAGCAGGATGGCGCAGATCAGCGTGCCCTCGATCCCCTCGCGGGCGAAGATGAGATAGCTGCCGAGCACGAGCGACTTACTCCCTGACTGCGCTGCCTTCCAGCGCGATTAGCTTAGCCTAAGCTAACCCGATACCGGGCTCACGCCGGTTCCTCCACCCACACGGCGCGGGCCACGCTCGCCTCGACGGTGAAGGGGCCGGCACCGGCGTCGAGCCGCCGCGACGACGCGTCCGCGCCCACGACGGCCACATCGGTCCCCGGGACCAGCCCCCGCTCGCTGAGCGTCGCCAGGAGTTGCGGCGCTTCGTGTTCCGCCACCTCGGAGATGCGGGCCACACGACCGGCAGACCCCTCGCCGAGATCGGTCAGGCGGGCCAGCCGTCTCCCCTGAGGGGGGCGCCGTCCGGGGATCACGTTGCCGTGCGGGCACGTGACGGGACGGCCGAGGTGGGCGTCGAGCCGGTCGAGCACGAGTTCCGACAACCCGTGCGCCAGCTCCGCCGCCTCGCGATCGGCGGTGGCCCAGTCCAGTCCGAGCACGTCGGTGAGCCACCGCTCGACGATGCGGTGCCGGCTCACGATGGCCGAGGCCGCCACGGCACCCACCTCCGTGAGCTCGACCGCATGGTCGGCGCCCATCCGCACCCAGCCGTCGCGGACCAGCCGCTGCAGGCTGACGGTTGTCGTCGGCGCGCTCACCCCGAGCCATTCGGCCAGGCGCCCTGGCCGCGCGACCTCACCCTCGTGCTCGATGTAGTAGATCGCCTCCAGGTACCGCTCGACGGTGAGTGAGCGCGGCGCGGCGGCAACACGAGCGCTGGGCACCATATGACTCAGACCGCTGCGGGCAGCTCGAGCGGCAGCTCGTATCTCGAGTCGCGACGCGGCGCCGCCAAACGCCGCCCCAGCACGCGGGCCAGCTCCGCGGCGAGCACAGGCGCGACCTCCTCTGTGCACAGCTCGACAGAGCTCAGATCGGTGAGCGATGTGACCTCGGCGCCGTCGATGCCGCACGGAACGACACGGTCGAACCACGACAGGTCGGTGCACACATTGAGAGCCAGCCCGTGCGTCGTCATGCCGGTTGCCAGCTTCACGCCGATGGCGGCCAGCTTCCGGTTGCCCGACCAGACGCCGGTGTACGGCGGCCGGCGCGCCACCGCGACGCCGAAAGCCGCAGCGGTGGCGATGACCGCCTCCTCGAGCGCGCGCACGTAGCGCATGACGTCGCCGCGATCAGGTGCTCCCTGGATGGGAAAGACGCTTGCCAGCTTCACGATCGGATACGCGACGAGCTGCCCGGGACCGTGAAACGTGACCGAGCCGCCACGATCCACGTCGATGTAATCGGCCCCTGCGGCGATCAACGATTCGCGTCCGCCTCCGAGATGCCGCTCGTCACCCGTGCGCCCCATGGTGTACACGGGCGGATGCTCGAGCAGGATCAGCACGTCGTCCTCGACCTCGCCGGACACGCGCTGCGCGGCGATCACGCGCTGCAGGCGCCATGCATCGCGATACGGAACGGTGCCCAGACACAGCTGCCGCAGCGGTGGCAGGTCAGACTGGCCGGTCACACCGCCTGCGCGGCAACCGCCTGCTCGTGCGCGTGATAGCTGGAGCGCACCAGCGGTCCCGACTCCACATGCGAAAACCCGAGGCCGAGCCCGTACTCGCGCAACTCGGCGAACTCATCCGGGTGCCAGAACCGGATCAGCGGATGATGCTTGAGCGACGGCCGCAGGTACTGGCCGATGGTCACGATCTCGACGTCGTGTGCACGCATGTCGCGCAGCAGCTCCTTGACCTCGCCCATCTCCTCGCCCAGTCCGACCATCAGGCCGGACTTGGTGCGGCTCCTCGCCTGCATCCGCTTCGCGGCGCGCAGCAGCTCCAGGCTGCGCCCCAGATCCGCTTTCGGCCGGACGCGCCGGTACAACCGTCCGATCGTCTCGACGTTGTGATTGAAGATCTCCGGCACCGCGTCCATCACGGTGCGCAGCGCGTCGTGGTCGCCCTGAAAATCGGGAGTGAGAACCTCGATCGTGGTTTCGGGCGCGCGTTCACGAATGGCGCGGATGGTTGCCGCAAAGATGGCAGCGCCACCGTCCGCGAGGTCGTCGCGGTCGACGGACGTCACCACCGCATGCCGCAACCCCATGCGCACCACTGCCTCAGCGACACGCTGCGGCTCGTCGACGTCGATGTCACCGCCGCGCTTCCCACTCTTCACGGCGCAGAACGCGCATGCGCGCGTGCACACGTCGCCCAGGATCATGAACGTCGCGGTGCCGTGGCCCCAGCACTCGGCGATGTTGGGGCAGCGTGCTTCCTCGCACACGGTGTTCAGCTCCAAGCCCCGCATGATCCCCTTGAGGTGGGTATAGCCCTCGCCCATCGGGATGCGCACCGTCAGCCATGGAGGACGCCGGTCGACGCCGTCGGGGAGCAACCGCTGATGAACCGGGCGCGGGTCGGGCGACGGCTTCGAGGAGATGGCGACCGGCACCGGCCGCAGCGGGATCGCTTCCATGATCTCGTTCTCACTGTACCGCGGGATGGCGCTTGCGCGGTCCTCCCGCGCCGTGCGGCGTGCGCGACAATCGATCTGCGATGACGGGTCACGACGGTCCACCGCGCAACGAGCCCGTGCGCGCGTACGCGCCGGGGTCACCGGAGCGCATTCACCTGCGCCAGACGCTGGCTGAGATGGAGGCCCTCGCCCCGCATCACCTGCGGCAGCACATCGGCGGCGACGGTGTCGACCGGTGGAGGCGGCGCTCGCGGCATGGCCGTCGTGGTCGGTGACGCCGTGGGAGACACGGGCGGCCGTCTTCCTGCGCGCCGCGGACCTCCTCAGCGGCCCGTGGCGTGACCGGCTCAACGCCGCAACCATCCTGGGTCAGAGCAAGTCCGTGCATCAGGCCGAGATCGACGCGGCATGCGAGCTGATCGACTTCTGGCGCTGGAACGTACATTTCGGCGCGCAGTTGCAACAGCAGGATCAACCGATCTCCCCACCCGGCCAATGGAACCGCATGGACCACCGCCCGCTCGAAGGATTCGTTCTCGCCATCACGCCGTTCAACTTCACGTCGATCGCCGGCAATCTGCCGACGGCGCCCGCGATCATGGGCAACACCGTCGTTTGGAAGCCGGCTTCGACACAGCTCCTTGCGGCACATGTGATCATCGAGCTGCTCGAAGCAGCGGGACTTCCCCCTGGTGTGATCAATCTCGTGGCGGGACCGGGCGCGGCGGTCTCGGAGGTGGCGCTGACTCATCCGTCGTTCGCGGGCTTGCACTTCACCGGCTCGACAGACACGTTCATGCACTTGTGGTCGACTGTTTCGGCCAACCTAGACCAGTACCATACGTACCCTCGACTCGTCGGGGAGACCGGCGGCAAGGACTTCGTGCTGGCGCACGCGTCGGCGTCGGTCGACGCGCTGCTCGTGGGGCTGCTGCGAGGTGCGTTCGAGTACCAGGGGCAGAAGTGCTCGGCCGCATCGCGGGCATATGTGCCCAAGTCGGTCTGGGAACGGCTTCGCGATCCACTGGCCGCGGCCACCGAAGCGGTGCAGGTTGGTGATCCCGCCGACTTCACCACGTTCATGGGAGCAGTGATCGAGGAGTCCAGCTACCGCAAGCACGAGGCCGCCATGACGGCGGCGCGCAGCGATCCGCATCTGAAGCTCGTGGCCGGAGGTGAGTGCGACGCGGAGGAGGGCTGGTTCGTGCGCCCGACGATCTACGAGACGGACGACCCGCGGCACGAATTGATGCAGCGCGAGCTCTTCGGCCCGATTCTCACCGTGTATCCGTATGACGACTCGCAATGGGACCAGGTCATACGCCTCGTCGACACGACCTCGCCGTACGCACTCACCGGTGCGGTCTTCGCCACGTCACGGCCTGCCATCGACGAAGCGATGACCCTCCTGCGTCATGCAGCAGGCAACTTCTACGTCAACGACAAGCCGACCGGCGCGGTGGTCGGGCAGCAGCCGTTCGGCGGCGCGCGGTTGTCGGGTACGAACGACAAGGCGGGGTCGGCGCTCAATCTTGTGCGGTGGGTCTCCGCCCGCGCCATCAAGGAGACGTTCGTCCCGCCGACTGATTGGCGCTATCCGCACCAGGATGTGGACTAGTTAGATCCGCCAGTTGGTGCAGGCGCGGCGCGGCCGGCGCCGGCACGAGCATCCGGCGGAGCGGCGTCCGGTGGCACGCGATCCGCCTTCGGGTTCCTCCGACGCCAGGCGAACCAGCGCCTCGAACCGATTGACGTCGATGATCCCTTTCTCGAGAGCGCGCAGCGCCCACGAGGGTGGAGTCCGGAACCCCCACACGTCGAAGGTGGTCGTATCAGCCATGCCCGCCGATCATAGATGCACCCGCGCCGGCGGCGCTATTTCACAGCGCCGCCTGATCGTCAAACCCCTCGAGCAGGTTCTTGACGGTCCGTACGAAACGGGTGGCCTGGAGGCCGTCGACGATGCGATGGTCGAACGACATTCCCAGGTTCATCATCGGTCGGATGGCGATGGCATCGTCGCCGACGACCACCGGTCGTTTGACCACCAGGTCCATGGTCATGATCGCCGCCTGCGGCTGATTGATGATCGCCTGCGTCATCACCGCGCCCAGCGCGCCGGTGTTGTTGAGCGTGAACGTGCCACCCTGGATCTCGTCGAGCTTGAGGCGGTTGGCCCGAGCGCGTTCGCCAAGGTCGGCCATGGTGGTCGCAAGCCCGCTGATGCTCAGACGGTCGGCGTTCCGCACGACAGGGACGACCAGGTTGTCCTCCAGCGCAACGGCGATCCCGAGGTGGATGTCGCGCTTGAGAACGACCCCCTCTTCGCTCCATGACGCGTTGAGCGTGGGGAGGCGGTGCAGCGCCTCGCACACAGCACGCGCAACAAAGGGTAGGTACGTGAGCTTGACGCCGTGACGCTGTTCGAATTGTCTGCGTTCGCGATCGCGGAATCGCGAGACGGCGGACATATCGACCTCGACCAAGACGTATGCATGCGGAGAGGTGTGGCGGCTGCGCACCATGTGCTCCGCGATCGCGCGTCGCGCAGACGTGAGCGGAACGACGGTGTCGCCCTCCCCGGCGGCAAAGGCGGGAGCGGCAGGAGTAGAACCGACAGGAGGGGCGGCGCTCGGGGCACCAGCGGGTGCAGGCTGCTGCACCTGCGCAGGCGGCATGGACTGGGGAGATGCCGGAGCAGGTGCAGGGGCCGGCGCCGCAGAAGGGAGCGCACCTGCATCTCGGCGCTGCACGTACTCGAGGACGTCTTTCTTCGTGACGCGACCGCCGATGCCGCTGCCCTGCAGCTGCGCGATGTCGACGTCGTGCTCGCGGACGAGCATGCGCACGGCAGGCGTCATGTGGTACGTGGCGGCGCCATTGCCAGCGTGGGACTCTGACTGCGTTGCTGGCGCCTGTGCAGCCGCCGGTTGTGCAGCAGGCGCTGGCGCCTGTGCAGCGGCCGGTTGTGCAGCAGGCGCTGGCGCAGGTGCAGCAGGAGACGGCTGCGCAGGCGGCATAGACTGAGGAGACGCCGGAGCAGCTGTCTCTTGCTGCACCGGTTGTGGAGACGCCGGAACAGATGGCTCCGGCTGCGCCTCCTGAGCCTGCGCCTCCTGAGGCTGCGCCTGTTGAGGCTGCGTCGTCGCCGCGGAGGCCTCGGTCTCGATGCTGCAGATCGGCTGCCCGACCGCGACGACCGCGCCTTCGGGAGCGATGAGCTCGGCCATTGTGCCGTCCGCGGGGGCGGGGATCTCGGCGTTGACCTTGTCGGTGATCACCTCGGCGATGGACTCGTAGCGTGCCACGTGCTCGCCCGGCTGCTTGAGCCAGCGCGCGATGGTTCCCTCGGTGACGCTCTCTCCCAACTGCGGCATGGTGACGGTCAACGGCATGGTGATGCTCGCTCCTCGAAGTGTGGCGTGGTCAGTATGCGGCGAGATCCCGTAATGCTCTCTCGATCTTGTCCGGCGTGACCAGGTAGAAGCGCTCCAAAGGCGGCGAGAACGGCATCGCGGGGATCTCGGGGCCGCCGAGACGCACCACCGGAGCATCCAGGTAGTCGAAGCAGTCCTCCGCGATGATCGCGGCCACCTCGGACGCGATGCTCACGGCGAGGTTGGCCTCCTGGAGCACGAGCACCTTGCCGCATTTCTTCGCGCTGGCGACGATGGCGTCGTGATCCAGCGGGCGAAGCGAGCGCAGGTCGACCACCTCACATTCGAAGCCGTCCGGCACGAGACGCTCCGCGGCTTCAAGCGCCGAGTGAACCATCATCCCGTACGTGAAGATGGCTATGTCCGAGCCCTCACGCGCGATGCGAGCGCGATCCAACGCAACCACGTATTCGCCTTCGGGCACCTCACCCTTGATGGCGCGATACGCCCGCTTGTGCTCGAAGTACATCACGGGATCGGGATCCCGCACCGCCGCAACGATCATCCCCTTGGCGTCGTATGGGGTGCTCGGCACCACCACGCGGAGTCCGGGCACATGGCAGAAGATCGCCTCGATCGACTGCGAGTGATACAGCGCGCCGTGGACGCCGCCCCCAAACGGCGCGCGGACTACGAGCGGGACGTTCCAGTCGCCGTTGCTGCGATAGCGGATCTTCGCCGCTTCGCTGACGATCTGATCGACGGCCGGCATGATGAAGTCTTGAAACTGGATCTCGGCGATCGGTCGCATGCCGTTGAACGCCGCGCCGATGGCAACCCCTGCGATCAGCGACTCCGCAAGCGGGCTGTCGAGCACGCGCCACTCGCCGAACTGCTTCTGCAGTCCCTCGGTGACACCGAAGACACCGCCCTTTGCACCAACATCCTCGCCGAGCACGAGCACGCTGGGATCACGTTCCATCTCCTCGCGAATGCCATCGCGGATCGCCTGCAGGTAGGTGATCTCGGCCACGCTCAGCCCTCCGCGGCCTCGCCGAACACATGGCGCATGGCCGTCTCCGGCTCCGGCAGCGGTGCGGCCTCGGCCTCCTCCTCCGCCCGGTCGAGCTCGCGCGTCAGATCGGTGCGCATGTCGTCGGCGATGGTGGACGTGAGAACGCCCAGATCCTCCAGCTGGCTGCGGAAGCGCGCCACGCAATCCCGCTCCTTTTCAGCAGCCAGCTCGTCGGCGGCGCGGTAGCGACGCTGATCATCGTCCGAGCTGTGTGACGTCAGGCGCAGCACCTTCGCCTCAACCAGCACGGGCCCCTCGCCGCGCCGGGCATGCGTCACCGCCTCCTTCGCCACGCGGAAACACGCCATCGGATCCTCGCCATCGACCACGATGCCGGGGACGCCGTATGCGGAGGCACGGTCCGCCACGTTGGGGATGGGCATCTGCTTCTCCCACGGCACGCTGATGGCAAACCCGTTGTTCTCGACGACGAAGATCACGGCCAGCCGGCATGTCGCCGCGAAATTCAGCGCCTCGTGAAAGTCACCCTCGCTTGTGGCGCCTTCGCCACACGATGTAAACGTCACCGCATCCTCGCCGCGCATCCGCGATGCGAGCGCGATCCCAGTCGCGTGAAGCAGCTGCGTGCCCACGGACGAGCCGGTGGTGATGATGTTGTAGCGCCTGCAGCCGTAGTGCGCCGGCATCTGCCGCCCGCCGCTGTTGGGATCATCTGCCCGCGCCAACACCGACAGCAGATGATCGCGCGGTGTCATACCCAGCACGAGTGTCAGAGCCAGGTCGCGGTAGTACGGCGCTACCCAGTCATAGCCGGGGCGGAGGTTCATGCCGAAAGCGACCTGAACCGCCTCGTGTCCCATGCCCGAGATCCAGAACGGCGCCCGCCCCTGCCGGTTCAGCACCCACATCCGCTCGTCGAGCAGGCGTGAGCGCAACATGTGCCGGTACATGGCGCGGAGGGTTTCCGCATCGAGGCTCGCCTCGTCTCTTGCGTCAGCCTTGGTCACAGTCACGTGTCATCGCTCCCGCGCACCGGGTTCCATATCCCATCCCGCCCGGGTCAGATGTGGATGGCCTCTCCGTGTACGGCCAGCGCCGCCTCGGAGATCGCTTCACTGAGTGTAGGGTGCGGAGCCACGGAGTGGCCCATCTCGAATGCAGTTGTCTCGAGAAGTGCGCCCAGCGCCGGCCCCCAGATCAGCTCGGTCACCTCGTGCCCGACGATGTGCACGCCCAGCACATCGCCCGACTGCCGGTCGGCCACGACCTTGCAGAACCCGCCCGGCTCGCCCCAGATCAGGGCGCGGCCGTTGCCGCGGAACGGGAACACGCCCACCTGTATCTCGTGCCCGGCGGCGGTCGCCTCCGCCTCACTCAGCCCCAGCGACCCGATCTGGGGCGTGCAATACGTCGTGCGCGGAACCCGTCGCGGATCATTCGGCTGAGGATCCTTGCCGGCGATCGCCTCCACCGCCACCACGCCCTCATGCAGCGCTTTGTGCGCCAGCAGGAAGCCACCGACCACGTCACCGATCGCGCTGACACCGGGTTCCTGGGTACGCAAGTGCGGATCCACGACGATAGCGCCATGGTCGACCGCAACCTGAGTGCCGTCGAGGCCGATGTCTTCGACATTCCCGTTGCGCCCGACGGCTACCAGCAGAACCTCCGCCTGCAGCCGCTCCTCCTTGCCGTCGTCGGCGTGCACCGTGACCGCGACGCCGCCCTCGTTGCGCTGGACCGAGTCGACGTCGAGTCGTGTGCCCACGAGGCACCGGATGCCGCGTGACTCGAACTGCTTGCGCAGCTCGCGACCCACATCGGCGTCTTCGAGCGGAACCAGGGACGGAAGCATCTCGACCACGGTCACCTCGGCACCGCAGCTCCGGTACAGAGACGCAAACTCGACGCCGACGGCCCCCGCCCCGAGCACGATCGCAGACTTCGGCACCGTGTTGCTGCGGACGGCGTCGTCGCTGGTCAGCACCTGGCGTCCGTCGGCTTCCAACCCGGGCAGCTGCGCGGCTCGTGAGCCCGATGCGATGACGATCGCGCCGGCCTCGACCTCGATTGGATCTCCCGAGTTCCCCGAAACGGCGATCCGTCCGCGTCCGGCGAGGCGGCCGTGGCCCCGCACGATGCTCACCTGGTTCTTTTTGAGCAGGAACTCGACGCCGCGGAAGAGCTGAGCCACGACCTGATCACGCCGGCGACCGGCGACGGCGTAATCGAAACTGACCGCCGACGCGGTGACACCAAACGCCTCGGCGTGCTGCAGCTCGTCGAGCAGTGCCGCGCTCTGCAGCAGCGCTTTTGTGGGGATGCATCCGCGATGCAGGCACGTGCCGCCCACCTTGTCCTCTTCGATGAGCGCGACGCGCAGTCCCAGCTGCGATGCTCGGATCGCCGCCGGGTAGCCTCCCATGCCTCCACCGAGAATCGCGACGTCGAACCGATCCGGCACGGTGCTCAACAGTATATGCGGGTCGCTGCTCCGTTCCGGCATGCGCCGGACGCGCGTACCGCTACGACAGGTAGCTGAGTGGGTTGACCCACTGGTTGTTGTGGTTCACCGAGAAGTGGAGGTGACAACCGGTGGAGTTACCCGAGGATCCTTCCCAGCCGATCTGCTGTCCTCGCGTCACGATCTGCCCGTTGCCGACCGCGAAGCCGTCCATGTGACCGTACAAGGTCTCCCAGCCGTTGCCGTGCACCATGATGATGTAGTTGCCGAAGCCGTACGGGTCGTACGGCTGCAGGTACGCGATGCCCGAGTCGGCGGCAACGATGTTGTTCCCGCACGGTCCTGCGATGTCGATGCCGTTGTGGAAGTGCCGCGACGGACAGTGCGGATCGTACGCTTCGAATGCAAACGGAGTGCAGCCGAAGCCCTGCGAGATCGGCCCAGAGTCGGGCCAGACGAAGCGACCGTGGCCGCCGCCCGCCGCGAGGGCCGCCGCCTCCTCCGCCTGGAGGTGGGCGATCTGCGCGTTGATCTGGTTCTCCACCGCGGTCCACTGCTGCGCCAGCTGCTCGTCCTTCGCCTGCAGCGCAGCCAGGTCGTTGAGCGCCGTCTGCTGGGCTGCGCGCTGCTGGGTCAGTTGGTTCTGCGTGGTCTGCAGCTGATCGACCACGGCAGCTTGCTGTTCCTTCTCCGTTGAGATCTGACTGATGATGCCGTGGATCTCGTCCTCTTTCGCCTGTATCTGGTAGACGGTGCGGAGCTCGACGGCGCTGATCCTGCGGCTATCGATCAGCTGGGTCCAGAAGTCATTGAAGTTGCCGGATTTGAGCAGGTTCCTGATCGGCGTCGACTGCTGCTGCAACTCATAGATGACGACCAGCTCTCGACTCAGCTGCCGCTTTTCCGCCGCAAGCTGGTTCTGCGCCGTCACGAGTCGCCCTTGTGCCGCGGTCAGATCGGCCTCGATCTGTTGCAGCTGCACCTGCGCGGCGGCGACCTGCGCCTCTGTGGCCGCTATCTGCGTGTCGAGCGCGCCGATGATCGCGCGCAGCTGCGCCTCTTGATTCTTGGCAGCCGCGATCTGCGCTCGGAGACTCGCTATCTCCTGGTCGACTTGCGCCTGCTTGTGCTTGGCGGCCTTGATCTGGTCGGTGTACTGGTCCGCGGACACGCCAGGGGCGATACCGACGAGCACCGCGGCGATGACAAGTGCCACCGCGGCTTTCACCAGCTTTACACGCTGAGGAATCGTCGCACTCCCATGTAGCTGCCCAGCGCGCCCACGCACACGCCACCAACCACGAGCAGGATGAGGAGCGTGACGGTGTACGAACCGTCGAACGGCAGACTTAGCAGGCTGCGCTGCGCCGCTTGCACGAAGACGTGGTAGCCGGCGAACACTACGCCGCCTGAGAACACGGCGGCAAGCACACCTCCGATGATGCCCTCCAGGATGAAGGGCCAGCGCACGAACCAGTCGGTGGCGCCGACCAGCTTCATGATCTCGATCTCGGTGCGGCGCGCGTAGACGGCGGTCCGGATGGTGTTCATGATGATGACGAGGCTGATGACGAAGAGAATCAGCGCGATCACCCCGCCCACCACTTCGATGATGTTGATCACCGTGTGCAGCTTGTTGATGACATCCGGGTTGTAGTCGGTGGCGGTGGTCTTGTCAGCGATGGGTGTGCTCTTCGCCATTTGATCGAACCGCGCCAGATCGGTGAGCTGCTTGATGTCGAGGTTCAGCGATGCCGGCAACGGGTTGCTTCCCAGGGTGCTGAGCGCCTGCTGGATGTCCGGGTCTTGCGATGCCTCCTTGGCGGCCTGGTCTTTGCTTTCGAACGACACGGAGATGACGCGCGGATCGTGCTGCAGGCGCGTCTGAAAGTCGGCAATCGACGCCAGCGACGCGCTGTCGGACAGGTAGATCTTGATCTTGCTGGCGTTGGCTTGCTGGGCCTGCAAGATGCTGTTGACGGAGTGCGTGAAGAGCAGCGCGCCGCCCACCAGAAACAGGATGAGACCCATGGTGAAGACGCCCGCAAGCGAGACGCCGAGGTTGCGCCGGAAGTTCTGTCCCGCGCTCTTGATGGAGAACCAGAGCGCTGCGAGGATCCGTCTCACAGCGTGGCTTCACCCGGGCGTAGGTAGCTGCCCTGCGCCTCGTCGCGGATCACCCGTCCGCCCTCGATTGCGATCACGCGGCGGCGCACGAGGTCGACCACCTCGCGGTTGTGCGTTGCCATGAGCACCGTGGTGCCACGATGGTTGATCTGCAAGAGGAGCTGCACGATGCCCCACGACGTATCGGGGTCCAGGTTGCCGGTGGGCTCGTCGGCGACGAAGATGCGCGGGCGGTGCACCAGCGCCCGAGCGATGGCAACACGCTGCTGCTCGCCACCGCTGAGCTCGTCCGGGTATTTGTCGACCTTGTCCTCGAGCCCGACGATCCAGAGGACCTCCTCCACCTTCTCACGAAGATGGCGCTGGCCGGGCCGTGTCACCTGCAGCGCGAACGCGACGTTCTGCGCGACGGTTCGCTTGGACAGCAGCTTGTAGTCCTGGAACACGATGCCGAACTTGCGGCGTAGCTTCGGCAGCCTGCGCCGCGCCATGCGGGTGATCTCCTGACCGTCGACGAAGATGCGACCCGTCGACGCGACCTCTTCGCGGATGAGCAGCCGCACGAGGGTCGACTTCCCGGCGCCGCTGGCGCCGACCAGGAAGCAGAAGTCACCCTGGAGAACCGCGAGCTCCACGTCGCGGAGCGCCACGGTGCCCGTGGGGTACACCTTGCTCACGCCGTGAAACGAGATGACCGGACGCAGGTTCAGCTGCATGGCGACCTCAGGGCGCTCGGCAACGGCCACGCTCATTCGCCTCCCCCCTCGTCGCGGGCTTTCGCCAGTGACTGCGTGTGGATCACACTCGGGATTCCTGGACCGGCATCACCGACATCCGCGCCACCCGCCGGAAGCGGCCGGAGAATCTCCAGCCCGGTTCGCCGTGACGATCAGCGGGGACGCATCGAGGACCGTTGCTGGAACTCGGCCGAGTATAGACCGGCCTCGGCGCCATGCCCCGGCACTTTTACAGATCGGTGACTTCCGTGATCCGCCTGAGCCATTTGACGCTCCCGGCGGGCTTACACCGAGGGCCCGTGTGACGCCTGGGTGACGGCCGGCGCCGCCTCCCGGCCCTCGCCGGCTGCCCAGCTGAGGTACGCATCGATGAAGGGATCGATGCCGCCGTCGAGCACGGCCTGCGCGTTGCCGACCTCCAGCCCGGTGCGGTGGTCCTTGACCATCGTGTACGGGTGGAGGACGTACGACCGGATCTGACTGCCCCACTCCGCCGGTAGCGACTCGCCCTTGAGGTCGGCCACACGCTGAGCGTGCGCGGCCTGCTGCACCGCGAGCAGGCGCGAGCGAAGCACGCGCCACGCCATGTCGCGGTTCTGCTGCTGTGAGCGTTCGTTCTGGCACGTGACGACGATCCCCGTGGGCATGTGCGTCAGGCGCACCGCGGAGGACGTCTTGTTGACGTGCTGCCCACCGGCGCCGCTGGAACGGAAGACGTCGGTTCGCACGTCGTCAGGATCGATCTCGACGTTGACATCGTCCTCGACCTCGGGCGTGACCTCGACCAGTGCGAACGACGTGTGCCTGCGGTGTGCGGAGTCGAACGGGCTCAGACGAACGAGCCGGTGCACGCCACGTTCTGCCTTCAGCCGTCCATATGTGCGCGGCCCGGCGATACGCACCGTCGCCGATTTGATGCCCGCTTCCTCACCCACCGACTCCTCGAGGAAGTCGACGCTGTAGCGATGCGCCTCGGCCCAGCGGAGGTACATGCGCAGCAGCATCTCAGCCCAGTCCTGCGAGTCGGTGCCCCCTGCGCCGGCATGGATGCCGAGCAGCGCCGCGTGATCCGTGTAGGGATCGCCGTACAGGAGATCGACCTCTCGTTCCGCAACGTCGCGTTGCAGCGTCGCGAGCTCGGACCCCAGGTCGCCGCTCATCGCTTCGTCCGGCTCTTCGTCGATGAGTCGGGCGAGCTCAGCGGCGTCGCCGGCGCGGCGCGTCAACGATTCCCAGGCGGCGATCTCGTCGCGGAGTCGCGCCGCCTCCTGCGTCAGCGAGGCCGCGCGGCGCGAGTCATCCCACAGCGCGGGATCAGCGGTGAGCCGTTCGAGCTCGACCAGGCGTGAGCGTTTGCCGTCCAGGTCAAAGATGCCCCCGCATCGCGGCGATGCGGCGGGCGACGTCGTCGGCGCGGTCGGCGAGCTCACTCATGCCCAGCAGTCTATGCGATCGTCGGCACGGCTAAACCACGCGGCGCGTTCACGTAGTATCCGGCCGTGGCCCAACCACTGATTGGCAGACTGGCGCCGGCGGCGGAGCCCGGCGTGGAGCCGCGCGCGTTCGACTACGACGACGTCACCCTGGTACCACGCGTGGCCTCGACGCTCGCGCACCGCTCCGACGCCGATCCGCACGTCACCGTCGGTGCGGCGGACCTGCAGGTTCCCCTCCTCGGCTCGCCGATGCCGGACGTGTGCGGCGTGGAGATGTGTCTGGCGCTCGCTCAGGAGGGAGCGCTCGGCATCCTGCACCGCTTCCAGACGGTCGACGCGGAGCTGCGGCAGCTGCGCGCGGTCACCGCCGCCGGTGGGCCCGTCGGCGCCGCGATCGGCGTGACCGGCGATTACCAAGAGCGCTTCGATCGCCTGGTCGACGCGGGCTGTCGCATCGTGTGCATCGACACCGCCAACGGCGCGCACGTCCAGGTGGCTGAGGCGGTCGAGTGGATTCGCGGCCGCAACCAGGATGTCTTCATCGTCGGCGGCAACGTCGCGAGTGGTGAGACGTTTCGCTGGCTCGAGGAGCTCGGCGTCGATGCGATCCGAGTGGGGATCGCTGGTGGCTCTGTGTGCGAGACGCGCAACGAGACGGGAGTCTTCGCGCCCACGCCGTACGCGGTGGCCGAGGCTGCCAGCGTTCGCCGCCGTGCGCTGATCATCGGGGACAGCGGCATCCGCCACCCGGCCGACATGTGCAAGCTCCTGGCGCTGGGCGCGGACTGCGTCATGGTGGGGTCGGCGCTCGCCGGCACGCGTGAGGCGCCGGGGAGGGTCATCGTCATCGACGGCAAGAAGCACAAGATCATGCGCGGCGCCGCGTCGTTCTCCGTCCAGCAGGAGTTCGCCGGCGAGGAGCGATACCTTGCCGGCCTGCGCAATTCGATGTCGTATATGGACGCGCGCACGCTCGACGAGTACCGGCGCAACGTCACGATTCTGCGGCTGCGGTAGCAGCTCCATGAGGTGCGACGCATGACCGGAATCAGCGGTGTTCACGCGTTGATCTACTCGAGCGAACCCGACCAGATGCGCGCGTTCTTTCGCGACGTGCTCGAGCTTCCGTCAGTGGACGCGGGGGGTGGATGGCTGATCTTCGCGCTGCCACCCGCGGAGGTAGCGGTGCATCCGATCGATGGAGCGGGGCATCATGAGCTGTTTCTCATGTGCGACGACATCCACGCTACCGTCGCAAGCCTCCGCGAGAAGGGCGTCGAATTCGCCGGAGATATCTCGGATCGGCGATTTGGTCTAGCTACCGACATGGCGCTACCCGACGGCAGCACGCTGACGTTGTACGAACCCAAGCACCCGACAGCGCTGCGCTAAGAGGCGGGTCAGAGCGGAGGGCGGGATACGCCGCTAGCGGGCGTCCCGCAGGCCCGAGTGGTCCCTCGGGCCGAGGGTCGAGCGGCGAGCGACGCCGACTGGCGTCGCCGACCGCGTACCGCAAGCGGCGTATCCCGCCTTCCGCACCAGGGCAACTTAGCTCAGCGGCCGTGGCAGTACTTGTACTTCTTCCCCGAGCCGCACGGGCACGGCTGGTTGCGCCCCACTTTGCCCGGCTTGCCGTTGCCTGGCATCGCACGCGCACCGGAAGCAGCGCCATCGGCGCGTCGCGTGCCGGCGGACGACGACTCGACGATGTTGCGCACCGCCGGCTGTGCCGGAAGCGGTAGTCCGGCGCGCGCCGGCGTGGTCACTCGCGCCAGCGCGCCGCTCGCCGCAGCCGCGGCCGGTCGAGCCGGCGGCACTTGTTCGCCGTTCGTCACGGCGCCCGGACGGTCCGCTCGCGGCGACGCGGGTGCAGCGGCCTGCGCTGCTGCTTCAGACGGGGGCTGTCCGTCCGCGGCTGCCGGCTCGACGCGGCGGATCTGCACGTTGAGCAGCGTCCGCACGATCTCGCGCTGCATGTCCTCGGTCAGATCCTGGAACGACTCGAACGCCGCCTGCTTGTACTCGATGAGCGGATCCTTCTGCCCATAGGCCTGCAGCCCGATGCCCTCACGCAGGTGGTCCATCTGCGTGAGATACGCTCGCCACCGGTTGTCGATCACCTGGAGCATCAGCGACTGCTCCACCTGGCGCAGCAGCTCGGCGCCGTACTCCTGCTCCTTCTCCTCGTAGAGCGCGGTCAGCTCGCCGGTGATGGTCTCGGCGACGTCATCTGCGGTGGTCCCGAGGCTGTCGATGTTGACCTCGGCCAACGGCGGAAGCGCCGCGGCGAACTGGTGCATCCGCTCCCACAGGCCTTCCATGTCCCAAGCCTCGCGGTTTCGTCCCTCGCAGAAGGTGGGCACCTCGTCGCTCACCACGTGCTCGAGCATCGCCACGAAGTTGGCCCGCGTGTCGGTCCCCTCGAGGATCTTGCGACGCTCGCCGTACACGATCTCGCGCTGCTTGTTCATCACGTCGTCGTATTCGACGACGTGGCGCCGTGAGTCGAAGTTGTGTCCCTCGACGCGCGATTGCGCGCTCTCGATCTGCCGGCTCACCATGCGCGACTCGAGCGGCGTGTCCTCGTCGACTCGCAGCCGGTCCATGATCCCCTGCATGCGCTCGCCGCCGAAGACGCGCATGAGGTCGTCCTCGAACGAGAGGAAGAAGCGCGATTCGCCGGGATCACCCTGGCGCCCAGAGCGGCCGCGCAGCTGGTTGTCGATGCGCCGCGACTCGTGGCGCTCCGTGCCGATGATGTAGAGACCTCCGGCGTCGGTCACGCCCTCACCGAGCACGATGTCGGTGCCGCGGCCTGCCATGTTCGTCGCGATGGTCACGGATGCGCGCTGCCCCGCGTTGGCGATGATCGCGGCCTCTTTCTCGTGCAGCTTGGCATTGAGCACCGAGTGGTCGATGCCGCGCTTCTCGAGCAGGCGGGCAAGCCGTTCGCTCTTCTCGATGCTCGTGGTGCCGACGAGGATGGGCTGTCCGTTCTTGGTTCGCTCCTCGATCTCGTCGACCACGGCGCGAAACTTGCCCGCCTCCGTCTTGAAGATGAGATCGGATTGATCGTCACGCACCATGGGCATGTGCGTCGGGATGGGATCGACCTCGAGCTTGTAGATCTTGTGGAACTCCTCCGCCTCGGTGATCGCCGTCCCCGTCATGCCGGCGAGCTTGTCGTACAGGCGGAAGAAGTTCTGGAACGTGATCGTCGCCAGCGTCACGTTCTCCTGCTGCACCTTCACGCCCTCTTTCGCCTCGATGGCCTGGTGCAGGCCGTCTGACCAGCGCCGTCCCGGCATGGTGCGGCCGGTGAACTCGTCGACGATGATCACCTCGCCGTCGCGCACGATGTAATCACGGTCGCGCAGATACAGCGCGTATGCACGCAGCGCCTGGTTGATCTGGTGCGCCTCGACCACGTGCTCCATGTCGTAGATGTTGGAGAGGCCGGTCCACTTCTCGATCTTCTCCGCCCCCTCGTCGGTGAGCGCGGAAGACTTCGTCTTCTCGTCGAAGGTGAAGTCCTCCTCGGCCACCAACCGCGGCACCAGGCGCGCATACGTGTAGTACTTCTCGGTGGGCTCCTCGGCCTGGCCGCTGATGATCAGCGGCGTCCGCGCCTCGTCGATCAGGATGGAGTCGACCTCGTCGACGATCGCGAAGCGCAGGTGCCGCTGCACGCACTGGTCCAGCGTCTGCGCCATGTTGTCGCGCAGGTAGTCGAAGCCGAGCTCGTTGTTGGTCGCGTACGTGATGTCCGCCGCGTACGACTCGCGCCGGGTGCAGGGCCGCATGTGCTGCAGCCGCGGGTCGGGGTGCGAGTCGTCGAGGTAGTCGGGATCGTAGATGTACGAGAGGTCCTGCCCGGCGATGACGCCGACCGACATGCCGAGCATGTGGTACAGCGGCCCGTTCCAGCCGGCGTCGCGACGCGCGAGGTAATCGTTGACGGTGACCAGGTGAGCGCCGCGCCACTCCAACGCGTTGAGGTACAGCGGCATGGTGGCCACGAGCGTCTTGCCCTCTCCGGTCTTCATCTCGGCGATGCGACCCTGGTGCAACACGATGCCGCCGATGAGCTGCACGTCGAACGGGCGCATCCCCAGCGTGCGCTTCGAGGCCTCGCGGACCACGGCAAACGCCTCCGGGAGGATGTCGTCGAGTGCCAGCGCGCGCTCCTCGTCGTGCTCCTGCCGTTCCTGCTCGGCCGCCTCCGCCTCGGCGTCGTCCTCGGCATCGGAGGCGAACCGGCTCTTGTACGTCGCGGCCCCGCCCGACTGGCCGTGGCTCACATCGGGAGCGGTGACGCCGATGCGCTCGCGAAATTCGCGCGTCTTGTCACGCAGCTGCTCATCGGTCAGCTGCGCGATCTCTTCCTCGAGGTCGTTGATTTCGTCGACGACCGCCTGGTGGCGCCTCAGCTCGCGCTTGGTGGGATCGCCGGGGAACTTGCTCCAGAAAGGCATCAGCCCTCCCATTCTCTCAGGGCCGGGGCGCGGATTCCGCCTACGATGGGGGAACGGCCGGGCCGTGAGCGCCCTCGCTGACCCCGTCGGCGCCAACTCGCCCCTTGCGCCCCGTGACGCGGTCGCGGCGCTGCAGCACCTGACGGTCGGCACGATCGATGGCGCGATCGATCGCCTCGGGAAGTGCGAGGGCCTCGGCGTGGGCCGCGATGCGCACGTGGTGCAGATGGGCGACCACGTCGACGCGGCTCAGCCGGTGGCTGTGGATGTCGTGGTCGATGATCAAGCTCACGTCGTGCAGGTTCACGTGCCTCTCGAGACGCTGCAGCTTCTGGCGCGCGTAGCGTTCCATGCCTTCCGGAAGCGACTGCCGCATGGTGATGCTGACGCGCTGAGGCTGCGCCGCGGCTCGCCCCGCGCCCGGCCGCTGCTCCGGGTTCATCGCTCCTGATGATACGTCCGGGCGAGTGATCCGAAACCGATCACAGAACTCGCGCGAGCACGACGGCGGTGACCCGACGGGCTCCGGCTTCCGCCAGCACAGTGGCGGCGGCCATGGCCGTGGCACCGGTCGTGAGCACGTCGTCGACCAGCCACACGCCGGCCGAGCCCAGCGGCACGCCATGCCACGCAAACGCGCCCGCGATGTTCGCCAGGCGGGCCGCCTCGTCGCGCTTCGCCTGGGGCGCGGTCTCGCGGCATCGCACCAATCCGTCCAGGAGCGGGACGTGCTCCGCCTCGGCGAGCACGGCCGCGATCACCTCTGCCTGGTTGTAGCCACGCTGGCGACGGCGGCGGCGACCCAGCGGGACGGCCAGCACGGCATCGGGCCGAGGCACGCGGCCGAGGCGCGGGCACGCCAGGCGCGAGAGCGCCTCGAGCGCGGCTCGATCGCCCTGGAACTTGCCTCGATGCAGGACCTCGCGCACCACGCCGTCGAACTCGAATGCGGCGAAGGCGACAACCGTCGGAAGGCGCCAGGGCGCCGGCGTTGGCCCTGTCTGCAGCACCTCGTGGCAGAGCCCGCAGATGGGCTCTTCGCTGACTGCGTCGCAACCCGCGCAGCGCCGCGGCGCCACCGCGTCGAGAAACAGCCGCCCTAGGGTCGCGACCATGCCATGTAAGTCGCACGACGCACCGGACCGCGGGAGGACGATGCGCATCGCGGCGGGGCTGGGTCTCTCCTGAGCCGCTCACCGCCGTCACGGGACGCCTAACGCCGGCGTCCCGTGCGTCTACATCTCGCCGCCGGGGACCACCGGCGGCTCGCTGATTCGCTGCTCTAGGAGAGACCCACCCCACCGCGGTGAAAACGCACGGCTCAGACGAGCGTGATCATGTCTCCGACATTCAGGCGATGGGTCCGCGCCGTCCCGGCGGGCAGCTCGAGCACAGCCTTGGCGCGCCGGACGATGCGCGTGACGCGCCAGGGGCGGATCGCCTCGTACAGGCGCACGATTCTGCCGTCACCGTCGACGAACACGGCGTCGATGGGAAAACGCATGAAGAACATGTGGATGCTGCTGCAGGGGCGGATGCAGAGACCGTGGCCGGCGGGCAGCTCGCGACGGCCCATCAACCCGACAAAACGGCGCCACACGCTGTCGGCTACGTCGATGTTGGAAGCCACCACGCTTCCATCGGACGCCTGGAGGCGCCACGCTGTGCGATCGGTCACACCGGCATGGTAGGTGCGCAGGGTGACGCGCGGGTCAGCGTGGGGTGACGTTCGGTTGACGCGACGTCATGAGTGTCGCGCGGACCTCGGTGCCTTCACCTGTGATGCTGCGCACCTCGACCCGCCCCCCGGACAGCGCAGCGCGCTCGTGCATCTGGATCAGACCGAGCCCGCGGGTGCGCCCAAGGCGAGCTTCGGTTGCGCTGACGTCGAAGCCCTCGCCATCGTCGCGCACGAGCACCGAGAGCCGGTCTGCATGGAATGCAACCACCACGTCGACATGGCTCGCGCGTCCGTGGCGCAGCCCGTTGTCGACGGCAGCCTCGACGATGCGATACGCGGACAGCTCGACCAGCGAATCCAGACGGCGCTCCACGCCGACGACGTGCAGCGTCCCGACGCCACTCGAGGCTGCTGCCGCGAGCAGATCGTCGACCGCCTGCACCAGCGAGTGATCGGCGTCCAGCGGCCAGAGGCGTTCGATGCGCCGCTGCAGCGCCGACGCCGCCTCCACGGTGGCTGAGTGACAGCGGGCGGCATACTCCGCAGCCGCTCGCACGTCTCGCGGCAGCGCGCGTCCGACGAGCTCCGCGTCGAGTGCTGCGTCAGACAGGCGCTGCATGGGTCCGTCGAGGATGGTTCGAGCGACGGCCTGGTGCTCGTCATCCACCATCTGGTACATGCGACGAGCTGCGCGGCTAAGACGGGCGGACCGCATGTCCACCCTCAGCCCGCCGGTGTTCGAGATGGCACGCAGCGTCTCTCTCACATGGGAGAGCGTCTCGCGCTCTGCAGCGATCTCGTCGCACCGGCGCTTCAGCGATGCAATATGCTCCTCGACGAGTCCAAACTCCCCGGTCAGCGCCAGCCCATCGTGAAAGGCACGCACCGCATCCCGTATCGGGTACCGGTCGAGTGCTTCGAGCATGCGGCGACGGGTCTCGTCGTTGCGCCGCAAATGATTCCTCAGGTTCGTCCGCCGCGCCGTCGCGTCGATGAGCTCGCGCTCGGCCTCAGCGCCGGCCTCGGCGAGGTCTGCAAGCCGCGCATCGGTCCAAAACCGCAGCGCGACCAGCGGCGAATCCGCGACGCGAACGTCGACCGGATCGCTGCGCTGCGCTGCGACGGTCATGCGTTGAGCATACCGGCAGCGGTCAACGGCGCACCGTGAAGCGCAGGCTGGCCAGCTCGTACAGGGTGTGCGCCGAGTCGCGCAGCGGGCTCACGCGTGAGTCCTCGCGGTGCGCCCAGCGCACCGGGACCTCCGCCACTGAGTACCCGAGACGACGGGCCCGCAGGAGCACCTCGGCGTCAAACCCGTACCGAAGGGTGCGCAACGGCTCGAAGCAGCGCACCGCGGCTTCCGCGGTGAACACCTTGAACCCGCATTGCGTGTCGTGCAGTCCGGGCAGGGCCAGGACGCGCAGGAGCCGGTTGTACGCGCGGCCCATCATCTCCCGCCGGCGTGGTTGATGCGCCTCGATCACGGCACCCGGCGTGGCGCGGGATCCGATCACGACCTGGCACGCGCTGTCGAGCCGCTCTCGGAGCTTGGGCAGCTCCTCGATCGGTGTGCTGAGATCGGCGTCGCTGAACGCCCGGACCTCGCCGCCTGACGCCAGCATCCCCGCGCGGACCGCGGCTCCCTTGCCGAGGTTGCGGGGCAACGGGATCACTCGCAGCTGCGGCCAGATGGCGGCCGCGGCCCCGGCGACGCGGACGGTGCCGTCGAGGCTGCCGTCGTCGACCACGATCACCTCGTATTGCTCGCCGGTGCCGTCGAGGTACTGCCGCACGCGCTCGAGGGTCGCGGGAAGCCGCAGCTCCTCGTTGAACGCGGGGATGACAAGGCTCAGCACTGGCTCACCCCCTTCGAGCGGCGCGGGTGTGGCGCCTGGCCTCGGCGCGTTCCAGCACCCAGAACCCAGGCAGGACGAGCTGGCGGCGCCAGCGCCATGGCTGGATCGCGAGACGCCAGGCCCATTCGAGGCCGGCGCTGCGAAGCATCGCCGGAGCGCGGGGGGTTCTCCCACTGAAGTAGTCGAGTGCACCCCCAACGCCGATGCCCACGCCGGCTCCAGCCGCGCCGACGTGCTCGAGCACGAACCGCTCCTGCCTTCCCGCGCCAAAAGCCGACCACACCATGTCCGGGTGAGCCGGCTTCAGCCGCTCTGCCGTCGCGGCATCCGGCGGCCCCGCGTCCACCGCCACGATCTGCAGACCCGGCACGCGTTGCGAGAGGCGGCGCGCGGCCTCTGCGCCAACGCCGGGACCGGCGCCGGCGAACGCTATGCGGTGTCCGAGCCTGACTGCGTGTGGCAGGTAGCTGGCCAGCATGTCCGTGCCGCCGACCCGAACCGCTGTCTGGTGACCCCGGCGGCGAAGCGCTCGCACCAGACCGATGCCATCCGGGACCAGAAGCGCCGCTGCCTCAATCGCGCGACGAAACTCGGCGTCACGCCGGGCCAGCATCACCATCTCGGGGTTGAGGGTGATCACGAGTGCCGGGGGACGCTTGGGATCGTCGCGGTGCGCCTGCACCATGTCGATGAGTGACGCCACAGCCTGCTCAATGCTCACCACGTCGACAGGGCATCCGAGCACCCTCGTGCGCAGGTGAGCGGGCCGGCTCCTCACGCGGATTGCGCTCGCGTCAGTCGGGGCGTGACTTGTTGGCACCGTTTTGGCGCACGAAATCGTTGACGGCGTAATAGGCGTCGATCGATTCTCCGGCGTCGCCCCAGAACCCGTCGAGAATCTCGTATTCCATCGTGCTCTGCTCCACGTACCAGTTGTTGACGTCGGTGATCTCGAGCTCCCCACGTCCAGAGGGCTCGAGCGACGGGATGACATCCCAAACATCGCCGTCGTAGAGATAGATGCCGGTCACGGCCAGCTGACTCGGCGGATCATCGGGTTTCTCCACGATCCGGGTGACCCGACCCGATGCGTCGATGGCCGGCACTCCCAGATGATGCAGGTGATCGGGTTCGTCGACACGGGACAGCAGGATGCGCGCACCACGCGGTTGCTGCTCGAAATTGCGAATCGCCGCATCGATCGAGTATTCGACGACATTGTCTGCAAGCATGACGACAACGCGATCGCGAGCGACGAATCGTTCTGCCAGGCCGAGCGCCTCGGCGATGCCTCCCGCTTTGTCCTGCATCGCGTAGAACAGGCGGTCGAGCCCGTAGTCGTGTCCGTTGCCCAGGAGGCGCAGGAACTCCCCGGCATGCGTGCCGCCCGTCACCAGCATCACGTCCTTCACCCCCGCGCCAACGAGCGCCTCGATCGCGTACGTGACCATCGGCCGGTCGTAGATCGGCAGCAGGTGCTTGTTTGTGATACGTGTGAGCGGGTGCAGCCGGGTCCCCGTGCCGCCGGCGAGGATCACTCCCTTCATGGCAGCGGCGGTAGTGGAGGCAGCGCCTGCGGCCCGGCCACCAGCAGCATGTCTCGGTAATGCATTACCGGGACGCTGCTAACGCTTGGTGTACTGCGGAGCCTTGCGCGCCCGCTTGAGGCCGTACTTCTTGCGTTCCTTCTCGCGCGGATCGCGGGTCAGCAATCCGGCGCGCTTCAACGGGATGCGCAGCTCTGGGTCGGCTGCGACAAGTGCCCGCGCGATGCCGTGACAGACTGCGCCGGCCTGCCCTGCGATGCCTCCACCCTCCACATGGATGGTCGCTTCGAACCGTCCGAGGGTGTCGGTGACGCGAAGCGGCTGCGTGACCACCGTCTCCAAGTCCCGGCGGCCGAAATACTCGCTCGGGGGACGGCTGTTGATGATCAGCACGCCGTCACCCGGTGTCAATCGCACACGCGCGACCGACGTCTTCCGACGTCCGGTGCCATAGCTGTAGGTGGGCTCAGCGGTTGCCGGCAACGATGATCTCTCCCAATTCTCCGAACGTGATCTTCTGAGGCCGCTGCGCCTCATGCGGATGCTCTGATCCGGGGTAGACGCGCAGCCTCTTCAGCTGCTCGGCGCCGAGCGTGTTGTGCTGCAGCATGCCACGGACCGCGTGCATCAGGGGGAACGTTGGGTCGCGCTGCACCGCCTCGTCGTATGTGCGGGTGCGCCGCCCAGACGGATATCCAGAGTAGCGGTCATAGGTCTTCAACGACCGCTTGCGACCTGTCACCACGATGTCGCGCGCGTTGACGACGATGACGTGCTCGCCTGTGTTCACGTGCGTCGTGAACTGCGGGCGATGCTTGCCGCGCAAAATGCGTGCGACATTCACCGCGAGACGACCCAGCGTCTGCCCGCGTGCATCAACGAGATACCACCGCGTCTCCACGGTACCCGGCGTCGCCTGGAACGTGACCTGCGTCATGCGGCGACCGCCGGTGCCACCACCGTCTCCCACGGATACTCGACGGCCCACTGATGCAGACCGTGCGCAGGCGCCGGCTGCAGGGGCGGCGCCGTGCTCTCCGGGCCGGTGAGCAGCTCGTGCACCCAATCCGGCGCGTGCCGGCCCTGCCCCACCGCAACCAGCACGCTTGCGAACGCCCGCATCATCCCCCGCAGGAATGCGTTCGCCCGCACCGTGATCACCGCTCCGTCGATGCTGGCCCCGCCGCCATCGACCGAAACGCCGTCCACCTTGACCTCGTACACGGTGCGCACAGTCCGGCCACCCGGTTCGGGCGCGCGACCGAAGGCAGCGAAATCGTGCGGACCGACGAGTGTCGCGGCGGCCGCGCGCATGGCCGCGAGATCGAGCGGGCCTCGCACGGTCCAGGCGTGCCGGCGGGTGACCGCCGCGCGGTCCGCGCGGCTCACCACCACGTACCGATAGGTGCGGCTCACAGCGTCGCGCCGGGCGTGAAAGCCGGCCGCGCGGATCTCCACGTCGACCACCACGACGTCGGCCGGCAGCAGCGCGTTGAGGCCGGCTTGGAGGCGAACCGGATCCCACTCCTGCTCCAGCACGATGCCGGCAACCTGGCCGTGCGCGTGCGCGCCGGCATCGGTACGTCCCGCCGCGCTGAGCTGGGCGTGCTGCCCGGTCAGTTGATGGACGGCATCGAGAAGCGTCCCGGCGACCGTGCGCGCCTGCGGTTGCGCCTGCCAGCCGTGAAAGTCGGTGCCGTCGTACTCGACGGTGAGACGGTACGTCGGCATCGATTACTCCACCAGCTCGATGATCGCCATGGGCGCGTTGTCGCTGCTTCGCGGTGTGAGCTTGACCACGCGCGTATAGCCACCAGGCCGGTCGCGATACCGCTCCAGGTAGGTGGTGAACAGCCTCTTGCTGACCTCTCGATCGTTCACGTACTGGGCGACACGCCGCCGTGCACTGACATCATCCGGCTTGGCATCCGTGATCACCCGCTCCACCCAGCGGCGCAGCTCTTTCGCCTTCGCCTCGGTGGTGGTGATACGGCCGTGACGCAGCAACGCGGTGACCTGGTTGCGCGTCATCGCCTGTCGATGCGCGGCGCTGCGCCCGAACTTGCGACCGGCGATACGGTGGCGCATGGCGACTGGCTCAGCGCCCCATCGGTTGGAAGAGCGTCTCGAGCTCCTCCGGTGTCACAAACCCTCGCTCCACGAGCTTCTCGCGGATCTCTTCGAGTGACTTCTGTCCGAAGTTGCGTAGTGTGAGCAGCTCCTCCTGCTTCATGGCGACGAGCTGGCCCACCTTCGTGATGTCGTTCGCCTTGAGACAGTTGAGTGCGCGCACCGACAGCTCGAGATCCTCGATGGGCACGTCCGCGAGGCGGCTGGGGAGGTCGTTGCCGCGCGTCTGCCGTGTCTGCGGGGCTTCCAGGTTGTCGCCGAAGCGCACGAAGAGATCGAGATGCTCCGTGAACAGCGAAGCCGCCTGACTCACCGCCTCAACCGGCGCGAGCGTGCCGTCGGTCCATACCTCGACGATGAGCCGATCCCACTCCGTCTCCTGTCCGACGCGAGTCTTTTCGACCGAGAAGTTGGCTTTGCGCACCGGCGTGAAGATCGAGTCGAGGCGGATGACGCCGATCGGCTGCCCTTCTTTCTTGCCTCGCTCAGCCGGGACGTACCCCTTGCCGCGCTCCACCATGAGATCGATGCGCAGCTGCCCCTTCGGCGAATCGAGCGTGGCGATGTGCTGCTGGGGATTGCGAATCTCCACATCGCTCGAGGTCTCGATGTCACCCGCGACGACGTCTTTCGGGCCGCGGACGTCAAGCGAGATGCGCACGGGATCGTTGCTGTGCGAGATGACGTTTATTTCCTTGATGTTGAGAAGGACCTCGGTCACGTCTTCCTTCACATGAGGAATCGCACTGAACTCGTGGGCCACGCCGTCGATGGACACCGATGTGATGGCCGCACCCGGCAACGACGAGAGCAGCACCCTGCGCAGCGAGTTGCCGAGCGTGGTGCCGAAGCCAGGCTCCAGTGGCTCGATCTCGAACTTGCCATAGTCGGTTCCGCTCTCGACCTCACGAACGGCGGGAGCGGTGATCAGGTCAACTGCCATTAGGTATCTCCAGGGAAGTGAATGGCGCCATCGGCGTCATCTCGAGTAGTACTCCACAATCAACTGCTCATCCACGGCCGACTCCATCTCCTGGCGCTCGGGAAGACGCACGATCGTGCCGCGGAGATGTTCCGCATCGAGCGTGAGCCAATCGGGGACGGCGCGGCTCTGCACAAGCTGCTGCGCGTTCTCGACCGGCAGGATCTTGCGGCTCTTCTCACGCACCTCGACGACGTCGCCGGGGCGCACCTGCGCGGACGGAATGTTCACGGGACGGCCGTTCACGATGAAGTGGCGGTGGCTGACCAGCTGGCGCGCCTCCCGACGTGACGCCGCGAGGCCCAGCCGGTACACCACGTTGTCGAGCCGGCGCTCGAGCTGCTGCAGCAGGACCGTGCCCGTGACGCCGCCGCTGCGCTCGGCGCGATCGAAGTAGTGCCGGAACTGCGTTTCCAGCACGCCGTACAAGCGCCGCGCGCGCTGCTTCGCGCGAAGCTGGATGCCGTAATCACTCGCCTTGCGACGCCGGGCCAGGCCGTGCTGTCCAGGAAGCAGGCCGCTTCGCTTGTCGAACGTGCAGTTGGTGATGCACTTCGCGCCTTTTAGGTAGAGCTTGGCGCCCTCACGCCGGCAGAGACGGCAGACGGGACCGGACTGGTTCGCCACCAGACGCCCTACACGCGCCGCCGCTTCGGCGGACGGCAGCCGTTGTGGGGGATTGGGGTCACGTCGGAGATGGCGGTCACGTCGAGTCCAGACGCCTGCAGGCTGCGGATGGCGGCCTCGCGTCCGGCTCCCGGACCCTTGACGAAGATCTCGACCTGCCGAAGCCCGTGCTCCATCGCCTTCCGCGCCGCGCCCTCGGCGGTGACCTGCGCCGCGAACGGGGTGCTCTTGCGGGAGCCCTTGAAGCCCTGCGCGCCCGCCGAGCCCCAGGCGAGAACGTTGCCCTCGGGATCGGTGAGGCTGACGATCGTGTTGTTGAACGTCGCCAGCACGTGCGCGTGGCCGACCGCGATGTTCTTGCGCTCGCGGCGACGGGTGCGGACGTTCTTCTTCTTCTTGGCCATGCTCAGCCGATCACTTCGTCGCCTTCTTGCGGCGCACGCCCACGGTCTTCTTGGGTCCGCGACGGCTGCGCGCGTTGGTGCGGGTCCGCTGTCCTCTCACCGGCAGCCCGCGACGATGGCGCTGCCCGCGGTACGTGCCGATCTCGATCAGCCGCTTGATGTTGAGCGCGATCTGCCGGCGCAGGTCTCCCTCGACGCGCCCTTGCAGCTGCTTGGCGATGACGTCACGCAGCTTGCCCACTTGCGCGTCGTTCAAGTCCTTGACGCGCACGTCGGGCGACACGCCGGCGAGCGACAGGATGCGTTTCGAGGTGGTGACACCGATCCCGTAGATGTAGGTCAGCCCGATCTCGATCCGCTTGTCGCGCGGAATGTCGACGCCTGCAATGCGTGCCACAGCTCCGCCCTACCCCTGCCGCTGCTTGTGCTTGGGGTTGTCGCAGATCACCCGAACCGCGCCGTGGCGCTTGATGATCTTGCAGCGGTCACACATGCGCTTGACCGATGCCCGTACCTTCATGTCGAATGTCGCTGGCTCCTCTGCGGGGCGGGGCCCCGCCATGGCTGATGTGGATGGATGCGTGGCCGGCACCGAGCCGGTATCCGGCAGCGACCATCCGCCTTCCAATATGCCCCTTCATGGGCACACGAAAACGGGCCGTGCAAGGCCGCGAATGCGAATTATACCCGTTGTCGGGGGCGGCCCGGCGGCTCACCGTTCGGCGACAGCCGGCTCGGGCCGGAGCGTCAGCACCTGGGGGCCATCCTCGGTGATCGCGACTGTGTGCTCGGCATAGGAGCTGAGGCGTCCGTCGTCGGTGACGACTGTCCATCCGTCCTCGAGGACGTGAACCTCGGGGTCGCCTGCATTCACCATCGGCTCGATGGCGAGCACATAGCCCGGCTTGATCAGATTCCCCGACCCGGGCCGGCCGTAGTTGGGGACCTGGGGCGGCTCGTGCATATTCCGTCCGATTCCGTGGCCGACATACTGACGCACCACCGAGTACCCCTCGGACTCGACGTACGTCTGTACCGCATGCCCGATGTCACCGATGTGATGGCCCGGCTGCGCTGCGGCGATGCCGTGGTCGAGCGCGGTGCGCGTCACATCGATGAGCCGGCGCACCCCATCTGCCGGCTCACCGCACGGCACCGACAGGCCGCTGTCGGCCCACCACCCGTCGAGAATGAGGCCGCAGTCCAGCGAGACGAGGTTGCCGTCGCGCAGGACACGTTTGCCCGGGATTCCGTGCACCACCTCGTCGTCGACGGACACACACAGCGCGTTCGGAAAGTTGTTGTAGCCGATGAAGCCGGGGATGCATCCGTGGTCACGGATGAACGTGTCCGCTTCACGGTCGAGATCGAGCGTGGTGATCCCCGGGCGAACCGCGGCCGCGACGTGCGCCAGGCACGCGCCGAGGATGCGCCCCGCCGCCCGCATCTTCTCGATCTCATCGGGCCGTTTGAGGCGAAAGCTCTCGACGCGCTCAGCCATCATTTCGCAGGCACCACGGTCCCAGACGCGGCGATCGCCACCGTGATGCGTCTCGTGATGTTCTCGATCTCACCGACGCCGTCGACCTCGACGATGCGCGTGCCCATACCGCGGTAGTAATCGAGCACCGGCGCCGTCTCGACGCCATATGTGCGCAGCCGCTGCTCGAACGCCTCCGGCGTGTCGTCGGCGCGGCCCTCGATCTTCGCTCGATCCAGAACGCGACGCCGCAGCTCATCGTCGTCCACGCGCAGCGAGACGACGACGTCGACGCGCAGCGACCGAGCGCCCAGCATGGCGTCGAGCGCCTTGGCCTGTGGCACAGTCCGCGGGAACCCGTCGAGCAGCGCACCGCCCGCAGCATCGGGCTCGTTGATGCGTGCGCCGATCATGCGTACGATCAAGTCGTCGGGGACCAGCCGTCCCGTGCTCATGAGTGGCTCCGCCTCGCGCCCAAGCGCCGATCCGCGTGCCACCTCGGCGCGCAGCATGTCGCCGGTGGCGACGTGCGGGACGCGCAGATGGCGGGCGACTCGGATCGATTGGGTTCCCTTGCCACTCCCGGGGGGCCCGAACAGCACGACGATCATTTGATGAAACCGCGGTATTGACGCATGAGCAACTGCGTCTCTATCTGCTTCATCGTGTCGAGCGCAACGCCGACCACGATGAGAATCGCGGTTCCGCCCAGGTACAGGCTCGTCGGCGAGACGCCCGTGATCGCGGCAGTGATCAGTGGGAGCACGACCGTGATGCCCGCCAGGAACAGCGCGCCCGCCAGCGTGATCCGGCCCATGACGCGACCGAGGTACTCCGCCGTACTTCGGCCGGGCCGTATCCCGGGAATGAACGTCGATGACTTCTTGAGGTTGTCGGCCACGTCAACCGGGTCAAAGACGACGGCGGTGTAGAAGTACGTGAAGCCGAGCACGAGCATGAAGTAGATGCCGTTGTAGAGGAAGTTGATCGGAATGTACGCGCCGGTTGGCTGCCAATTGTTCTGTATCCACTGCGCGGCGCCCAGCGTCCAGCCGGTGCTGCTCTGAAACAGGTTGGCGAAGATGGTCGGGAAGGTCATGATCGAGATGGCGAAGATGATCGGGATCACGCCGGCGGCGTTGACGCGCAGTGGGAGGAAGTTCCGGCGTCCCTGGGACGCCATGCCTGTTCGCGGGTTCAGCACACGTTGCGCCGATTGGACTGGAATCTTGCGTTGCGCCTGTTGCACCTCGATGATCCCGGCGGTGACAATCAGCGCAATCGCGGCCATGAGTATGAGCTGAATGAGGTGTGCGCCTCCGCTGCCGCCGTATGTGACCAGCGTGCCCGGCAGCCGCCCAATGATGCCGACGAAGATGATCAGCGACACACCGTTGCCCACGCCGTACTCGGTGATGAGCTCGCCGAGCCACATGGCAATGATGGTGCCCGCGGTGAGCACGAGGATGATCGTGATCTCGGTCGCCGGCGTGGGGTTGGAGATGATCGCGCCGGCACGCGTGACGTTCGGGTTGGTGAAGAGCGCCATGTACCCGTAGCCCTGCAGCATGGCCAGCGGCACGGTGAGCCAGCGCGTGTACCGCGTGATCCGCTTGCGGCCCTGTTCACCCTCCTTGCTCAGCTCCTTGAGCCGGGTGGAGACCACCGTCATCAGCTGCATGATGATGGTGGCATTGATGTACGGATTCAGGCCCATGGCAACGATCGTCAATCGCGAGAGTCCGCCGCCGCTGAAGAGGTTGAGCAGGCCGAGCAGCGTGTTGTTCGAGAAGAGGTCGTTGAGCGCAGCCGGGTTGGCTCCCGGGATGGAGATGCTGGCCAGGACGCGGAACACGACGAGCAGGCCGAGTGTGAACACCAGCTTGCGCCGCAGCTCTGGAACGCGAAACGCCTGGACCAGCGCCTCGATGAGGTTCATGCCTGCGCGGGGTCTCCCTCCGAGGACGATTCGGTCGACGCTCGCGCCGTGGCTTCCGGGGCGACGAGCTCGACGCTTCCACCTGCGGCCTCGATTGCGCTGCGCGCCGCGGCGCTGATGCGATGCACGCGCAGCACAATCGGCGTGCGCAGCCGTCCCGCCGCCAGAACCTTCACGTGTGCGGTGGGCTTGGCGATAAGGCCCGCGCCGGCCAGCGCCGCGGCGTCGACAACGCTGCCGCGCTCGAAGCGCGCGAGCTTGCTGATGTTGACGATGGCGTACTCCTTGCGCCACTTGTTGTGGAATCCCCGCAGCTTGGGTAGGCGCTGCGTCAGCGGCATCTGGCCGCCTTCGAAGCCGGCCGGGAGACCGACGCTGGACCGTGCGCCTTGACCCTTCTGTCCTCGACCGCTGGTCTTGCCCTTACCGGCACCGATGCCGCGTCCGATCCTCTGCGGTTTCGTGCGACTGCCCCTCGCGGGACCCAACTCGTGCAGCTTCACGTCGACGGCTCATCGGTGGCAGGCGACTCGCTCAGCGCGGCGAGGACCGACATACCCTTCGTCGAGTCAGCCGGCGCGCCATCCACGCTGACCAGGTGACGGACCTTCTGCACCATCCCGCGGACCGACGGCGTGGCCTCCCGCTCCACCGTCTGGTGCAGCCGCCGCAGTCCCAGCGCTGTCAGCGTCGCCTTCTGCCCGTGCGGGTAGCCGATCGCGCTCTTCCGATAGGTGATACGCAGCGTGGTCACCTCGTACCACCCACCGTGGACTCCGCCGTCGGCGCCGAAGACTCGCGTCCGTCACCCGCGGCCATGCGCTCGGCAAGCCGGCGGCTTCCAATCACCTGCTCCGGCGTGCGGCCGCGAAGCTCAGCAACCTCCGCGAGCGTGCGCAGACTCGCCAGCGCCGCGACCGTCGCCCGGACCACATTGACCGGGTTGTCGGTGCCGAGGCTCTTCGTGAGGATGTCGTGGATGCCTGCGGCCTCGACGACGGCGCGCATCGAGCTGCCGGAGATGACACCCGTCCCGGGCACACCCGGCTTCATCAACACCTTCGCGGCTCCGAGCTTGTAGCGGACCTCGTGCGGGATCGTCGTGCCCACCATGGGCACCGTGATCATGTGTTTCTTGGCATCCTCGACACCCTTGCGGATGGCGTCGGGCACCTCACCTGCCTTGCCGAGACCGGCACCGACGCGACCCTGACCGTCGCCGACGACGACGAGCGCGCTGAAGGAGAAGCGTCGTCCGCCTTTGACCACCTTGGCTACGCGATTCAGCGAGACGATCTTCTCTTGCAGATCTCCGCCGCGGTCATCCCGGCGGTCCATGCGCATACCCATATCAGAACCTCAAACCACCCTCGCGAGCCGCCTCTGCGAGCGCGCGCACTCTGCCGTGATACAGATATCCGCCGCGATCGAAGACCACCTCATCGACACCGATGGCACGCGCACGTTCGGCGATCGCCTTGCCCACCACGGTTGCTGCGGCGACGGTGAGCCCCGGACTTCCTGCGCCTTTGCGCAGATCCGACTCGGTCGTGGAGGCGGCCGCGAGCGTGCGTCCCGCGGCGTCGTCGACCAGCTGCGCCTGTATGTGGCGCAGGCTGCGAAACACCGCCAGGCGCGGTCGGCCGGCGGTGCCCGCCACGTGCTTGCGGACGCGGCGATGACGGCGGTCGCGCGCGGCCCTGCGATCGTGCCTCGTGTTCACTTCGTCTTGCCGGCCTTGCCGGATTTGCCGGCCTTGCGGCGAACCTGCTCGCCCCTATAGAGGATGCCCTTGCCCTTGTACGGCTCCGGCTTGCGAAATGACCGGATCTTTGCCGCAACCTGGCCCACGACCTCCTTGTCGCTCCCGCTGACGACGATCTGAGTCGGCGCTGGAACCTCGATGCTCACGCCGTCGGGTGGCGTGTAGCGGATGGGATGCGAGTACCCGAGCGTCAAGACCAGGTCTTGCCCTTGCTTGGTCGCGCGGAAGCCGACGCCGACCAGATCGAGCTCCCGTGTGAACCCCCGTGAGACCCCCTCGACCATGTTGGCCAGCAGGGTTCGGGTGAGACCGTGCAGCGAACGGTGGGTCGTCGTGTCGCTCGGCCGCTCCACGGTGACGATGCTCCCGTCCACCTGCACGCGCATCGACGGAGGCAGGCTGCGCTCCAGCGTGCCGCGCGTCCCGCTCACACTGGCATGGCTGCCGGTCAGGGTGAGCTCGACGCCGGCCGGTAGCGTAATGGGAAGGCGTCCGATTCGCGACATCAGCTCACCACACGTAGGCGACGACTTCGCCGCCCAGTCCGGCGCGCTGCGCGGCGCGTCCGGTCATCAGTCCGTGTGATGTCGAGATGATCGCGATGCCCAGACCGCCGAGCACGCGAGGGATCTCGGATTTGCGCGCGTACACGCGCAGCCCGGGGCGGCTGATGCGACGCAGCCCACTGAGCGCCCGGCCCTTTGCGCCGCCGGGTTTCAGTGTGATCGTGAGCGTCGCGTCCGCACCCTCGCCGCTGTGCGCGAACGCCTCGATGAACCCCTCTTCTTGGAGCACTCGTGCGATCTCGACCTTCATCCGCGATGCAGGAACCTCTACGACGCGGTGGTGCGCCGTATTCGCGTTGCGAATCCGAGTCAGCATGTCTGCGATGGTGTCACTCGTCATGGCTCACCAGGAACTCTTCTTGACGCCAGGAATCTGACCTATGCTGGCGTACTTCCGGAAGCAGATGCGGCAGAGACCGAACTTGCGCATGTAGGCGCGAGGGCGGCCGCAATTGCCGCACCGATGGTGCTCCTGCGTGGAGAAGCGGGGAGGCCGCAACGACTTTGCGATCAGCGATTTCTTTGCCATGTCAGTTCTTCCTGAAGGGCATGCCGAACCCCGTCAACAACGCCTGGCCCTCAGCGTCGGTGCTCGCCGTGGTCACGATGCACACCTCGAGGCCGCGAAGCTTGTCGATCTTGTCGTAGTCGATCTCGGGAAAAACAAGCTGCTCGCGAAGGCCCAGGGTGTAGTTCCCGTGCCCGTCGAACGCCTTTGGATCCACCCCGCGAAAGTCGCGGATCCGGGGCAGCGCGACGTTGACCAGTTTGTCGAGGAACTCGTACATGCGCCGCCCGCGCAGCGTCAGCTTGGCGCCGATGGGCATGCCCTCGCGCAGCTTGAAGGCAGCGACCGATCTGCGAGCCCGGATCACGACGGGCGCCTGTCCCGCGATGGTCTTCAGGTCGGACGTGGCCGCGTCGATGGCCCGCCCGTTGACAATCGCTTCACCAAGCCCGATGTTGAGCACGATCTTGGTGATAGACGGCACCTGCATGGCGTTGCGGTACCGGAACTCCTTTACCAGCGACGGCACGATCTCGTCGATGTACTGGCGCCGGAGCCGCGGCATGTCGAGAGCCTGGGTGGCCATCAGACCTGCGCCCTCTCGTAGATCTCGCCGCAGCGCTTGCACACGATGCGCCGCACGCCGTCGGCGTCCACCGTCTTGGCGATGCGCGTCGTCTTGTCACAGCGATTGCAGACCAGCATGATGTTGCTGTAAGCGATCGGGCCATCGAAGTCGACGATGCCACCCTGGATGTTGCCCTTGACCCCGGCCCTGGTGTGGCGCTTGAGGAGGTTCACCCCGCGCACGGCGACACGCTGTTGATCTGGCAGGCAGCGCTCCACGACACCACGCTTGCCCCGGTCCTTGCCGGCGATCACCTCGACGGTGTCGCCCTGCCGGATGTCAAGCGGACGCGCCCGTCCGCGCGACCAGCCTTCGCGGCGCAGCGTCATCCGCGTGCGGTGCTCTGCCTTGGCGCTCATCGCTACAGCACCTCCGGGGCGAGGCTGACGATCTTCATGTAGTTGCGCTCGCGCAGCTCACGGGCCACCGGACCGAAGATGCGCGTGCCCCGCGGGTTGTTCTGCGGGTTGATGAGGACCGCGGCGTTCTCGTCGAAGCGGATGTTGCTGCCGTCCGGGCGGGCGAACTCCTTGCTCGTCCGCACCACGACTGCGCGCACTACGTCGCCCTTCTTCACCTGGGCGTTGGGTTGCGCGACCTTCACCGTGCCCACGATGACGTCACCGACGGCCGCATACTTCCGATAGCTCCCGCCGAGCACGCGGATGCAGAGGAGCTCGCGCGCCCCACTGTTGTCGGCCACCTTGACCACGGTCTCCTGCTGGATCATCTCAACGCGCCTTCTCGATGACCTCGGCGACGCGCCACCTCTTCTCCTTGGACAGAGGCCGCGTCTCGATGATGCGCACGCGATCGCCGACGCCACAAGCGGCCTCTGCGTCGTGCACCTTGTACCGCCGCGTGTGCCGTACCACCTTCTTGTACAGGGGATGCGACTTCGTGTCCCGCACGAGGACGATCACCGTCTTCTGCATCTTGTCGCTGACCACGATGCCCTCGCGCACCTTGCGCCGGGCCCGAACCTTCGTGGACTCCACCGGCTCACTCATCATCCGCCTCCGTCTCGGGCGCATCGGCAGGCTCCGCCTCTGGTGTCGATGGAGTTGAAGCCGGCGGGTGGCCCGCGAGGGAGGGCACCGGCGCGCGCTTTGCGCGCGCCCGGGAGGGCGCCCGAGCGGAGACAGGACCCGCCGGCTTCACCATCGCTTCTTCGGGCACGGCGGCGACACGCTGCAGCTGGATCTGCACCGTCATGGTGCGCGCGATCTCGCGCCGGATGTCGCGGATCTGCCGGTGATTTTCCACCTGTCCGGTCGCCTGTTGGAAGCGCATCTCGAAGAGCTTCCGGCGCTGCTGGTGGAGATGCTCGTCGAGCTCCGCGTCGTTCATGTCGCGCAGCGCCTTGGTGGCCTCGGTCCGCTTGCTCATACGGCGGCCTCCACCTCAGCACCCGTGTCCTCGCGCATCACGAAGCGCGTCTTGATGGGCAGCTTGTGCGCCGCGAGGCGCATCGCCTCACGCGCAGTCTCCTGCGTGACGCCCGCCATCTCGAACAGGATGCGGCCGGGGAGCACGACCGCCACCCAGCCTTCCGGCTGACCCTTGCCACTGCCCATCCGTGTCTCCGCCGGCTTCTTGGTGAACGGGTGGTCGGGAAACACGCGGATCCAGATCTTGCCGCCACGCTTGACGTGGCGCGTCATCGCGCGTCGAGCCGCCTCGATCTGACGGTTGGTCATCCAGCAGGGTTCGACCGCTTGGAGCCCATACGAGCCGAAGTTGAGCGTGCTGCCACGGTACGCAGCGCCGGTACGGCGACCACGATGGAGCTTGCGGTGCTTGGTCCGCTTGGGCATCAGCATCGCCTACTCCTCGGTCTCGTCGGGTTCGGCGGTCGTGCGTGGCGGCGCGGCCGGCTTGCGTGCGGGCTTCTTGGCGGTGCGCGATGCCGTCGCCGGCTTCTTCGCGGCGACCGGCTTGCGCCGCGCGGTCGCCCGCTTCGGCGAGAGCTTCTCGACCTTCTGCACAGCCTCGGCGTCGGCGCCGACGACCGCCTCGATCTCTTCCTCCTCGTCCTCAGGGATCTGGTCAGCCACCTCGGCGCCATCTCCGTCGGCGCTCTCGACGGCGAGCACAGGCACCTCCTCCGCCACCTCCTCTGCGACCTCTTCGGTGGCGGGGATCACCACGGTGCGCTCGACCGGTTCCTCGCGTGGCGCCGGCTCGGGTCGCTCCCGACCCGCGACCGGAATCGGCTCGCCTGTCGCGGTGACGAAGTCGCCGAGGTAGAGCCAGCACTGCACGCCGATCCGACCGAACGTGGTGCGCGCCTCGGCCTGACCGTAGTCCACGTTGGCGCGCAGGGTGTGCAACGGCACACGGCCGTCACGGTCCCACTCCCGGCGCGACATCTCTGAGCCGCCGAGACGTCCGCTCACCTGGATCTTGGCGCCCTTGACGCCGGCGCGCATGGAGCGCATCAGCGTCTGTTTGAGCGCGCGGCGAAACGCGATGCGCTTCTCGAGTTGCGAGGCCACGTTTTCAGCAACAAGGGTTGCGTCCAGCTCCGGCGTCTTGATCTCGTGAATGGTGACGCGCACCTTCTTGCCCGAGATGCGCTCCAGTTCGTCGCGCAGCGCATCGACCGATGCGCCCTGCTTGCCGATGACGATGCCTGGCTTTGCCGTGTGGATGATGACGGTGAGCTGATTGGCGCTGCGCTCGGTTTCGATGCGCGCCACGCCCGCGTTGCGCAGCCGGCTCCCGATCAGTCGCCGCATTGCCAGATCTTCGTGCAGGAGCTTTGTGTACTCCTTGTCGGCGTACCAGCGGGCATCCCAGTTGCGATACACGCCGAGCCGGAAGCCGATCGGGTTGACCTTCTGACCCATTACTCGCCGTCTCCCTCGGGTGCCTTTCGGGTCCTGCGCCGCCGCGGAGCGCGCGCCGGCTCCTCCTCCTCCACAGCGACCTGACCCTGCGACTCCTGGCTCTCCGGCTCCTCAGCCTCCGCGGCAACCGGAGCGCGGCGGCGCCGGCGCGACGACGCGATGCCCGCCGAGGTGGTCGGAGACGCAAGCGGCGTCGCCACCGCGGCGCGCGGCAGCCGCACGGCTCGGCGCCGGCGAACGTGTTCTGGCAGCTCGTCGTCGGTGACGACGGCGCGCAGATGACTGGTGCGCTTGAAGATGCTCCCCGCCATGCCACGCGGCTTGGCGCGCCATCGCTTGATGATGGTCGCCCCATCGACCTCGATGCGGATGACGCGCAGCGTCGCGGCGTCCAGGTTGTAGTTGTGCTCCGCGTTCGCCGCAGCGGATTTGATCACCTTGGCCACATCGCGAGCGGCGCTGCGCGGCGAGTACCGGAGCACGACGAGCGCCTCGGCGACCGAGAGGCCCTCGACCATGTGCGTCACCAGGCGCGCCTTGCGCGCCGTGGTACGTACCCATTTTGCCGTCGCTACGACTTCCATATCTATCTCAACGCCGTGCTGCGCTCGGTGTGGTGACCGTGTCCGCGATATCTGCGGGTGGCGGCGAACTCACCGAGCTTGTGTCCGACCATGGCCTCGGTGACGAACACCGGGACATGCTTGCGTCCATCGTGCACCGCGATCGTGTGCCCGACCATCTCCGGAAAGATGTCGCTGCGACGCGACCAGGTCTTGATGATGCGCTTCTCGCGCGTGTTGTTGAGCTCCTGCACCTTCTTCAGCAGGTGGTCGTCGCAGAACGGGCCCTTCTTGAGCGATCGTCCCATGCCTATTTCGTCCTTCGCCGCACGATCATGCGGTCGGCGGGTGATCGAACGGATTCATGGTCATGCCACGCACCGCTGGACGGAAACCGCGCCAGCGCGTCTTCCCCGCCTTGCCGACAACCTCGTTCTCATGCTCGACGTTACCGACCTGCCCGATGGTGGCGCGGCAGCGCACGTCGATCAGCCGCACCTCCCCGCTCGGCATGCGCACCTGCGCATACGCGCCCTCCTTGGCGAGCAGCTGGGCCGCCGCCCCGGCGCTGCGCACCAGCTGGGCGCCGCGGCCGAGCCTGACCTCGAGGTTGTGGATGGTGGTTCCGAGCGGGATGCCCGCTATGGCAAGCGAGCTGCCGGGGCGGATCTCGGCGGTATCGCCGGACATGACCGGATCGCCGACGCGGAGGCCGACCGGCGCGAGGATGTAGCGCTTGTCACCGTCTGCGTAGTGCACGAGTGCGATGCGCGCGCTGCGGTTCGGGTCGTACTCGATGTGCGCAACCTTCCCGGGGACGCCGTCCTTCTGTCGTTTGAAGTCGACCATGCGGTAGGTCTTCTTGTGTCCGCCACCGCGATGACGAACGGTGATGCT
>VBGJ01000236.1 GCA_005880445.1 Chloroflexota bacterium | reverse complement strand
TCGACGTCACCAACAACGCCGACATCGTCCCCGGCACGCCCTACATCTCGAGCATCAACAGCTCGACGTGGACGCAGGTGAGCGTGCAGTTCACGACTCCGCCCGGATGCACCTCGGTGTACGTCTATCCGCTTCGCGACTCGGGCATCCCGGTGGACATCCTCCTTTGGCGCGCGACGCTGACCGCAAACCAGACCGCGCCCAGCCTGACGGCGAGCCTGACCGCGGCGCCCAATCCGGTGGAGCAAGGCAAGCCGCTCGCAGTGACGCTCTCGGTGACGAACTCGGGCCAGGGGACGGCGAACGCGGTCGCACCGTCGGGGTTCACCGTCGGCGGCGCGGGAGCGAGCTGCCCGACCTCATCGACTCCCGCGTCGGCAAGCATCGCCGGCGGCGCGACCCAGCTCTTCACCTGGGCTTGCACGGCCAGCAGCACGGTGGGGACCGCCACGTTCTCGGCCGGCGCCACCGGGACGGACGCGAGCAGCGGGGCAACCATTTCGGCGGCGCCCGCGAGCACGTCGGTGACCATCCGGCAGAGTCCCCCGACAATCAGCAGCTTTACGCCTGCGAGCGGGCTGGTGGGGACCAGCGTGAGGATCAGCGGCGCGAACTTCACCGGGGCCACGGCGGTGACGTTCAACGCGGTGGGCGCCACCTTCACGGTGACCTCGGATACGGCCATCCAGGCGACGGTGCCCGTGGGAGCCACGACCGGGCTGGTGAGCGTGACCACGCCCAGCGGGACGGCGACGAGCACGAACAACTTCACGGTGAGGGTGACGTTGACCGCGAGCAAGGCGGGCAACGGCGCCGGCACCGTGACCTCCAGCTCCAGTCCCGGCAGTCCCACGCAGATCAACTGCGGGGCCACCTGCTCGGCTACCTACGATAGCGGCACGGTGGTGACCCTGATGGCAGCGCCCGCCACCGGGTCCAACTTCACCAGCTGGAGCGGGTGCGATACGACGTCTGGCCCGACCTGTACGGTGACGCTGAGTGCGGCGAAGTCGGTCAGTGCCACACTTACGCTGCAGACCTTCCCCCTGACCGTGACCAAGACGAGGCTCTTGACCGGGAATGGGACCGTGACTGCCAGCTCCAGTCCCCTCTTCAGCGGCTGGAGCGGTTGCGACTCGACGTCGGGGACGACCTGTACCGTGTCCATCACTGCGGCGAGGTCGGTCACCGCCAACTTCCTGCCTTAGTGTGGTGGGAGGACAGAGGGGGCGGACGAGGGTCGAAGGTCCTGTGACCTCGATACCTCCGCCTCCGAGCGGTAATCAACTGCGACGGCTGCAACGCAACGGCCCTTGCGATCTTCATCGCAAGGGACGGGTTCTCGCGCCGGTCGCTGGACGCCTACGAAACGAGAATCCTGCTTGCGTCCCGGCGAGGCATGCCTACGCAGACGCTCTGCGCTCTGCGTGGAGAGAAGGGTTTGAGCGCCGTTGTCTTACACGGAAAGCTTGATGCGCTACCCATAAGCCGCCGTACTGTGTGGGTGAAATGCAGCGCATGCGATGGCACTTGAAAGTCCCGGCGGCGGCGATGGTCCTCCTCGCTGCCTGCGGGGGGACCGAAAACCGGTGTGTCGGCGTCCACGCGACGATCGCGACCAGCTATTCGACGGCCCCCGGCTGCACGAGCCCGGTCGGCGTTTGCACGGCCGGAAACGTCACGTCGGAGACCCTCCAGGGAACGACCTGGTTCAGCGCTTCGACCACCCAGCCCGGCCCGCCGCCCGGATTGGACTTCTATACCGGCGATCTCGTGATCACGACCGCGGACGGCACCGTCACCCTCCACGATTACGGCGTACTCAATTCCAGCAGCGGCCTTTATTTCGAAGTGCAGGAAGTGACGTCCGGAACCGGCGCGCAGGCGGGAAAGACCGGCATGCTCGTATCGCAAGGCACTGCGACGTCGACGGGCTTCAAGGGTACCCTCAGCGGCTCGTTCTGCGAACTGCACTGACCGGAGATTCCCCTGGGGCCAAGCGCGAGCTGGCCCGCCGCAGGGAGCCAGTGACGGAGACCACGCTGCGCAGCTGGATGGAACGCGCTGAGGAGTCGCGCCGGCATCCTGTGATCCCCGGCAGTTGTGGAGACCTTCTGGAGACCCGGCAGCGACACCGCGACCATCACCGCAGCCGCGGCCGCGATATGTAGCCAGCGGAGGCTCTTTCGCGGGATCAGGAATGATGTTCTTGCTGCCAGCCCTTGTACCCCGGCTCGACTTGCTGCGTCCGTCGCGGTCAGCGGAGGTTTCCTTATGAGCATCGGCCTTGGCCTCATCGCGGTAGTGCTCCTCGTCCTGCTCAACGGCTTCTTCGTCGCGACGGAATTCGCGCTCGTCAAGGTGAGGCCCACGCGCCTGGACGAACTGGCGCGCCGCGGTTCGCAGCTGGCGCGGCAGGCGCGTAGGCTGACGCACCACCTCGACGAATACCTCTCGGCCACGCAGCTCGGCATCACGGTCGCTTCGCTGGGACTGGGCTGGATCGGTGAGCCGGCCTTCGCGCGCATCCTGGACCCGCTAGTGCAACGGTTCGGGCTGAGCGAGGCGACGGTCGAAACCATCGGGGCAACGCTTGCGTTCCTGGCGATCACGTTCCTGCACATCGTCTTCGGTGAGCTTGCCCCGAAGAGCGTCGCCATCCAGCGCGCCGAGGCGACCAGCATCGCCGTGGCGTTGCCGATGCGTGCCTTCTACGTCCTCTTCTATCCGGCGATCTGGGCGTTGAACGGGCTCGCCCGGCTCGCGCTCCACCTGGTCGGGCTGCGGCCGGCCGGTGAGCACCAGCTCGCGCACAGCGAGGAGGAGCTGCGGCTCATCGTCGCCAGCATGCGAGGGCCCCCCGGTCCAGCGCGCGAACGCCTCGACATGGTCGAGCGCACGCTCCGGCTCCCATCGCGCCGGGCGCGCGATCTCATGGTCCCGCGCAGGGACATCGCTTTCATCCGCATCGACGACACTCCGGAGAAGCGGCGGGAGTGGATGCGGACGCACCGGCACGCAAGGTATCCGGTCGTCGACCATCCTGCGCGAGCCTGTCTACCTTCCCGAGTCGGTGCCGGCCGAGGATCTGCTGCGCGAATTCCGCCGCCGTCAGCCGATGGCCATCGTGGTGGACGAGTACGGTGGGACCGCTGGCCTGGTTACCCTGGAGGACGTCGTGGAAGCGATCTTTGGCGAGCTCCGCGACGAGCATGACGCCGGAGGTCCTGCCATCCAGGCGCTGCCCGACGGACGGTTTGCCATCGATCCGCAGATTCCGCTGGACGAGTTCACGCGGTTCTTCGAGGTGCGGCAGCCCGAGGAAGACGTTGCCACGCTCGCCGGTCTGCTGGTGGCGCGGCTCGGCCGCCTCGCCGCATTGGGGGATCGGCTCTCGATCGGGTCAATCGAGCTCACCGTCGAGCAGATCGACGGTCCGCGCATCGTGAGGCTCACCGCTCGGCGCGCCGCGCCTGATCATCAACAGGACTGAACAGTTCCGGCACGCCTTGATGAAGTCGCTCTACCAACCCCCGGGGAGGGAACGGGAAGAGAACACCGCGTCAGCGAAAAAACTTGAACTACCACGACTAGTTGGGGAGCGTCCCCACAGATTCGAAGACGAAAACCACCAACCCTGTAGCCGCGCCGCCGCCGGAGCATGTAGATCCTGAACGACCTTCGAATGAACCGCGCCCGCACGTGCCTTTTCTTCCTTTCCCTGGTGCTCGCCGCACGGCTCGTCTGCGCGGAGGGCAACCCGCCGCCCGGGCCCGCTGCTCCCGCCGCCGCGGAGGCGAAGACCCGCGCGCTCAAGCTGGGCCTGAGCGCCCAAATCTTCCTCTCCCAACCGTTCACCGGCGACACCTCGCAGGCGGGCCCGGGCGTGATCGGGGTCTACGAGTTCCTGCTCTCCCCCCGGTCAGCGCTCGGCATCGAGGGGGGATACCGGCAGTTT
>VBGJ01000016.1 GCA_005880445.1 Chloroflexota bacterium | reverse complement strand
TGGAGCAGTGCTACGCGCTGGAGCAGCACGAGATCGATGCTGGCTTCGTGCTCGCCTGCCAGTCGCATCCCACCTCGGAGCGCGTGGTGCTCGACTTCGATCAGTGACGGGACTTAACCGTCGTTCGTGGGTCGGGGCCGTCCGAACTCAGGACTGCGCTTCTCTCTGCGCGCAGCGACGCCTTCGACGACGTCGGGCCCCGTGAAACCGAGAAACTCCAGCGCAAGCGAGCTATCGAAGATAGGGCCCGCCGCGCGAAGCCAGTTGTTGAGCGCGTACTTCGTCCAGCGGATGGCGGTCTCCGACCCGGCCGCGAGCTGACGCGCCACCTGCAGCGCGCGCTCGTGGAGCTGGTCGTCGGGAACGCACAGCGACACCAGGCCGATGCGTTCGGCCTCCTCGCCGCTCACCGGCTCGCACGTCAGCAGGTGGTACTTCGCCTTGGCCATCCCGCATAGCAGGGGCCACACGATCGCGGCGTGGTCACCGGCGGCCAGCCCGATGCGCGTGTGGCCGTCGATGAGCCTCGCCGAGCGTGCCGCGATGGACACGTCCGCGAGCAGGCCGACGACCAGGCCGGCGCCCACCGCGACACCATCCATCGCGGAGACGATCGGCATGCCACAGTTTATGACGTTGTAGACTAAATCTCGCGTTTCCTGCAGAACGCGAGCTCGAGCGCCGAAGTCGGTGATGACCTCATCGATCAGCTCCAGGTCGCCGCCCGCGGAGAACGTGCCGCCGGCGCCACGGATGATGACGGCGCGTGTGTCGGGATCCTTGTCAATGGTGGTCCACACGGCGGCGAGCTCACCATGCATGGCGGCATTGACGGCATTCAGCCGTCCTTCCGCGCTGAGCGTGATGACGAGGATCCCGTCATCGGGACGAGCGAAGCCGAGACTGGGAAACGCGGCGGCGTAATCGATCATCCGGGAGTGCTCAGGAACCCGTAAACGCGGGCTTGCGCTTTTCCTGGAACGCCGCGATGCCATCCTGGTAGTCGTGGGTGCGCGACGCCCGACCCTGCGCCGCCGCCTCCGCCGCCAGCAGCTCCGTGAACGACGGCGCTGCATCCATGATGCGGCGCACGATCCGTTTGGATTCGAGAAACGCGGCGGTCGGCCCGCGGGCGATGGTGCTGGCCAGCTCGCGCGTCCTGCGAATCAGATCCGCACCGGCGACGCTGCGGTTCACCAGCCCCCACTCGGCGGCCTCACGTCCAGAGAGCAAACGCCCGGTATAGATCAGCTCGAGCGCTCGATGCGGCCCCAGACGCGCGACGAATGCCGCATGCGCGCCGCTGTCGAGCACGGCGCCGATGCGCGCGAACGGCGATCCGATCCGCGCATCGTCGGCCGCGTACACGAGGTCGCACGCCAGGGCGAGACCCAGACCGGTCCCCAAGCAGGCGCCGTGCACTGCAGCGATCGTCGGCACATTCAATCCTGCCATCCGCTCGATGAGCGGGTTGAGGGCGTCGCGCAGAATCGCCTCGCCGTCCTCGTGTAGTGGATCGGCGTCGGCGAGGTCGCGACCGCTGCAGAACGCGCGACCTTCGCCGCGGATGAGGAACGCGCGCGCTCCGCGGGATTCCACGTGGTCGAGGCTGTCCTTGATGTCGCGCACCATCGCGTCGTTCATCGCGTTCATCTTGTCGGGGCGGTTGAGCACGAGCTCGGCCACGTCGTGATCGATCGCCAGCACGACGGTGCTGGGCTGATCAGATTCCGGCATATGCCGGCCGCTCCTTGGCGGTGAGGATCTTGAGCTGGCTGGCGCACACGGTGACGCCGTTCTGGTTGAGCACGTCCCAGCGATACGTCACCAGCCCGGTCTTCTCGTCGCGGTCGGTCTTCTCGGTGACCTCGATGTCCAGGTACAAGGTGTCGCCGATCCACGTCGGCGCGAGGTAGCGCAGCCGGTCGGTCCCGTAGTTGGCAAGAATGGTGGTGGCGTCGGCGGGGACGCCGAGGCCGGTCGCCATGGCAAACACCATGATGCCCGGAGCAACGCGCTTGCCGAACATCGACCGCTCGGCCGCCACCGCGTCGATATGCGGGTAGAACCAATCGCCTGTCAGAGCGCACCAGTTCACGATGTCCGTCTCGGTGATGGTCCGTCCACGCGTGCGCTGCGTCTGGCCGACCTCGAGTTCGTTGTAGGTCCGATACAGCAGAAACCGATCCATCCACCGATACCTCGAACCAGCTGTAAATCAACCTTTCGATCGGCTGGCTCCGGGAAGTCTACAATTTCAGCGTTGTGGGGCGGCCGTCACTCGCCGAGCGCAGTCCGTACGACCGTGACCGCGTCGTCGATGTCGCTGTGAAGGTGTTCACCGAGCGCGGATACGACGGGACGTCGATGGCCGACATCGCACGCGCGCTCGGCGTGCACAAGAGCAGCATCTACCACCACGTCGCGAGCAAGGAGCAGCTGCTCGAAGACGCGGTGAAACGCGCCCTCAACGCGCTGCACGGCATGCTGGCCGAACCGGGCGCGACGGAGGGCGCAGCGCTCGAGCGTCTGCGGTACGTCGTGCGCCGCACCGTCGAGATCATGGTCCGTCAGCTGCCCGAGGTGACCGTGCTCCTGCGCATCCGCGGCAACACGGCGACCGAACGGTGGGCGATCGCGCGCAGGCGCGAGTTCGATCGTGCGGTGCAACGAACCGTCGCTGCCGCGATCGCCGAGGGTGATCTGCGCAGTGACATCGACACCGCACTGGTGACGCGCCTCATCTTCGGCATGTCCAACTCGGTGACGGAGTGGTACCAACCGGGCGGGCGGCTGGCGGCGCGCGACATGGCGGGAGCCATCGACACCGTGATCTTCGAAGGCCTGCGCAAGCGACGCTGACGGCGTCAGGCGCGCTCGAGGAGTGTCGCGATCCCCTGACCCACGCCGATGCACATCGTCGCCGCCGCGCGCGTGCCGGAGGGCCGCCGCATCAGCTGGTGCACCAACGTGGTCATGATCCGAGCCCCCGAACAGCCGATGGGATGGCCGAGCGCTATCGCGCCGCCGAGCGGATTCACGCGGTCGTCTTTGATGGGAAGCTCCTCCAAGACCGCAAGCGCCTGAGCCGCGAACGCCTCGTTCAGTTCGACGATCTCGAGCTCATCGAGTGACCAGCCTGCCCGCCCCAACGCCTTGAGCATCGCCGGTACCGGACCGATGCCCATGCGGCGTGGTTCGACTCCGGCCGTCGCCGTCGCGACCACGCGCGCAACCGGGCGCAGGTGCAGACGCGACACCGCGTCGTCGGTCGCCAGGATGCAGGCGGCGGCCCCGTCGTTGAGCGGACTTGAGTTTCCCGCCGTGACGGTGCCATCCGCGACGAAGACCGGAGGCAGCTTGGCCAGCGCTTCGATGGTGGCGTCTGGGCGTGGACCCTCGTCCATGGTGACCACCTCCTCAGTCTTTCCACGGCGTACCGCGACCGGTACCAGCTCATCGGAGAACATCCCGGAGGCCTGCGCCGCGACCGCGCGCCGATGGCTGCGCAGCGCGAACTCGTCCTGCACAGTGCGCTCGATCTCGTACTCGCGTGCCAGCACCTCTGCGGTCTCGCCCATGGACAGCGTGTGCTCCTTGGGCATCTTCGGGTTCACCAGCCGCCACCCGATGGCGGTGTCGAACACGAGCTGCTCGCGCGGAAACGCGCTGTCGGGTTTGGGCATGACGAACGGCGCCCGGGTCATGGACTCGACACCGCCGGCGATCGCGATCGCGCCGTTGCCGGCGCGCAGCTCTGCCGATGCGCTGTTGATTGCTTGCAGTCCCGAGCCGCAGAGGCGGTTGACGGTGACCCCGCCGGTGGCGAGCGGCAGCCCCGCGAGCAGCACCGCCATGCGCGCCACGTTGCGGTTGTCCTCGCCGGCCTGGTTGCTCGCGCCGAGCCACACGTCCTCCACGTCGTCGGGCCGGATCTCGGGATTGCGTCGCAACAGTGCACCCAGCACCGTCGCCGCGAGGTCGTCGGGTCGTGCGCCGGAGAGCGCACCGCGATAGCGCCCGACCGGGGTGCGGCAGGCGTCGATGATGAAAACGTTCACGCGGCGCCAACGATGGCGGCGATCGCGGCTGGCGAACCCTGCAACGCGGTGCGCTGCATGTAGTGCTTCACGGCACGGACTCCGCCGAGCTCCTCGCCTCCTCCGGCGCGGCCCGGGCCTCCGTGCACCATCTGGGGCATCGGCGTGCCGTGCCCGGTCGACTCGGCCGCGCAGTCGCGATCGAGCACGAGGAGGCGCCCGTGATGCGGCGCGGCCGCAAGCACCACCTCGCGGACGAAATCAGGATCGTGCGACACGATCGAACCCACGAGGCTGCCGTTGCCGCGCGCAGCAAGGTCGGCGACGTCGTCGACAGCTTTGTACGCGATCACGGTGCTGACCGGGCCAAACGCCTCGATGTCATGCGGCTCGGATCGGTCCGCATCGGTGCAGCGCATGAGTATGGGCGCGATGAATGCACCGCGGTGCGAGTCGGCATCGATGGGTTCGACGTTTTCCGGGTCTCCGCTCACGATCTCTGCGGCATGCCTCAAGGACTGCACAGCGGCGCGCACTTCGTCGCGCTGTCGCAGGCTGACCAGCGCTCCCATGGTGACTGCCTCATTGCGCGGATTGCCCACGACGACCTTGGCGAGGCGCGCCTGGAGGGCCGACACGAAATCATCGATCGCCGGCTGCGGCACGAAGGCACGACGGATCGCGGTGCACTTCTGACCCGCTTTCACCGTCATCTCGCGCGCCACCTCTTTGACGAAGAGGTCGAACTCCGGAGTGCCCGCCAGCGCGTCCGGTCCGAGGATGGAACAGTTGAGCGAGTCGGTCTCCGCGTTGAAGCGTGTGGCGCGAGCCATCACTGCCGTATGGCCCCGCAGCACTGTTGCCGTGCTCGCGCTGCCGGTGAAGGCGATGAGATCCTGCCCTCCCAGGTGATCGAGCAGGTCACCGAGCCCGCCGCACACGAGTTGCACCGCGCCCTCGGGCAGCGCGCCGGATGCGACGATGTCGCGAACCACCGCCGCGGTGAGATACGCGGTCTGCGTGGCCGGCTTGACGATGGACGGCATTCCCGCGAGCACCGCCGGAGCCAGCTTTTCGAGCATGCCCCACACGGGGAAGTTGAACGCGTTGATCTGCAGGGCCGCACCGGGCAACGCGGTGTACACGTGACGCCCGACAAAGGTGCCCTCCTTGCCCATCTGCACCATGTCACCGTCGGCGAGCACGTACCCCTCGGGCAGCTCCCGCTTGCCCGCGCCGCTGAAGGCGAACGTGGTGGCGATGCCGCCGTCGATGTCCACCGCGGAGTCGCGCCGGGTCGCACCGGTGGACGTGGAGAGCTCGTAGTACGTGCTCTTCTTGCTGTCGAGATGCGTGGCGAGCGCCTTCAGCGCCGCGGCGCGCTCATGAAAGGTGAGGCGCCGCAGCGCGGGACCACCCACGCGACGGGCGTGCTCGACAGCCGCGCGGGTGTCAAGTCCTGTGCTCGAGACGCGCGCCACGGGGTCTCCGGTCGCTGCATCGACCACGACGATGCCCTCGTCGGGGGCGGTGTACCACGTTCCGGCCACGTAGCTGGCGAGCATTTCGGGCATGCGATCAACTCCTCACGGAACGACGGGCGTCAGCCAGCTCGCGTACCGGTCGTTCTCGCCCTTGGCGACTTTGAAGTACAGGGCTTGCAGCTGTCGTGTCACGCGTCCCGGTTCACGATCGCCGACGGGACGGTGGTCGATCTCGATGACGGGCGAGACCTCCGCACCCGTGCCGCACAGCAGCACCTCGTCGGCGACATACAGCTCGCTGCGGTCCACCTCGCGCTCCACGACCTCGATACCGAGCTCGTCGCGTGCGAAGGTGATCAGCGAGCTCCGGGTGATGCCTTCGACGATGTTCTGCGTGACGGGCGGTGTGATCAAGCGTCCATTTCGGAGGATGAAGATGTTCTCCGCGCTGCCCTCGCTGACGTGGCCGTCATGCGTAAGGACGATCGCCTCGTCGAAGCCGTTGAGGCACGCCTCGGTCTTGGCGAGCGCGCTGTTCACGTAGATCCCACTTGACTTCGATCTCGCCGGCGCGACGTTGTCGTCGATGCGCCGCCAGCTCGACACCTGGCAGCGAATGCCCCCCGTCGTGTCGACATAGGCGCCGAAGGGAACGGTGACGATCATGAACCCGTCGCTCAGGTTGTGGAAGCGAATGCCGATCTCCTCGTTCGCCTTGTAGACCAGCGGCCGTACGTAAACATCGGAGGTGAACCCGTTGCGACGCAGGATCTCGACGGTGATGGCACACAGCTCGTCGACCGGATGGGGGAGGGCCATGTGCAGCATGCGTGCGTTGCCACGCATGCGCTCGAAGTGCTCCGGCAAGCGAAACACGTAGCGGCGCAGCTGCCCGTCGAAGTACACGCAATAGTCGGCCTGGGCACGCCTTTCCAGTGGAGCGACCAGCGGCTCAGTCATCGTTCATAGCGACACCCGGTTGTTCCATCAGGTCGGCGAGATGGCGCACAAAGCCGCCGGCCACGGCGCCGTCGGCGACGCGGTGGTCGAACACGAGTGACAGCTGCAGCACCTTTCGCGGCGCCACCTCGCCGCCCACGACCCAGGGACGGTCGACGATCTGCCCCACGCCGAGGATCGCCGCTTCGGGTGGGTTGATGATCGCGGTGCCGCCGTCGACGCCGAATGCGCCGAAGTTCGACACCGTGAACGTGCTGCCGCTGAGCTCCGCCGGCGTGAGGCCGCCGTCGCGCGCCGCGGCGGCGAGGCGCTCCAGCTCGGTAGCCAGCTGCAGCATCGGCATCTTCTGCGCGTCGCGAATGACTGGAACGACGAGGCCACGCTCGGTCTGCACCGCCACACCCAGATGCACGGCATCGAAGGCCACGACCTCGTTGGCGCCGGCGTCGAAGTGGGCGTTGAGGCGCGGAAAGCGACGCAGCGCCAGCACGCAGAGACGGAGCACGATGGCGAACGGCGTCACATGCACGTCGCCATGGTTAGCGCTGAGCTCCGCGCGAAGCGCGAGCAGACTCGTGGCGTCGGCGCTCACCCATGCGATCGCGGTTGGGATTTCACGGTGGGAGCGCGTGAGGCGCTCCGCAGCGACGCGGTCGACGCCCACGAGCCGATGGCGCGCGACGTCCGCCGTCACATTCGCCTGTGTGCCGTCATGGGGCGCCCGCCGCGCCGCGTCGGCACGCTCGATGTCGGCTCGAGTCACGAGGCCGCCGGGCCCGGTCCCGGTGACGCTGCTCATGTCGATGCCCAGCTCCGCGGCGAGACGGCGCACGAGCGGCGAAGCGGGCGGCGCGGTCGCTGCAGCAGACGAGGACGCCGCCGTCGACGCCGCGGTCGCATCGCTCGGAACCACACGCCGCCGCCGCGCGGCCGCGGCATCC
>VBGJ01000243.1 GCA_005880445.1 Chloroflexota bacterium | reverse complement strand
CGGACTTGTGGTCAGCGGCAGCACCGCGACCCGTCCCGGCTTGAGCTTCGTGCTCACCGCGGTGCAGCACGTTCCCATCCTCGCCGTGTACCGCGAGCCGCAGAAATGGGACGTCCTGTGGCTGCTCGCGCTCGTCGTGCTGGCCCCCGCGGCGCTCGTTGGAGTCGCAGCCGCGCTGCAACGACGCGCGCCGCGACTGCGAGCCGCCGCGGGTCCGGCACTCGCCGCGGTCATGGCGGCCGTAGTGCTTGCTCCGGCAGGCTGGACCGAGCTCACCGCAGCCTCAACCGTGGTGCGCCCGGTGCAGTACCCACAGGCCTGGTACGAGACGGCGGCATACATGGGCGCAAACGTACCGGCGGCGGAACCGGTCGCCATCCTGCCCTGGCACCTCTACGAGGTTCTGCCGTTCGTCGGCCGGCCCACCGTTGATCCCGCGCCGGTGTTCTTCCCCGGAAACCTCGTTCGCTCGGAAGACCCGGAGTTGCCCGGTGGAGCAGCCCAGGATCCGATCGGCGCTGCCTCGCGCAGCGGATCTGCTTGCGCCCTTCCTACAGCGCTGCTGCGTGCCGGCATTCACCGCGCACTGGTGATCGAGGACGCGACAGACGGCGCCACTGCCGCCGCTGCCTTACAGCAGTGCGGTTTTCGCGCAGTTTTCGAGCGGGCGAATCAGGTCGCGCTGCTCACCAGCGCGACCTGATCGCCGAAACCTTCCCGACGTTCAGATCAGTTGCAGGTGTCCTGACCGCCTGCTGCGTTCCCACTGCCAACGAACGCCGTGTTGTTCGAGCAGGTGGCGTTGTGTCCCACGGTGTTGTTCGTGACCGTCGTCGTCCCCGTATCGCCCGACACGGTCAGGTTGTTGATGATCGTGTTGTTCGTGATCGACGTCGACGTGATGGTGCCCTGGACCGTGACGTTGCCTCCGATGGTCGCCTGGTTCACGCTCACGACGCTGGCGCCGCTCGTGGTCAGATTGCCGTCGATGCTGGCATTGGTGCTGGCGTAGCCGCCGCTGGGGGACACGAACAGGTTGCTGTTCGAGCCCGCAGCGAGGTTGCCGCCGATCGAGGAGCCCTGATCGTTCAGCGTTGCGTTCGAATTTACCGACACGTTGCCGGTGATGACATCGGAACTATTGATTGTGCACGTATTGCCACTCTGCACCACCACGCCGCTGTAGGTGCCTGGGGCCAGCGTGCCGCTGCACTTGGCGGGGCCGCCGCCCTTCACCAGCTCGCCGAAGAACGACGTCTGTGTGACGCCGGTCCACGCGGCCATCCCCGCGATGAGCAGCGCGCCCACGATGACCGGAAGCCGCCGGAACGTCAGACCCTTGATGCCGTCCTCCTTACGCGCCGATCAATTGCAGGTGTCCTTGCCGCCAGCGGTGTTGCCGCCGCCCACGAACCCAGCGTTGTTCGAGCACGTGGCGTTCTTTCCAACCGAGTTGAACTGGACCGTGGTCGACCCGAAGTTGCCCAGGACGCTCAGGTTGTTGCTGATGTTGTTGTGCGTGATCGACGTCGACGTCGTGGTGCTCTGTACGGTGACGTTGCTCCCTCCGACGGTCGTGTTGGTGATGCTCACCTGGTGGGCGCCGCTG
>VBGJ01000242.1 GCA_005880445.1 Chloroflexota bacterium | reverse complement strand
AGGACGTGCAGCGCGAGCATGACGACGTCGTGGCCATGCATCGCGCGTTCGGTGTGCCCACCGTCGTGCTGGACGATGGTGACGGGCCGGCGATCTTCGGTCCGGTGATCTTCGACGTGCCGGCCGACGCCGAGGCGTTGGAGCTGTGGCAGCACTTCTCGTGGCTGGCGCGCAACACCAACTTCGCGGAGGTGAAGCGCGAGCGCACGCGGTATCCGGACCTGGAGAGCGTGCGCAGATCCCAACAGCGCAAGGCGGAGCAGGCGTCGCGCGAGCAGAGCGCCGCGGCTTAAAGCGCGTTTCATTTCGACACTACGCGGGGGCGGCGGCTCGCGCAGGCAGCGCCGGCCGGGTGCGTGCGGGCCACGAGAATGCGATGACGCCCGCGATGAGCAGGAACGTCAGTAGGTGCAGTGGCGTGACGAACACACCCTGGATCCAGTAGGTGTCGATGGCGGAGAGGTCCATGAGCGCCGCGCCGCCGAGCAGCACCGAGGGCGCGGATATGCGTGTGCGAGAGAGCGTCACCGCAACGAGCACCACGATGAGGACGCAGTCCTGCGCGTAGAGGTGCGGATCGAGCAGCAGCCCAAGACAGAGCGCCGCCAGGGCTACCTGCAGTGGCAACGGCCGCGCGAGCCATCGTGAGCGTGTGGCCCACACGAAATACGCGAGCAGCCCGGCCGCCATCACGCCGGTGAGCACATCGACGGCGAGCGGGTGCGCCTGTCCTGCGAAGGTGGCGGCGAGGCCGATCAGTCCCTCCATGTTGGGCAGCGCGCCTTCCCACGTCGTCGATCCGACGGCGCCGCTGCCGGTAGCGTGCGCCGCGGTGACACCTCCGAGGTACTGGATGTAGTTGACGTCGGCGCCGAAGCCGGTCCAGGGCAGCGTTACCAGCGTGAGCATGATGACGGCGCCCACCGCGCCGGCCGCTATGCGCCAGTGGCGCGTGATCAGCAGCCACACGAGGACGAACAGCAGCAGCGGCGGCTTCAGCCACAACGGGAGGAGCAGCGCGCCCGCGAGCCAGTCGAGATGGCGGCGCGCCATCACGAGCGCGCCGAGGGCACCGAGCAGCATGACGAACGACCATTGCCCCTCGGTGAACGTCTGGTATGCGGGGAACGTCGCCAGCACCGCGACGACGGCAAGGCCGCGGGTGCGCAGGTCGCGCCCCGAGGTGAGCACCACCGCGCACGCGATGGCGAGTGCGATGCTGATCGCGAGCCACAGCAAACGCGCGGTTGCAAATGGCAGCGATGCGAGCGGTGAGAGGATCACGGCGGCAGACGGCGGATTGAGAAACGGCATGTAGCCGGCATAGCCGGTGGGGTGCGGCCAGATGTGCCGCTCCAGTGCCGTCAGCGTAGAAGCGTCGTACAGCGACTGCGGCTGGCCTTCACGGATGAGCGTCCCGGCTGAGTAGAAGGCGAAGAAATCGTGGTGGCCGGACTGCGTGATCGCGCGGTAGCGCATGGCGATGTCATGGATCGTCGCCAGTGCGCTCAGTCGCGCAAGCCCGTGGCGTGCCGATTCGTGAGCCTCTGCCGGCACGACCGGTTCGCGCTCCCCCGTGACCACGGGTCGATGCTACCCGTGCATCGAGGTCGGGCGTTGTTCCGCCGCACGTCGACGCGATGTCCGGGCCATGTCCGGCCGACGCTCATAGATTTCTAGAGGCGGAGTTGCCGGCATGGGACCGGCGTCGCAGCCTCGGGGACAGGGGAGCAGGGCCATGATGATGCACGCGCTCGCGGCGCTCGTCCATTTGATCGCGGCTGTCGGTGCTGGTGCGCCGGTGCCGAATCCGTCATCGGACAACCTCTCCCAGCCGGTTCTCGACCACATTGCGGGGCCGCTGCTGACGTCCGCGCAATTCCTCATCCCGTCCGCTGTCGCGATCTCCGGGATCCACAAGATGATGGATCACCGGGAGAGCGGGGGGTCATTCCTGGTCGACATGATCACCAAGGGTGGCGGAGCGGTACTCGTTTTGCAGCTCGTGAAGGCCGTCGCCGGCGTCGGTTGATGCACACGTATTTGCTGTCGATCGAGTTGACTCGTCACAAGCGGATCGTGCCGGTGACGAAGCAGCCACGCGAACCGCGAGCGGCTCCGCCGCCGCCGGATTGCCATCCCAACAGTCCTCTGACTCCTCATCCAGAGCGACGCCTCGACGGTCACGGTGCGGGCGGTTCGGGCAACCAGCAGCTCGCACCGTCATGATCATCGATGGCACGACGGTCGCTCCTGCGGTTGCCGGGGGTTGGTGGGATCCAGTCACCTGGTGGCAGAGCCTGAGTGGATTCTTCAGTGGCGCGTTCAATCTCGCATCCGGTGTAGAGAACGCACTCGGGGCCGTTCTCACGATCCTGGGCAGCATCTTCCGTTTCTTCACCGACACAGGCCACTTCATCCAGGACACGGTGCAGTGGCTGGCGAACGCCCTATTCCCTCCTGAATTGCAAACGTGGTTTCTCGGCACGATTGGCTATCCAGGGCATTCGTGGAATCCGGCTTCGATCTTCGAGCAGGTCTTCCATGCCGTGCAGGCGCCTGCACTGCTGGTCACTGCGGTTGCCGCTGCTGCACGGATTCTGCGTGCTGCACTCGATCACCGTGTGGCGGCGGGCCATGCGTTTCTAGATGTGCTGCCGCGCTTTCTTGTGGCAGTCGCATTCATCGGCATACCG
>VBGJ01000015.1:4183-11001 GCA_005880445.1 Chloroflexota bacterium | reverse complement strand
AACTGCACGTCCGACGCGTTGACCTCGGTCTTGTAGCGTTTCTGCCCGCTCTGCGCATCGTCCCACGACCGTGTCTGCAGTCTTCCCTCGACGTACACGAGGCGGCCCTTCTGCAGATACTGCGCACAGAGCTCGGCGAGCTTTCGATTGCCCTGGTTCCACGCGACGATGTCGTGATAGTCGGTGAACTCGCGCCGCTCGCCGCTCTGATCCTGCCCGTACCGATTCGTTGCGATGGCGATATTGCATACGGGTGTCCCGCTGGGCGTGTACCGCAGCTCAGGGTCGCGCGTCAGGCGCCCGATCAACATCACACGATTGAGGGAACCAGCCATCACTTGTCTCCTTCGTCGTCGCTGGCCGAGGGCGCTTCTTCGAGCTCCTCATCGGGCACATCTTCCTCTGTCTGGACGGACGCAGCGTCGACAGTGACGGCCTCCGCGACCTCCGCCTCGGGCACACCTGCCCCGGCGCCCTCGACTTGCAGCTGCGCCTCCTCGATCTCGCCGTCGGGCTCGGGCATCGGCCCCTGGTGCAGCACGAGCAGATGCCGGAACACGGTGTCATGAATGCGCAACGCGCGCTCGACCGGGGCGACCTTGCCACCGTCGAGCCGGAGCACGACGAGAACGTAATACCCGTCGCGAAGACGTTTGACCTCGTACGCCAGGCGGCGTTTGCCCCAGAGCGTGGTCTTGACGACCTCGCCGCCCTGCGTCTCGATCAGGCCGCGCACCGATTTCGCCGCGGTGCGCAGCGCCTCCTCGTCCAGCTCCGGCCGGACGATGTACATGAGCTCGTAGTCGCGCATCACGCGCGCCACACCTCCTTTCCTCTGGCCTTGCGGCACCCGGGCTCCGATCGCCGCCGAGGTGGTCGAGACGGACGTTCGCCGGGTGCAGGAAAGCTATTCCAATGTGTCAGCCCGCACGGCAGGCCGGAGCGCAGTGTACCAGCCGGCCGTGTCAGTCCAGGTGAAACACCTTGGGCAGCGGGGTCAGGTTGCGGCACCCCTCCTCGGTGACCACGACCAGGTCTTCGATGCGGATGCCGCCGAACTGCGGATCGTAGAGTCCGGGTTCGACGGTGATCACGTCGCCCACCTCGAGGGTGACGTCGACGTCGCCGATTCGCGGAAACTCGTGGATCTCGAGCCCCAGTCCGTGCCCGGTGCCGTGGATGAAGCGCGCGGCGCTCTTGATGTCGCGGTATGGCTTTGCCAGCGAGCCGTAGCCATGTTCCTTGAACACGTCGCTGCACGCGAAATGCACGTCACGTCCGCTGGCTCCCGGACGCACCGCGTCGAGTCCCGCCTGCTGCGCCTCGAGCACGGCATCCCACATCCGCTCGACCTCGGGCGGTGGCGCGCCCCGCACGACGGTACGCGTCATGTCGCCCCAATAGCGCGTGCGCTTGTCGTACGGAAAGATGTCGAGCACGATGGGCAGTCCGACGCGCAACACGTCACTGGTGGCGCGATGCGGGTCCGCGGATTCCGGACCGCCGCAGCAGATCGTGTCTTCGGTGCCGCAACCCAGCTCGAGCAGCGTGCTCTCCACGCGAACCACCAGGTCCTGCCCGCTGAGCGGCCGTCCATCGTGGCTGAGGAGCCCGTCGCGAATGTCCGCCGTCGCGATGACGTCGATCGCCGCCTGCGTGGCGGCCATGGCCGCGTCCTCGGCGCGCGTGATCCATGCCACCTCCTCGTGCGTCTTGATGCGGCGCTGCCGCTGGTAGAGATCGGTGCGCGGCCGCACGTCGACGTCGTGCGCGCGCAGATGGTCGGCGAGGATCGCGGGAAACTGCGAGTCGACATCGACAGCCTCGAGCCTGTGGCGACGGCACACCTCCTCGAGCACGAGTCCCCACGACTCCTGCTCGCTTCCCGCGCTGCGAACCTTCTCGGCGATGTCGAGGTCGAACGTCGAGCGAACCTCAGCGACGCGCGCCTCCTTGCGCGCGCGGCCTTCCTCCAACGCGCTAGCCCAGAGCGTCGTGTCGCCATCCCCGCGATCGACGACGATCACCGGGTCTGGAGCGAGGAATCCGGTGCGGTAGAGGATGTTCGGGTGGTGATATGTCTCGCCAAAAAGAAGGACTGCTCGCTCGCCGCTCATCGCGGCAAGCGTAGCAGTCCCTCGAGTCGCTGCTTCTGGTCGGTTAGGAGGCGATGGTTGCGCCGCGACGATCTGATGGTGTGGTGGCGATCAGAATCAGCCGGTTCACGATCCACGCAGCGAGCGTGTATATGAGGATGGCGAGGAGGTCCGCCCACTGGAGCGGATGTCCGTGCGGTGCGGTTGTGATGTTGAAGATGCCAGGGAACGGCGCGGCCAGGGCACCACCGATCGTGTACACAAGCGATGCGAATCCCGTGTCGTTCGCGCCGGCCGCGAAGAAGATGAAGTCCAGCGCGAGAAACAGGTCGACGATCGCGATGCACACCCACACCGTCTGCCTTCCGCGGAACCCGCTCTCGAGCGACGTGGAGCGCGTGGTGACGCGGTGCTCGCTGGCATAGGACGAGGCCGGGGCATAGCCCGGGCCGGGCGGTGGCCCGCCTGGAGCCGAAGGGGGCGGTGCTCCCGCCGACGTCTCGACCCGCTCGTTGCGGACTTCGACCGGATCTGTCATGGCCTGGTACCTCCTAGGCCCGCCTTGTATCGCCGGCTCGGCCGGCTCGCCAACTGGGCTCAGACTGTCGCAATCTGAGTGTAACGATATCACTATAACGGCCCGTACGTCTATCCGGTTTCGCTGCCCAACCGGCCCAGCGTCCACCGATCCATCAGAGGGGTAGATTCGCGTACTCGAAAATGAGCGAATCGCAGGACGCCAGTCCATATCTGATCCGCAACGCGGTGCCAACCGACATCGGCGTCTTGAGAGACGTCTATCGCAGGTCGTCGCTTGCGAACGAGGGCGATCGAATGAATCTGCTCGCGAATCCCGATGCTCTCGAGCTGTCTGACGTTGCCGTGAATCAGGGGCGCACACGAGTTGCCATCGCCGACGGTCGAATCGTCGGGTTCTCCGCCAGCTTCGTCGCTCGGGGCATCATCGAGCTCGAAGATCTGTTCGTCGATCCAGAGTGGACGAGGCGTGGTGTGGGACGGCAGCTCGTGCTCGATCTGGTTGCGATCGCGCGGACGCGGCATATACGGCGCGTCGAAGTGACGGCGAACAAGCACGCACTTGATTTCTACAGAAAGGCCGGCTTCGTGTTCGATGGTGACATCGACACCCGGTTCGGCGCTGCTGATCGAATGCACCGAGACGTGGAGCTCGTGTAGGGGACCGCGGCGTGGTGGTCAGCGGGGGACTCGAACCCTCGGCCTCGCGGATGTGAACCGCGCGCTCTAACCAACTGAGCTAGCTGACCCTTGCCCGCGGCTGCCCGAGTCTAATCTGCGCGCCGCCGGGCCGCCGCAACGCTGAAGTCAGCCTGCGGTGCTCGCCTCGTACGCGGCCTCGTCGAGGAGCTCGACGCCGCCCTCCGAGACGCCGTCGAGCCGGATCATCCAGCCGCCCGCGTACGGCTCGCGATTGACCAGCTCGGGCTGCGCCGACAGCGCGTCGTTCACCTGGGACACCGTGCCGCTCACCGGCGCGTAGAGATCGCTGGCCGCCTTCACCGACTCGATGGCGCCGAATTTGGCGCCCGCCTTCACGACGGTGCCCGCGGCGGGCAGCTCGACGAAGATCACATCGCCGAGCTGCGACTGCGCGTTGTCGGTGATGCCGACGGTGGCACGCCCGTCGTCTAGGAGCACCCATTCATGGGTGGCTGTGAACCGGTACGCAGAGAGGTCGGCCATGCTCACGCTCCCTTGGTGCGGCGGTAGAACGGAAGGGGCACTCGCACCGCCGGGGCGAGGCTGCCGCGGATGTCGATCATCAGCGGTGTGTCGGGCGAAAGCTCGGGATCGACGGACGCGGTGGCGATGCCGTAGCCAAGGGTGAAGCTGAAGGTGCCGCTGGTGACCACGCCGGCGTCGCGACCACGTGCGATGACGCTGTTGCCGTGCCGCGCGATGGCGCGTCCCTCGAGGCGCAGGCCGATGAAGCGGCGCGGCGGATGCTTGGGGTCGAGCGCGCGCAGCGCACTCGCGCCGGTGAAGTCGCCCTTGGCCAGCTTCACGGTCCAGCCCAGGCCGCAGCTGTATGGATCGGTTGCATCATCCATGTCCTGCCCGTACAAGCGCAGCCCAGCCTCCAGCCGCAGCGTGTCACGCGCACCGAGACCGCACGGCAGCATTCCAAACTCCCGACCCGTTGCGAGCAGCACGTCCCACACGCTGCCCGCGGCATCCGCGTCGACGTAAAGCTCGAACCCGTCCTCGCCCGTGTATCCCGTGCGCGACACCGCCGCGTGTACCCCGCCGACCTCCGTGTCGACGAAGTGGAACGGATCCGTGGTGCCGACATCCACGGCCGCAACGCACTGCACGATCTCGACGGCGCGCGGACCCTGCACCGCCAGGAGCGCCAGCGCGTCACTGAGGTCGTCGAGCTCGGTGCCGTCCAGGTGGTCTCGCATCCACGCCACATCCTTGGAGCGGCAGGCGGCGTTGACCACGATGAGATATCCGCCGGGATCGCGATAGACGACGACGTCATCGACGATGCCGCCTTTCTCGTTGCACATCACGCTGTACAGCGCGGCGCCGGACCGCAGCCCCGTCACGTCGTTCGTCAGCAACCGCTGCACGCTTGCCTCGGCTCCGTCACCGGTGAGGCGCACCTCGCCCATGTGCGAGAGATCGAACAGACCGGCGTCCGTCCGCACCGCGATGTGCTCGTCGCGGATCGATGAGTACATCAGCGGCATGTCGAACCCGCCGAACTCCACCATGCGCGCGCCTGCCGCGACGTGCCGGTCGTACAGTGGCGTCCGGGCGGCCATGGGAGGGCGAGTGTAGTACGGTCTTGGGCCCCCGCCGTGAGCGCTGTCGTCATCGTCCTCGCCGCCGTGGCGGCTGTCGCCATCGTGTGCGCGATCGCCGTTGCCGTGCTGCGACGCCGTCTGCTCACCGCTTCTCTCCCGCGCACGCGCGGCACCGTCGACGTTGCTGGGATCAGCGCACCGGTCAACGTGATGCGCGACCGCGCCGGCTTGGTGCACGTGGACGCACGCTCGATGGAGGACGCCGCCTTCGGCATGGGCTTGGCGCACGCGCAGGACCGTCTCTGGCAGATGGAGGTGAACCGACGGGTGGTCATGGGCCGCGTCAGCGAGTTCGCAGGTCCCGAGGGCATCGCGGTGGATCGCTTCGTGCGACGGCTCGGCTTGATCCGCGTCGCACGCGAGGAGGCAATTCGCGCAGCCGCCGAGGTGCGGGGCATGCTCGACGCATACGCCGCCGGGGTGAACTGCGTCATCGAGTCGGCACGGCGGCTTCCGCTCGAGTTCCGCCTGCTCAAGATGACGCCGGAGCCATGGGAGCCGGCGCACAGCATCGGCGCGGTGAAGCTCCTCGCGCTGGGCCTCAGCACGAACTGGGACGCCGAGCTGCTGCGTCTCGAGGTCCTGCGGGCGCTGGGACCGGAACGCGCGGCCCAGCTCGACGCCGTCTATCCGGATGCCAACCCCACGATCCTCGCCGACTCCGTCCGTGCCGCCGGGCCGGCGCAGGCGCGGAGCACGCTGCTGCCGATGTTCGCGGAGGCCGCGCGCTGGATCCCCACCGCCGGCGGGGCCAGCAACTCGTGGGTGGTCTCCGGCGCGCGCACGGTCAGCGGCCGCCCGCTGCTCTGCAACGATCCACATCTCGCTCCCACGATTCCCTCCGTCTGGTACGCGGCGCACATCCGTGCAGGCGACGATTTCGAGTCCACGGGTGTGACGCTGCCCGGTATGCCGTTCGTCGTCATCGGGCACAACCGGCATTGCGCGTGGGGCTTCACCAACTCGTTTGCCGACTGCCAGGACCTCGTCATCGAGGAGTTCGATTCGCCTGCGGCAGAGCGATACCGCACCGAGCGCGGTTTTCAACCCACGCGGCTCATTCGCGAGGTGATCCACGTCAAGGACTCATCGGACGAGCTCGAGGAGGTGGTGAGCACCCGGCACGGCCCTGTGGTCGAGCGCATCGACGATCCGGTGCGCAACGTGTGGCGCGGGCTTGCGCTGCAGTGGACCGCGCTTACGCCCGGAGCGACGGCCGAGGCGCTGTTGCGCCTGCAGCGCGCCTCGAATTGGTCCACCTTCCGAGAAGCGTTCAGCGGCATGGACGCTCCGTCGCAGAACGTGGTGTATGCGGATGTCGATGGACACATCGGCTATTTGCTCTGCGGCCGCGTACCGGTGAGGCGCCGGGCGCCGAGCGGGCTGCCCGTGGCGGGATGGAGCGGAGACGCGTTGTGGACACGGTACCTGTCACCGTCCGAGATGCCCGCGAAGCTCGATCCACCCGAGCACGTGATCATCACCGCGAACAACCGGATCGTCGGTGATGAGTTCCCGCACTACATCTCGAGTGACTACATGAATGGATATCGCGCACACCGCCTCGCAACGCTGTTGAGCTCGGAGCGCATGGATGCCGCTTACATGGCGCAGGTGCAGATGGATCTCATGAGCCCACCGGCACGGCAGGTCGTGAAACTCTTACAAGGCCTGACGTTTGCCTCGCCCGTCGCCGAGCACGCCCGCCACCGCCTGGCGCAGTGGGACGGCACTATGCGACCCGAAGCGATCGAACCCACGCTGTATGAGGCGTTCATGCATCGCCTTGCTGAGCGCGCGCTCACCCCCACGTGCGGGCCGGCGTGGCGGATCGTCGCGGGTACCGATCTGTCGCATCCGGTGTTCGGAT
>VBGJ01000015.1:0-3994 GCA_005880445.1 Chloroflexota bacterium | reverse complement strand
TCGGTGATGGCCACCTCGTTTCTGCCGAGGGAGCCCTTCCACACGCGACTCTTCGCTCCCTCCTGGCGTCAGGTGATGGACGTGGGCGCGTGGGACGCGTGCACGGGCATCCACGCCCCGGGTCAGTCCGGCCAGCCGGGCTCGCGGCACTACCGCGACCTGCGACGGCCGTGGAAGGACAACCGTCAGCTGACGCTGCACTGGAGCTGGGACCAGGTGCGCCGCAACGCACGCACCAGCCTCAGGATCGTCCCCCGGGCCGCCGTCGCCGCGCGGCGCACCGGCAGAGAGGCGGCGTGACACGACGCCGGGTGGGCGTCGTGCTTCTGGGCCTGGCCCTCGCTGCGCTCGCGTGGACGGTGGCGTTCGCACCGTCGCAAGCGGCGGAGCGCCACTGCCATGGCACCAGACACTGCACCCAGACACCGCGGCCGGCACCTCCGGACCCACAGGCGGGGCAACCGCAGGCGGTCTCGGCGGTCCCCCCGAGCACCCCTCAGAGCACCCCGCCGGCCTCTCCTGGACCGGTCGTCGGCGTGCTGACCACCCCGTCGGGCCTGCAGAGTGTTGCGGCTCCGACCGGCCTGGTGCCCGCACCCCACCCCGCGGGTGACCTGACGCTCGCGATCGTGCTGCTGATCCTCGGCCTGTCGGTGACCGCGGTCGTCACCTTCGTGCTCGCCGTCTCGGTGACGTGACCTCGCTGCGCTGCGCACAAAGCGGTGTGGTGCGCGGCTGCTGCCTCCTCATCGTTCTGGTCGTCGCGGTTCTGGGTGCCTCGGCTTTCATCGCCGATCGAGCCCTCGCCGCGCCCAGCCTGGGCGCGACGCCCGCCGGACCCGACCACGGGGAGTCCGAGGCGGCGATCGCCCTCACGCTCGGCGCCCAGCTCGCCGCCGAGCTGCTGGCACAGCCAGACGGCGTGGTGACGCTGAGCGAGCACGATCTCACCGTTCTGGCACGGGCGCACAATCCCCACCCCAACAGCCTCCGCAATGTCAGCGCGCGAGTGCGCGATGGGCTCGTGGTGGTGGAGGCGGAGCACCCCTACGGTCCGTTCACGGTCATGCCGGTGGCTCGCATATCGGTGGCGCTCAGCACGGCGGCGTCGGCCCCCTTGATCGCGACCCACATGGTCGAGCTCGATGTCGGCGAGCTCACACTGCCCGGGTTCATCCGTGATCGCCTGGTGGGGTCGCTGGCGCCCGCCCTCTCGGTGAATCCGCTCTTCGCACGATCCGCCGCGATGAGGGTCCTCCGAGCCTATCTCGAGTGCGTCGTGGTGGCACAGGACGGTGTCCGCATCGGGGTGCACCGTCCCGGCACCACGCCGCAGCCGTCCGTGTGCGGCGCGTGAGCCACAGCTCATAGAGTCGCCGGCAAGTGCGACTGCAGGAGATCCTGGATTGGAGCGCGCGCCTCGCGGGATGCGACGCGGTGCCGGCGGACTCGATGGTCTACATCGAGTCGGATCGCGACGTGGAGCGCGTCCTCTTTGGAGTCGACATCGGTGTCGCCGAGATCCTCTACGCGCGCGACGCCGGTTTCGATGCGGCGATCGCGCATCATCCGATCGGGGACCGAGCCAGCCTCGATCTCGCAGCGGTGGTGCGCCGCCAGGTCGTTCAGATGGTGGCGGAAGGCATCGCGCTCGAGGTTGCCGAGGCCGCGGTGGCGCAGCGGCTCGACCGGCCCCACCGCGCGATGCACATGGCAAACGTCAACAGGGTCGTGGACACCGCGCGGCTCATCGGCTTGCCGCTGGCGAACATCCATCTTGCGTGCGACGTCATCGGCAGGCAGGCGATTGTCGACGTGCTCGACGGCCGCGGCTCGAGCGAGGCGACGGTTGGCGACGCCATTGCCTGGATCGAGGAGTTTCCCGAGATGGAAGCGGGATTGACGCGACCGGAAGCGTGGTTGGGCGATCCGGGACACCGCCTCGGCAGGTACACCGTCGCGATGGCCGGCGGTACCAATGGAGGGCATCCCGTCTTTCGCGAGTACTTCAAGGCCGGCGTCGACACCATCTTCGCCATGCACTGCGGCGAGGAGGACCTGGCCAAGCTGCGCGATGACCCCGTCTCGGATGGGAAGACGCTCGTCGTCACCGGACACATGACCACCGACAGCATCGGCATCAACCGGGTGATCGCCGGCCTCGAGTCACGCGGTGTCGATGTCACGCGCACCAGTGGGATCGTCGGTGGCTAGGAGCCGTCGTCCGGCGGGCTGACCTGTGCGACGCTACCGCGCGCAGTGCGCCGCGCGGTTGCCGTTCTCGCGGGTCTACTCGCCGTCGCGTGCTCCACGCCGCCGGCTGGGGGTGGGACTCCGGCGCCGGCCGCCGGTCAGGCGCAGGCCGCGGTGGGCCTGGCGGCTGCGCAGCAGGACATGTTCGACAACCGATACACCGCGGCCGACGGTGACTACGCCCGGTTGCTTGCCGCGGCGCCGAATGTCGCCGACGTGCACGCCGGATTCGCGCTCTTCCTCAACTATCGCAACGACTTCGGGGACGCGCTTCGGCAGGCCAGGCGAGGGGTTGTGCTCGACCGTCGCAGTGGCGCTGCTGCTGCCGTGCTGTGCAGGGTCCAGGACTGGTCCGGTGACATCACCCACGCGGTCGTGTCCGGCCGGTCCGCGGTGCGCCTGGCGGCGGAGAATCCACTCGCGCATCTCTTTTACGCGGAGGCGCTGGCAGACAGCGGCGATTACGCAGGATCAAAGGACCAGATCGGAAGCGCGAATGCGCTGATCGCCAGGCATCCGACGCGCTTTCTGAGCGCGGAGGCGCAGCGTGAGGTGGCCAACCTCGACGGCGACCTCGGCCAGCGGAGCGCGCAGATCGCGGCGCTGCAGGCTGCTCTGCGCATCCAGCCGCATTGGCTCTACCGCACCGCCGAGGTGGTGGATGCGGAGCTGGGCGCCAACCAGAAGGCAGCTGCGCATCAGGCGCTCGATTCCGCTGTGGCGGAGACGCCCGATGACATCGAGACGCTGCAGATGCTCGGCAATGACGCGGTCTTCGTGGGAGATGCGAGCGCCGCGGTGAGCCTCTGGGCCAGGGCGCTGCGGCTGGCGCCCGGCGACGCCACGCTCCTCGACATGAACGGACTGCTCGACGTCGCTGCCAAGAACGACGTCGACGCAGCGGTGCGCGAATTCGAGCGCGCGCTGACGGTCGACCCGCAGGATCTGCATGCGGCCGCCTTCCTGGTCGCACTCGGCCGGTACGTGCAGAAGGAGCCCGAAGCCGGGTATCGGGAGATCAAGTCCGCGCTGAGCGCCGATGTTGGAGCGCGGTCGCTGCGCCGTCCGCCGCCGCCCCAACCCGACGCTGCCGGCACCGTCGCCGCCGCGCAGGCACTGGCGCGGGTGAACCACGCGCGCGCAGCGGCCGGGCTTGCAGCAGTGCATCTGGATGCGCATCTGACCGCCAGCGCGGACTCCCACGCGTTCTACTGGCTCTTCAACAACCTCGCGCCGAGCGTGAGCGATCTCGGCATCCACCTGGAAACCCCCGGTCTTCCGGGATACAGCGGGCAGTTCCCGTGGGCGCGCGCGGCGGCGTACGGCTATGCGGATCCGCGCATCGGCGAGGACATCACCCACCGCGGCGGCGCGGTCGCGGCCGTCGACGACTGGGTGAACAGCGTCTTCCATCGCTTCGCGCTCCTGCGCCCGGATCTCACCGCCGTCGGCTATTCGCAGGCGCAGGTCGGTTCCCTCCTCATCGAGGATATGGAGTTCGGCTTTGCCGTCGCTGCACCCGCCGCGCCCGTCGCGTACCCCGCCGGCGGCGCACGAGATGTTCCTGCCATCTTCGTCGATAACGAACTTCCCGACCCCGTGCCTGCGGGAAAGCCGCGAACGACCGGCTATCCAGTGACCATGACGTTCAGCCAGGCGGCCACCGTCAGTGTGGCGAGCTTCGCGCTCACGGGACCGGACGGGAAGCCGGTCGTCGCGTATGTCCTCTCCCCGTCGCCGT
>VBGJ01000241.1 GCA_005880445.1 Chloroflexota bacterium | reverse complement strand
AAGACGTGGCGCGGAGATCTCGAGGGCACGAGCACCACCGAGATACTCACGGTGCTGACGCCCGTCGAAACGTCGCGTGCGTACTTCGGGGTGGAGCGCTTTGAGGGAAGCGTCAATGGGCGCAACGGATCGTTCGTGCTGCAGCACTCTGCACTGGCCTTGCCGGATCAGGTGGCGCCGTCGTGGATCGTGATGCCGGA
>VBGJ01000240.1 GCA_005880445.1 Chloroflexota bacterium | reverse complement strand
TGCGGCGAGTGGCGAACTACGGGGGCTAACCGGCACAGGTGAGATCGTGATCGCGCCCGACGGCGGGCACACGTTCACGCTCGATTACGAGCTGAACGAGACGTAAAAGCGAAGCTCACCGCGGCGAAACGACGCGCATTCGCAATGACCGCGCCACTTCACCGAGGCGCTCGTCGTAGGTGACCACAGCGCCCAGCGACGCACCCAACGAGGCAGCTGCCGTGAGGTGAATCGCATCGAGCGTGCGCACGTCTGGTGAACCGAGGACCGCTGAATGATCGAGCAGCGCGCGCCCCAGGCGGATGAACTCCGTGCGCCTGAGCATGCGCATCGCAGCATCCACTGCCGGCGCTCCATGACGGCGGGCGGCGCGCAACGCTTCGGCACGCAGCAGCATCGAGGAGATCCACGTCCGGCCGCTGAGCCACTCGCGCAACGCGTGTGACTCAGGCTCGGGCAGGATCAACTTGATGAACGCCGAAGCGTCGAGATACTCGCGCTTCACCGCTCGTCGGCACGCAGGCGAGCGAGAATTTCGGATGCGAGCGGAACCCCGGGGGCGGGTGCGACCGGCTCGATCTCGAGCGGATCGCCCTCCTCCTCTCGTGGCTCCACCAGTCCGAGCGCTTGGAGCTGGCCCCATTCATCGAGCTCGATCGGGACGAGGCGTGCGACGGGACGGCCACGGTCCGTGATCTCCAAGATCTCGCCCTCTTTCACTCGCTGCAGCACATTCGAGGTGAAGTTGCGCAGATCGCGTAAGGGAACTCGCTTCACGGCTACGATCGTAGCACTTGGAGAGGCGTGGACGGCGCCGCGCGCTACATCGTGGAGCCGGCGCGACCGTCGATGTACACGGGGTTGGCAGGCGGCTTGCCCTCGAGCCAGTAGGCGTCGAGCTGCGCGTCGGTCCAGCCGCGGCCGCGCAGGAAGGGCTCGTCGAGGATCTGCTGTCCGGTGAGCGACGGCGGCTCGGTGCGCACGATCTCCATCAGCGCGTCGCAGAGGATCTCGGGCGAGCGCCACTGGCTGCGGTCACCCATGCCCCAGTTGATGCTGGCGAGGCTCTCGATGATGGTCACCGGCCAGAGCGAGTTGCACGCGATGCCGTCGTCCTTGTGCTCGGCGGCGATGCCGATGGCGAGGCGGGTCATGCCCATCTTCGTGGTCATGTAGGCGACGTGGCCGGGGCTGGGCTCGGTGGTGATGGGCGGTGAGCAGTTGATGATGTGGCCCCAGTGCTGCTGCACCATGTGGGGCAGCGTGTAGTACGCGCAGAGGTATGCGTGGCGCACGTTGATCTGCCACATGAGGTCGTAGCGTTTCGGCGGCGTTTGCAAAATCGGCTGCCACCACAGCGCGCCGGCGTTGTTGACCAGGATGTCGATGCGGCCGAAGCGGTCGATGGTGGTGTCGACCATCGCCTTGACCTCGTCGTCGTTGCGCACGTCGACGCGCACGGCGAGGGCGGTGCCGCCGGCGCGCTCGACCTCATCGACGACGGTGTGGATGCTGCCGGGGAGGCGATCGGTGCCGGACTCCGACTTGCCGGTGACGACGACCGACGCGCCCTCGCGGGCGAGGCGGAGCACCATGGCGCGGCCGATGCCGCGGCTGGAGCCGGTGACGATGGCGACGCGGCCGTGCAGCGGACGTTCAACGCTCATCCGATGTGCGGCGTAATCAGCACGCCGGGCGTGGACCACAGTGGATGGCCGTCGGGGAGTGGTTCGGGATCGGTGACATCGAGGGCGGCCTGGATGTGCTCGGCGCGCAGCGAGGCGAGGAGCGCATCGGTGTCGACGATGGGGCCACGCGCTGCGTTGACCAGGAGCGCGCCGGGTCGCATCGCGGCGAGAAAGTCCGCGTTCACCATGCCGCGTGTCTCGGATGTGAGCGGCAGGAGGATGACGACGGCGTCAGCGTGGGGCAGGAGGTGTGGTAGTTGATCGTCGCTGTGCACGCCGTCTCGTGCATGGCGCGCGACGCGCACGATGCGGGCGCCAAACGGTGCGAGCCGGGCCTCCAGCGCACGGCCGATGGACCCGTAGCCGACGATGAGCACGCGCGCACCCTCGAGGTCGGCACCGCCGCTGAAGCTCCAGGTCCTGTCGTGCTGCGAGAGCACATGCGCGGGAAGGCGGCGGCGCATCGCGAGGATGGCCATGACGATCCACTCGGAGACGGATGCGTCGTGCACGCCGGAGCCGTCGCACAACGTGACGCCGCGCGGGATGTGGTCGACGAGCGTGTCGACGCCGGCGCTGAGGGTCTGCACGAGGCGCAGGTCGCGCAGCTGCGGCAGGATCTCGACGGTGCGCGCGTAGTCGAAGCCGGCGATGAGGATGTCGGCGTGCTGCGGCGTGTCGTCGAGATTGCCCGCTGCCGGCGCCTCGCGGATGCCGATGCCGTGGGGCAGGAACGCGCGGTGCTCGG
>VBGJ01000237.1 GCA_005880445.1 Chloroflexota bacterium | reverse complement strand
GCTGGCGTACCTCTCGGAGCTGCCGGTTGACGAGGTGAAGATCGACCGCATGTTTGTGGTTGGTCTCGATGACCCGCAGCGCCGCTCGACGGTGGTCACCATCGTGCGCCTCCTCGATGCGTTGGGCGTGCACACGGTCGCGGAGGGCGTGGAGACCGAGGAACAGCTCGCGTACCTGCTCGGGATGGGCATCCAGGCGTATCAGGGATTCCTGTTCAGCCATCCGGTGAAGGCGATCGACGTGGCTCGCGCCCTGGAAGGCTCAGCGGACGCGTTCGCACGGCTACGCGACTCGGCCGCCTCCGCAGCCTGAGCAATCGCCCTCTCGGGGGCCAACCGACCCCGTCGCGCAGCTGCCGTCGCAGCCTTCTATAGAGCCGGGGTCGATTGGCGGTTAGACGGTAGCCGATGCCGATGCGGCACGTCGGTACGGAACGAAACCATGCATGCGAGGCCCCGACAGGAGTCGAACCTGCGCACAAGGTTTAGGAAACCTCTGCTCTATCCGCTGAGCTACGGGGCCGCGTAATTAACCGTCCGGGCTCGCTGGCCTCCGGCGGCCTGTCCGACACCTTACCCGACGCCTTGCCGGGCTCCCGCAAGCCTGCGCTATCCTCCGGCGTTAAGGAAGGCAATATCGGGTGGTAGGGGAGACCACATGACGAAACGCGGGACCCTTGCGGCGCTGGCGGGAGCGATCCTGACCACCGCGCTGCTGGCAGCATCACCCACGACGACTCGCGCCGCCGCGCCGCACGTGCTCCTGGTGGGGACCTACCACGGCATCGCCGGTGGCTACACCTCGATTCAGGCGGCCGTCAACGCCGCGAAGCCGGGCGACTGGATCCTCGTCGGACCCGGCGACTACCACGAGCGCCAGGACTACTCGGTGCCCAGCTGGCCGTCGGGCGTGTGGATCTCCACCCCAGGTATCCACCTGCGCGGCATGGATCGCAATGGCGTCATCGTCGACGGCACCAAGCCCACCGCGACCACGCCCTGCTCGGGCAACGCTGCCGACCAGGACCTCGGGCCGAACGCGCAGGGACGCAACGGGATCGAGGTCTGGGGGCCCGGCTTCACCGCGAACAACGTCTCCATCGAGAACCTCACCGTCTGCAACTTCCTCACCGACGCGACCGGCGCCAACGGGAATCAGATCTGGTGGAACGGCGGCGACGGCAAGGGGAAGATCGGCCTGTCCGGTTATTTCGGCAACTATCTGACGGCGACGTCCACATACTCGAACGGCGTCAACTTCCCCGCCGGCAGCTACGGCATCTTCTCCAGCGACAGCACGCACGGCAGCTGGGTGAATGACTACGCCAGCAACATGGCGGACTCCTCGTTCTACATCGGCGCGTGCCAGCAGAAGTGCGACGTGGTCATGAACCACGACCACGGGCAGTTCAGCGCGCTCTGCCTGTCATCGACCAACGCCGGTGGCTACCTGCTGGTGGAGAACACCGAGTGCGACCTGAACAAGACCGGGCTCGTGTCGAACAGTCCTGCACGGTGTGGATGAACAACAACATCCACGACAACAACAATCCGAACGTCCCCGGCAACGGCGTCTCCGGCCTCGCCGGCGGCGGCCCCGTCGGGACCGGCTTGATTCTCGCGGGGTCGACGTACAGCACGCTCTACCACAACAACGTGTACAACAACGGCGCCTGGGGTGAGCTGATCGTCGATCTCCCCGACGCGGAGACAGGGATCGCCAACTGCCAGGGCGGCATATTCGTCCCGCCGCCGGTGGGGGTCTGCTACTACCAGGCGTTCGGCAACGTCAGCCTCAACAACCAGTTTCAGAACAACGGCTTCTTCGGCAATCCCAGCAACGGAGACATCGGTCTCGCCACCATCGAGCACAACCCCGGCAACTGCTTCGCCGGCGACCAGAATCCACCCGGAGGCGCCACCACGACCTTCACCGACCCGGCACTGCTGGAGAGCAACCCGGCCTACGCTCCGACGAACGGCATGTGCACCACACCGAACGCGGGTGACGAGGGTCCGCTGGCAGCGGAAGGGCTCTGTGATTCGCAGCTGCTCGCACCGTGCCCCACGCTGAACACGCTGTGCGACTACAACCCCAATCTGCCGTGCATTCCCGCGCCCGGCTTCCCCATCAACTACCCGCGGCCCGGCACCGTCCAGCTGTCGATGCCACCGGCGCAGACCACGATGGCGAATCCATGCGCCGGTGTTCCCACGAACGTCTGGTGCCGTTCCGCCGGCACACATGTGAGTCCGGCGGCCGTGACTCCCGCGGTGGCAGGCGGTGTGGCGCTGGGTGCATGGGTGCTCGGCGGCCGGCTGCGACTGCGGCTGCGCCGGCGCCGCTCGGCAACCTAGTCACCGCACAACCAAAGACACCTCCCACAACGCGCCCTGACGCGACCTACACTCGCGGTCGTGCAGGCTGCGCGTCTCGTCGATCGTGCTTCGCCCTCGGGGCTGCGCGTGCACGTCTCCGGTCGCATCGTGCTGTTCATCACGCTCATGGTCGCCGCGGGCATCCTGCTCGCCGCGGGCGCCATGCTCGTTCCCATTCGGGCGCCGCTGCTCCCGGCGCCGGAGCGTTTCCGCTATCTGTGGGTGGCGGTCGCGGCTTCGCTCGCAGTGATCGCGGTCGATGCCGCGTGGATCACTGCGATGGTGATTCGGTGGCGACGGCAGCCGCAGGCGCCGCGCGCTGCGATGTCCGCGGCCGGCGCGGTGCACATCGAGGACGCTGGGTCACGCGGCCCTCGTGCGTGGCTCGCGCCACTCGCGGTGCTGCGTCCCGAGCTCGTGCCGGCGCGGCTGATCGCGATTACGGGCGCAACGGCGCTCGGCATGGTGATCGGAGCGACGATGCTCGGGCTGCCAGCGTGGGCAATCGTCAGCGCGGGACTGCTTCCGTGGGTCCCGCTCATGTTCGTCGAGGGGATTCGCAAATATCAGCACTACGGCATGTACGCGCTGTTCGGCGCCATCGCGCTGCTGCAGGCCGGCCATCTGGGCGAACACACGGTGCAGGTGATCCAGGTGTTCGTGTTCAACGGCGATCTCTCGCGAGCCCACGGCGTCTTCGGTCAGCTCGATTTCGAGACGGTGCACTTCCTCTGGGATGGGCTTGTCTGGATCGGGTTGGGCGCGCTGCTGCTTCGCTTCGGGACCACGAACCGTTGGCTCTGGGTCGCGTTCATCGCGGCGAGCTTCCACGAGGTCGAGCACCTGTATCTCATGTTCGTCTACAAGGCGAACATCGACTTCTACGTCAACGGCGGCTTTGAAGGCGTGATGGGCTTCGGCGGCGTGGTCGGCTCGCCGTTTTTCAGGCCGTACATGCACTTCGCGTACAACGCTTGCGTG
>VBGJ01000235.1 GCA_005880445.1 Chloroflexota bacterium | reverse complement strand
GGCAGCGTGATGATCACGGCCGCGCCGGTACCGGTGCCGGCACAGTCGCGCCAGCGGACCACGTGCTGCTGTGTGCGGTTCGCGTCGGAATAGAACGCGAACACGTAGCGGTCCAGCGCGAACGTGGGACTTATGGCGAGGCCGAGAAGTCCCCGCTCGCTGTACCCGCCTCCCGCCTCGGTGGTGACGGTGCGCACGGAGGCGAACACGTGCGACGACCCGCCCTGCCATACGCGCACCGTCCCCGAGCGCTCGGTGTAGAAGAGACGGCCGTCCGGTGCGAAGGCGAGCGCGGTGGCGAAGCTCGCGCCGATGTTGCCGGTGGGAGGCGACTGCTGCGGCACGACGCACGGGTCCGCCGTCGGTGTGGGCGTGGGCGTTGGAGTTGCAGTGGTCACCGCCCGCGGTGACGGCGTCGGCGTCGCGTGCGTGCTCGAACCACATGCCGTCACCGCGAGCACGGCAAGCAGCGTCGCCCGGCGCCGAAGGAGCATGTGCGCTCATTAGAGCGCACCCACCGCGTCAGCGGTGAATCGCTTCCAGCATCCTCACGCTAGGACGCGGTTGCGATCAGCTCGCTGCCGGTGCGGGGCTTCTCGCGCGTGGTGGGCAGATGGGTGCGGGCCCACGCGTCGATGGCGTCGATCACGCGCTGCAGGTCGACGCCGGCCGGCGCCAGCTCGTACGACGTGCGCGGCGGCATGTACGAGTGCACGGTGCGACGCACCAGGCCGAGCTCCTCGAGGCCGTCCAGCCGCAGCTTCAGGGTGGCGGGGTTGCAGCCACCGACGGTGCGGCCCAGCTCGTTGAACCCCTTCGGCCCGTCCAGGAGGGCGCGCACGATGTGCATCGTCCACTTCTCTTGTAGGACCTGGATGGCCTCGTGAACCGGGCAGTACGCCCCCTCTGCGTCCATGCGGTGCCCAGATCGTACTCTCTCCGCGGGCCGCGTGCCACTTTTTTCCATCGCTTGACTAAGTATAGCACTTCTGGGTATGATGCGCTTTAGCCGGCTGGATCGCCGGACCGGCTCGGGGCTCCGAGCACCATGTATGGAGGCAGGAAGATGGCTTGGTCTCTTGACCCGTACCACACTTCTGTTGCATTCAGCGCCAAGCACCTCGGTGTCGCCACGGTGCGCGGACGCTTCACCAACGTCGACGCCGAGGTCGAGCTCGACGATCCCAACGACCCCACCACGGGCAGGGGAACCATCACGCTCGACGCGGCGAGCATCGACACCGGCAACGAGCAGCGGGATGGCCACCTGCGCAGCGCGGACTTCCTCGACGTCGAGAAGTACCCGAC
>VBGJ01000234.1 GCA_005880445.1 Chloroflexota bacterium | reverse complement strand
TACCGTGGTGCGGCCAGGCACATCGTCGCAGCCAGCCCACCTGGATCCGTGGTCCTGGCGCTCGGCCAGTACTCGAGCTTTGCCGTCGATTGCTTCGGCTACTACCTGCACCAGCTGCACGCCGACGTATCGGTCGTCGACAGCAACGCAGTTGACAGCGACAACGTCAACAACCTCACTGGCCGCTCGGGCGTGGTCTGGGGAGTCCTGGTGTTTCCGACCGCCGCCGAATTGAGCTCAATAAGCCGTACTGCCAATGTGGTGAACGACTACACGGACGCGACTGGAGACGTGCGCCTGTTCAAGGTCAGCGATTCGGGCGCCGATCCGATTGACCAGGCCGAGATCCTCATGCGCTGGGAGGTGCCTCAGCAGCCGAAGCTGAACGCACCGCTGAAGCTGCTCGAATGGATGGCCGGCCACGCCACGCTCGGACCGAACCTGGTCACCGCCCCCGGCTCCGAAGGATGGACGTGGGACCAAGGCGCCAGTCCGGGCCAGGGCACCATCACCATCTCTCTCAACGGCTCCAAGCCGCTTGTGAGCGCGACGTACACGGCGAGCATCGCATCCGGCCGTGACTTCATCGTGAACATCAGTTGCAGAAACGGCCTGTCGGGGGGGTCCCAGAGGATCTTCGCGATCGCGATCGATCCATCAGGAACGGCGCTCGACACATTTCCGGACGGCGATGGCCTGCTTTGTGGCCGGCATCAGGAATGGACGAGCACGTTCTTTGTATTCGACGTCCCCGCCACCACCGTCGTCATCAGGTTGGTGCTTCGCGCCCAAGGCACTGGAATCGCCCAGTTCGAATCGCTCGAGCTTCGAAACCTGGCCGAGACCGCCTGAGGATCTGACACCGGCCGGGAGCGCCTCCCGGACCCCTATGGGATAATCCCGGGCACCTTCCCCATCTGATGCCCACCTCAGACCTCGTCCGCGTCGCGCTCATCGGTTTCGGCCATTGGGGACCGAACTACGCCCGCATCCTCGGCGGCACTCTAGGAGGCGCTCGGCTCGTCGCGTGCGCCGAGCCCTCGGCGGGACGCCTGGCCGCGTTCGAACGCCAGTACCCGTCGGCTCGCGCCTA
>VBGJ01000233.1 GCA_005880445.1 Chloroflexota bacterium | reverse complement strand
TGCCACCGACTCAAGCCTAAATTTAGGAGCCCGAGGATCCACAACAAAATACGGTGACCCCCCAAAGGTGGACGATCGTCACGAAAGAGAACGCTGTTTATGCTGAAGGTGTCGAGAAAGCCACACCAGAAACCCCCGCGTAGGGGTTAAGGTTCCTCAAGGGGGGGCGTTCATGAAGAGTCCACGTTTCGCAATTCTCGTCGGTGTGGCCGCCGGCGCGATGCTGCTGATCTCGAACACGCAACTGCTCCGCGCCCAGGTCCAGGGTGCCTGGACACTCACGGGAAACATGAGCGCGGCTCGTGAACTCGGCGCGCAGGCGACGCTCAACGACGGGAATATCCTGGTGGCGGGCGGTACGGACGGCACGAACGTACTCTCATCCGCTGAGGTCTACAATCCGTCGTCGGACGAGTGGACGCCGACGGGATCGATGGCAGACGCTCGAAGGAACTTCCCTTCCGTCACGTTGCCCGACGGCAGGGTGCTTGTCATGGGGGGACTCGACAGCAGCGGGTCCGTCTTGACCGGTGCTGAATTGTACGACCCGGCCTCCGGAACCTGGTCCTCCGCGGGCACGCTGGCCGTGGGACGCTATTTCCACACGGCCACCCTCTTGACGAGCGGCCAGGTGCTGGTCGCAGGGGGATGCACGGTGAGCGGCTGCGGTACATTCACGGGCGAAAGCGAGCTCTATGATCCGGCGACGAACTCCTGGTCGCCCAGCGGGAGCCTCGGGACAGCGCGCTGGTACCACACCGCGACGCTGCTCGGCAGTGGCCAAGTTTTGGTCGTAGGTGGGTCCAACGGCTCCACCCTGAATTCCTGCGAACTCTACGATCCTGTCACGGACGCCTGGACCAGTGCGCCCAGCACAACTTACGGGCGCTTCCTGCACGCCGCGACGCTCCTCGGGGACGGCAAGGTGCTGGTGACGGGTGGTAACCCCTTTCATGTGGCCTTAGCGGTGGCCGAAATCTACGACCCGTCGGCCAATCAATGGACTGCAACCGGTCGTATGACCCAAGGACGCTTCGCGCACACCTCCACGCTTCTCGCGGACGGCACCGTGCTCTTGGCCGCGGGTGGGGCGTTCAGGGGATGTGGACGCACATCCTGCTTCTACCCCACCGCTACGTCGGAGATCTACGACGAAGCGACGGGCAAGTTCACGGCGATCGCACACCTGAACCATGCGCGTTATTATCACACCGCCTCCCTGCTGAGCAGTGGACAGGTGCTGATAGTCGGCGGCATCAGTGGGGGGGCTCTGGACAGCGCTGAGTTCTATGTCCCGCTCACCCTGGCCATCCGCCCGCTCAGCCTGGACTTCGGCCTTCTGGAGGTGGGGCTCACGAGCGCGCCCCAGACCATCGCCATCACCAACGTCAGCAAGAGTCCGGTAACTTTTACGAGCATTGCGAGCAACGGAGATTACGCCCAGACCGCCGATTGCCCTGCTACGCTTGGTCCGGGCCAAAGCTGCACCGTCAGCGTCACCTTCAGCCCCACGGTTGCGGGAACGCGACCCGGGTCGGTTACGCTGAGCGACAACTCGGTCGGCAGCCCGGAGCAGAGCATTGCGCTGACCGGCACAGGCGAGCCGACCGCCCTCACCTTCATCCCCAGCAGCCTCAGCTTCCCGCCCACCTTTCCAGGAACGAGCAGCGCGTCGAAGAGCGCCACCCTCTACAACGACAGCGCCGCGGCAGTGGATATCACGGTCATTGCCATCTCACCGACGTCGGGGACCTTTTCACAAACCAACAACTGCCCTGGCACACTCACCCCAGGGCAGAGCTGCACGTTCCAAGTTGTGTTCACGCCGCCTGATAGCGACGCTCCTTACAACGGAACGCTTTCCGTCACCAACAGCGTGGACGGAAGCCCGCAGACGGTTTCTCTGTCGGGCACGGGTGTGGACTGATGAGCGCCGAGACAACGATCCGGGGTTGATGCTGTGTGTCGAAGCCTTGGGAAGGCCTTCGCGCGGTTGGCGCCTCAGCGCATTGACCAGAGGAGTACGCCGTTAAAAAGTTGGTGGAGGCGGCGGGA
>VBGJ01000014.1 GCA_005880445.1 Chloroflexota bacterium | reverse complement strand
GCTCCAGGCAGCGATCATCTCGCTGCGCCACGACCTGGCCGCCGCCGGCCATGACTGCGGGCCCCACACCATCGCGCATCACCTCACCCTGGCGTTCGGCTCCGCCCCTTCGGTCGCCACCATCTGGCGCATCCTTCGTCGCGCAGGACTGATCAGCCCCCAACCGCACAAACGCCCACGCTCGTCCTGGGTGCGCTTTACCGCCGAGCTGCCGAATGAACTGTGGCAGGCGGACAGCACGCACTGGCGGCTCGCGGACGGCAGCGACGTCGAGATCCTCAACCTGCTCGACGACCACTCGCGACTCCTCCTCGCCGCCGATGCATGCACCGTCGTGACCGCCGGTGATGTGCTGCAAACCTTCTGCGCCGCAACGCACATCCACGGCTACCCGGCATCGCTGCTCACCGACAACGGCGCTGTCTTCACTGGCCGATCACGTCGCTTCAAAGTCATGCTCGAAGCCGAACTGGAACGCCTCGGCATCACCAGCAAACACTCCCGACCGTACCACCCACAAACCTGCGGCAAGGTGGAACGCTTTCATCAGACGCTGAAGAAATATCTCGCCAAACAAGCCCCAGCGCCGTCACTCGCGGTGCTCCAGTTGCAACTCGACACCTTCCGCCTCTACTGCAACCAGCAGCGACCCCATCACGCCCTGCACGGGCAGACCCCGCTGACTGCCTTCCACGCACGTCTCAAGGCCAGACCGAGCCCTGCTCTGCCAGCCACCGAGTACCGGGTACGGCGGGACCGGGTGGATGCCTGCGGTCGCGTGACCCTTCGCTACTTCAGCCGCCTCTATCACGTCGCCCTTGGCCGAGCACACAAGGGCGAGCGCGTGACCCTCTTCGTCGCCGACCGAACTGTCCGCGTGGTCGGCCCCGATGGTGACCTCATTCGCGAACTCACCCTTGACCCTTCCCGCAATTACCAGCCTCTCGGCCACCCTAGACTTGTCTCCGATGTCGTGAGACAGGTGTCCACGATGTCCTGAGACATCACACCCAGCGGGAGAGGGGACTCGAACCCCCGACCTTTTGCTTGGGAAGCAAATGCTCTACCAACTGCGCTACTCCCGCTCGCAGGTACGCCGAGTCTAGCGCGTCGCCTCGCGAGTCCTCGGCATCCACCAGCACCGCACAGTTACCGCGCCGTCACCATCCCATGATCGCTCGGCCCTGATGATCATGTCGTGCCCCCGCTTCTCACTCGATACGTTGGGGGCCGACTGCGCCTTGCCGCAGCCGCGATCCTGCTGACCACCACCGCGTGCGGCGCCGCGACGACGGTCCGGACGATCCATCCCCCGAGGGTCGCCATACCCACTACCACACCGACCACCTGGCCGCTGTTCGACAGTATCCCGACGCCCAGCCTCATCCCCACCGCGACGCCCAACCACGCCCCGCCATCGTTCGCTGCGGCTACCGCACGGCCGACGGCGAAGCCAAAGCCGGTGGGCACATTCCAGCCGGTTGTCGGTCCCACGCTCGGCGGATGCCAGGTCTTCCCCGTGAGCAATCCGTGGAACCAGGATGTGTCCAGAGCACCGCTCGATCCCAACTCCGCCAACTACATCGCCAGCATCAACAGCTCCCGTCAATTCCTCCACGCCGACTTCGGCTCCGATCCGTCGTACGGCATCCCGTACGTCGTCGTTCCCGCATCGCAACCGTTCGTCCCCATCGCCTTCACCGCATACGGCGACCAGAGTGATCCCGGGCCATATCCGATTCCGTCCAATGCTCCGGTCGAAGCAGGCAGTGACGCACATGTCGTGGTCGCCGACTCGGGCAACTGCCACCTCTACGAGCTGTTCAACGCGTCGCGCCAGGGCGATGGGTGGGCCGCCGACTCCGGCGCAGTCTTCAATCTCAACAGCAACGCGCTTCGCCCTGATGGCTGGACGTCAGCCGATGCTGCTGGGCTGCCCATCCTCCCAGGACTTGCTCGCTACGACGAGGTGCGCAACGGCGTCATCAACCATGCGCTTCGCTTCACGGTGCAACAGACGCAGGACGGCTTCATCCATCCCGCCACCCATCAAGCCGGCGTCAACAACACGAATGCCCCACCGATGGGGCTGCGCCTGCGCCTCAAGGCTTCGTTCGACCTGTCGCCCTTCCATGGCGAATCGCTCGTCATTCTCACCGCGCTCAAGCGCTACGGCATGTTCGTCGCCGACAACGGGAGCAGCTGGTTCATCACAGGCGCGACTGACTCGCGCTGGAACGACACCGACTTGAATCAGCTCAAGACCGTCCCCGGTAGCGCCTTCGAGGCGGTGCAGACCGGGCCAATCCTGCACAGCCGCTGAGCGTTCCGCTCAGGCCTCGGTGCCGGCGGCTCCCTCGATCATCGCCCCAACGCTGAACAACTGCGCCTCGGTGTCCGGCCGGCCGACGATCTGCACCGCAGTCGGCAACCGACTCGCATCCCGCGTCACCGGCAGCGACAGCGATGGACATCCCGCGACGTTCCACGGTGGGCAGAAGCCCATCCACCGCGCGACGCTCAATGACGTCGGCAGCCACCCGCCCCGACTCCAGCGCCCAACATGCGGTGGCGCGTACGCCAACACGGGCGCCACCAGCACATCGAACCGGCTGATCCAGCGCCGCAGCCGTATGGCGTCACCATAGCTGCGCGCGGGCCGCGCATAGCCATGCGCGCGCAGCCACCGTCCCCGCCTCACCATTCCCCTCGTGCGCGCCTCGAGCGCACCGACGTCCAAGCTCAGTGCGTCGACATCCTCCGCGATGCCCGCGAGGTAGCAGCGCAGAAACGCCTGCGGCAGCAGCGAATACGGCGGGCTCGCCTCCACGACGTCGTGACCCGCTGCAGCGAGCCGATCCGCCACCACGCGCACCGCATCCTTCACCTCCCGCGTCACGGGCGCGCCGGCCACGGGATGCCTCGTCGAGACCGCAACGCGCAGCGTGCCATCGACTGGGCGCACGTCCCGATACGTGTTGCGTCCTGCGAGCACGTCGAGCATCAGCGCGGCGTCGTGGACGTCGCGCGCGAGCGGGCCGGCAACACTGAGGCCATACCAGTGCTCGCTCGCGCCGCCAGGCAGTGACACCGAACCAGGCGTCGTCTTCATCCCGACGAGGCCGCAGCACGCAGCGGGAATGCGTATCGATCCCCCTCCGTCCGTCGCGGTGGCCAGCGCCGCCATGCCGGTTGCGACCGCCACCGCACTCCCGCCGCTGGAGCCACCGCAAATCCGGCTCGGGTCGATTGGATTGCGTGTGGCGAAGCCGGGTCCTTCCGTGAACGGCCAGATGGCGAGCTCTGGCATCGCAGTCTTGCCGACCACGGTGCATCCAGCCGCTCGCAGGCGCCGCACCACCTCGTCGTCGTGCGACACCGCAACGCGTGATGTCGCACGCGATCCGAGGAGCGTCGGCAGACCCGCCACGTCGGTGTTCTCCTTGACCGCGACCGGCACCCCGGCCAGCGTCAGCGTGCCGAGGTCATTGCGTCCGGCCGTCTCCTCCGCCTCCTGCAGCGCTTCGCGTTCGCGCACCGCGGTGAACGCGCCGAGACCTCCGTCCAGTGCGCGGATTCGCTCGAGCGAGGCACGCGCCACTTCGATGGGATGCAGCTCGCCGCCACGCACGCGCGCGGCGATCTGGCGCGCGCTGAGTGCGGTGATTCCGGTGCCCGCGGTCGCGGGCGCGGCCATGGTCAACGCGGGGCCGCGGCCAGCTCTACCACCGGAATCTTCCCCTCGGCGTACTGCGCTCGGATCAGCTTCTTGTCCTGCTTACCCACCGATGTTTTCGGCAGCTCGCTGACAAACGCCCACCGCTCCGGGAGCCACCAGCGCGCAACCTTCTCAGCCAGAAACGCGCGCAGCTCGTCGGGTGATGCCGACGTCCCCGGCTTGAGCACCACCGCAGCGAGTGGGCGCTCACCCCAGCGTTCGTCAGGCACGCCCACGACGGCCGCGTCGGCCACGGCGGGATGCGCCACCAGTAGGTTCTCGAGCTCCACAGACGAGATCCACTCGCCTCCCGACTTGATGACGTCCTTCGAACGGTCGGTGATCTGCACGAAGCCGCGCTCGTCGATGTTGCCGACATCACCCGTGCGCAGCCAGCCGTCGTGGAATTTCTCGGGCGCGCTCGCGTTGTAGTACGACGCGGTGATCCACGGCCCACGCACCTCGATCTCGCCCACCGCGACGCCGTCACGCGGCACCTCGACACCATTCTCATCGACGACGCGCAGCTCCACGCCGGGCACGGTCCGTCCCGTCTTCGACCGATAGTGCATCTCGTCCTCTGGCGCCGTTCCCTTCGGCGGCAGGCCCAGGGTGCCGATCGGACTCGTCTCGGTCATGCCCCACCCCTGGATCAGCTCGATACCCAGCTGCTCCTTGAACGCGCTGATCAGTGACGCCGGCACTGCCGAACCACCGCACACAGCTCGCTTGAGGCTCGACACGTCACCGCCGTTCGCGCGAAGGTACGCGAGCATCCCGGTGAAGATGGTCGGCACCCCTCCACTGAACGTCGGCCGCTCGGTCTCTATGAATTTGCAGATACCCTCCGGTTGCAGGAATCGATCGGGGAGCAGGATGTCTGCGCCCACCATCCATGCCGTGTAGGGCACGCCCCACGCATTGACATGGAACATCGGCACGATGACAAGGACTCGTTCCTTGTCATCGACCCGAAACGATCCCCAGATGGCATACGAGTGCAGATAGATGGAGCGGTGGCTGTACACCACGCCCTTCGGATCGCCGGTCGTCCCCGTCGTGTAGCACATCGCTGCTGCGCTGCGCTCGTCGAGCACTGGCCAGTCGAACACCGGCGCGCCCGACGCCAACAATTCTTCGTACTTCAGCGTGTCGCCGAGCGCCGACACATCTCCGTCTCCCACGACGACGATCTTCTCGACCGTCGAGAGGTGGGGCCGGATGGCCGCGAGCAGCGGCGCCAGCGACGCGTCGACGATTACCACCTTGTCGCCAGCGTGGTTGACGATCTGCGCCAGCTGCGGCGGCGGCAGGCGCAGGTTGAGCGTGTGCAGCACCGACCCCATGCACGAGACGGCGAAGTACGCCTCGAGGTGCTCCTGGTGGTTCCAGCACAGCGTGCCCACCCTCTCGCCCTGCCGGACACCAAGCCGTTCGAGGGCGCTGGCCAGGCGCGGAATCCGCGCTGCCACATCGCCGAACCGCGTATGTCGGGAACGCTCCCCCTGGAAGGTGATCACTTCGCTGTCGGGGAAGACTCGCTCGCCGCGGCGCAGGATGTCTGTGACCGTCAGCGGGGCGTCCTGCATGGTGGATTTCATCGAGACTCCTCTGCGCTTCTAGCGGGTGCCCCGCAATTCTCCGCAGTCGGACGCGGTCTGACAAATCCCACGTCCCGCTCCGGCCGTCGCCGCTACCATCCGCGGCGTGGAGACGAGCCAGGCCACGCCCGCCCTGGAGGCGCGATCCGTGACCCGCAGCCTGCCGCTCGGCTCCGGCGTCGTCGAGATCCTTCGTGGCATCAGCTTCGCGGTCCAACGACACGAGTTCGTCGGCCTCATGGGCCCCAGCGGCAGCGGCAAGTCCACCCTGCTGGGTGTCATCGCGGGCCTCGACCGGCCCAGCTCCGGGCACGTCCTGGTCGACGGCACCGACATCACCACGATGCCGGAGAGCCGGCTCGCGGCCGTGCGCAACGCCAAGATCGGGATGGTGTTCCAGGCGTACAACCTGATTCCCACATTGAGCGCGCAGGAGAACGTCGAGGTACCGCTGTATGCGGGACAGCACCCCGGCTCGCCGGCGGCGCGTGCCCGTGAGATGCTCGAACTCGTCGGACTCGGACACCGCGCGGCGCACCGGCCCAACCAACTGAGCGGCGGCGAGCAGCAGCGTGTCGCCATTGCGCGCGCGCTGGCCACGAACCCGGCCATCGTCATCGCCGACGAGCCCACCGGCAACCTCGATGCGCAGAATGGCGAGAACATCCTGGATCTCATGGCCGCCCTGCGCGAACGCATGGGCAGCACGTTTCTGATCGCCACGCACGATACGCACGTGGCGCGGCGCGCGCAGCGGATACTGACGATCGTCGACGGCCTGCTCGCGGACGGCTCCTCGCCCCCACCGCCGCCGCTCGCACCCGGGCCGTAAACCGTGGGCAAGCTGCGCCTGTACGCGCGCTATGCCACCCGATCACTGCGGAGGGGCGGGCAGCGCACGGTGCTTGGCATCTTCTGTATCGCGGTTGGCGTGATGGCGGTCGTGGCGCTGCGGCTGGCCGGTGACATGATCAGTGCGTCGCTCATCAGCAACGTCCGGGCCGCAAACGGGGGCGACGTCTCACTCGTATCCACCGCCATCCCGCTTGCACCGGCTGACCTGCACACATTCACACGTCTGCAGCAGCAGGGCGAGATTCGGCAGTTCGTCGCGCTGGGGGTGGAACGCACTGCGCTGCGCCGCGACGGCGGCAAGACCAGCGCGGCATCGTTGTATGTGCTGGACAATCCTGCGCTGTATCCGCTGGCCGGGAATGCCGGGTTCGCCGCTCCATCCGACGCGACGTTCGCCAGCTCGCTTGCCGGCCCCAACGCCGTCGTGCTCACCCAGTTCATGGCGACCACGCTCGGCGCCGGCCTCGGCGAGACGGTGCATCTCAACCTGGTCGGCGGGGGTAGCGTCGACGCACGCGTCAGCGCAATCCTCACCGATCGGCTGGCGAGCGCCGTGGGCACCTCATCCGCCTTCATCGATGCCACGACATACCGCGAGCTCAGCGCACAACCGGAAAGCTACGGCGTGATCCAGATGACCACGGCAACAGATGCGCAGGCAGCGCACGTGGCGAGCCAGCTGCAGACCCAGTTCCCTGCTGCGACGGTGCAGACGGTGCAGCAAGCGCTCAAGGCGAACGTGCAAGCGTCGCAACAGGTGACACAGTACCTGGAGATCATCGGCCTTCTCGCATTGGCGATCGGCGGAATCGGAATCGTCAACACGCTCCAGGTGATGCT
>VBGJ01000232.1 GCA_005880445.1 Chloroflexota bacterium | reverse complement strand
TCAACGACCTGAACCGCGCCAACAACCAGTTGATCCAGCAGGGCGTTGCGCTCTCTCAGCAAGAGGCGCAGATCCGCGCGGCGCTCACGGCGGGCGGTACGGACGCGAAGGCGATCCAGGAGGAGCTCACGACGTTGCGCGAGGTCAACGGTGAAGTGCCCGTCCACGGACCCGGATTGCGCATCCGCATCCAGGGCACGATCATGGACTTCGAGTTACAGGATGCGCTTAACAACCTGCGCAACGCTGGAGCCGAAGCGATCGCGCTGAACGGCCAGCGCATCATCAGCAGTACGCCAGTCCAGAGTCGCGGCGACAGCCTGCTGATCAATGGGCACGCGGTGAGCTCCCCGCTGAGCCTGCTGGTGATCGGCGACCCGGAGCAGCTGGGGCCAGCTGCCGACCTCTCGGCGAGCAGCCTGCAGACACGCGTCCAGGTCGACATTCAGCGTCAGACCGATCTCGCCATCGCCGAAGTGGTTACCCCGCGGCCGCTGATCTACGCCCAGTTGGGAAAATAGGGCGGCAAGATGCCACGGACCATCGAGTTGCGCAGCGACACGTTCACGCTTCCGACGGAAGCGATGCGGGCCGCCATGGCCGCGGCGGAAGTCGGCGACGACGTCTGGGATGAGGACCCGACCATACATCGCCTGCAGCAGCGGGCGGCGGAGATGGTTGGGAAGGAGGCCTCATTGTTTGTTCCGAGCGGAACCATGGGCAACCTGTGCGCCCTGCTAAGCCACACCCAGCCTGGCCAGGAGGTCATCCTCGAAATCGACAGCCATATTTTTCAGAACGAGGTGGCGGGTGCCTCCGTCGTGGGCGGTCTCCAACTCCGACCGCTGGATACCCGGGACGGGCGGCTCGAGCCGGAGCAGGTGCGCCGCGCGATCCGCCTTCCCGATATCCACGAGCCGGCAACCGGACTTCTCTGCCTCGAGAACACCCACAACCGCAAAGGTGGGACATGCCTCAGCCCGGCGCAGACGTCCGCCCTCAGCAAGGTCGCCCACGAGGCCGGCTTTCCCGTGCACCTGGACGGCGCGAGAGTCTTCAACGCCGCCGTGGCGCAGCGGCTCGACGTCCGCCGGCTCACCGATCCCGTCGACTCGGTGATGTTCTGTCTTTCCAAGGGACTCAGCGCGCCGGTCGGATCCATGCTGGCGGGGTCGAGCGAGTTCATCGAGCGCGCTCGACGCATGCGCAAGATGCTGGGCGGTGGGATGCGTCAGGCCGGCGTGGTGGCCGCGGCGGGGTTGGTTGCGCTCGATGAGATGGTCGATCGCCTCGCCGAGGACCATGCCAACGCCCGGCGCCTTGCGGAGGGGCTGATCGGACTGCCTGGGGTCGACATCGACCTGTCGAGAGTCGAAACCAACATGGTCTTTGGCGATTGCCGCCCGCCGCTCACCGCTACGTCGTTCATCGACCGCTGTCGCGACATCGGGGTGTTGCTCGACCAGGCCTCTCCCTACCGCTGGCGCATGGTCACGCATCGCGGTGTCTCCGTCGACGACGTCGAGTACGCTGTCGAAGCCGTCCGCCGGTTGTTCGGGGCGCCGGCCACTTCTACGCTTCGCGCGGCCGGATAACGGCTGCGGCGACCAATCGGAATATTCCCGCCACGATCAAGGCAGCACTCGAGGGGAGCAGCAAGAGCAAACCATATCGCGCCTCCTGATTGAAGTAGCCCACGACGCCGAGCCGTACAGCCGCGAAGTATGCCTCGAAGCTGAAGTTGAGAGTGATGATGACGGCGGATCCGGTCAGCCCCAGCAGGATCACGAATAGCGGATTCGGAAACTCCAGGGGCAGCAGGCTGAGGACAGCGGTAAACAACAGCAGGCTTCCCATTTCGAGGGTGGTTGCGTTGTGCAGAGGAGGGGCGAAGGTGCAAGGCAGCCTGGCGCCTTCGAATAGCGGGCATGTCGGGTGCCAGGGGAGGACGGCAAGCAGGATCGTGCCGATGATGGCGAGCACCGGAGCATACCCGGTGGACCGAAGCCAAGGGTTCAGCGGATCGGCAGACCGGTCATCGGGTCGAAAGCGGGACCGCCGAAGCTCCCATCGGGCAAGAGCAGCATGCTGCCGATGGTTTGCCAGTCTCCGCTGGCATCGGTGAGGATGCCGGCCGGCGCCTGCGCAGCCCCGGCCAGGATCATCGCGGCCGGCTGACCCGGCAGCGTCCACGTAGTCGGGAGGGCCGAAAGGGCTGCATCGGCGCCACCGAACGCGTGCAGCGCGCCACTACTGTCCAGGGCGAGCCCGGCGTGTGTTCCCGGAAACAGCGCCGCGTCGACGACCGTGGTACCGGCAGGCAACGCCGAGGCGACGCTCGCACCGCTTCCCGCAATTGCACCGGCGGCATCGACGGCCATGACGGTGCCGTCGCTGGCCGCCAGCAGGCGCACCGGCGCCGGAACCGCGAATCGCGGTCCGGCGGCGCCGGCGCCATCCCAGGTTGTGCCGTCGGCCAGTAGGCGGAGCGGACCCGACGCCAGATTGACGACGTCGACGGCGGTGGCCAGCGATGTTGGCGCAACAGCCGGCGTCGTACGCTCCCGGCCCAGCCCGTGCAGCGAGGCGTCGGCATCGAGGAGCAATGCGCCATCCGCCGATGGGTGCTCCTGCCTCACGCCGAGCAGCGATGGCGCGCCGTCAGGCTGCCGCGGCAACGGTCCGAGGATGGCGCGATCCGCGGCGGACGGCGGGGCGTTGGCGCCCGCCGGTGTCGATTCGTTGAGCACGACCGGAGGGGCGGCATTCCGGGCCGCGTCACGGACCGTGAGCCGAAACTGGTAGGCGGTGCCGGGGTCGCCGAAGAACCTGACGGCCCCCAGCGTCTTGCCGGGCGACGGTTGGTCGGCGCTCTGCGTCAACCACGGGCGAAACGCGGGCCCGCCCGCGGCGACGTCGATCGCGACATCCTTGACGCCGGAGAGCTGATCATGCCCGGACCAGTGCAGGTTGAGGGTGCTTCCCAATGCGGGATCGACCCGAAGCGCCGAAGTGGGAGGGTCGACGTCATATAGATATAGGTAGGTGATGTCGGCACTGGTGCCGGCACGGTCGAAGACGCGCAGGTGCAGCGTATGCGATCCC
>VBGJ01000101.1 GCA_005880445.1 Chloroflexota bacterium | reverse complement strand
CGCCGACCACGCGCGCAACGTAGCTCCGCAGACCCGACGGCGCGCCGCCCCGCGCGGCGTACTCGGAGACGGCGATGATCGTCGCGACGGTCGCCTCCTGGTACAGGTCCGTCACCTCGAGGCCGCGATCGCCCCGCACGAGGGATTCGTCGAGTGCCACCTCCAGATGGTGCTCCACGAGCCGCGCCTGCGCCGGTCCCGCGTCGCGCGCGTCGGCCAGCAGCGACCGGACTTCGTCCGCGTCGAGCGGCGGATGCGAGCGCACCTGCGCCGCGAGCAAATCGAGATCGGTTTCGTCCAGGTGCACCATCACGCTGTATGTTCCGCACCGGCACGGCGTCCGAAACGTGCGGCGAGCTGCTCGCACGCTCGCGCGGTCTCACGCCGCGCGGCGCCCTGCGACGAACGTTCCATGGCACGCGCCAGCGGGCCGCTGCCCAGC
>VBGJ01000100.1 GCA_005880445.1 Chloroflexota bacterium | reverse complement strand
GCACCGCCGGCAGCCAGTCGGCGTGGTCGAGGTCGGAGACGGCGGCAAATGCCTCGTCGGGTGGCACCGGAAGCGTGACCGCCGAGCGCGTCTCGATCATGCGATCAGTAGATCACTGTGGCGAAGTCGCCCGCGTGCCGGAACCCGAGGCGTTCGTACAGGCGAAGGGCACGCGCGTTGTAATGATTCACGTACAGCGTGCATGCCGGCACCTCGGCGAGCAGCACAGAGCACAGCGCGGCAAGCCCGCTGGTCCCGATGCCCTCGCCACGCCGAGCCGGATGCGTGAACACGCCCTGGATCTGCACGGCATCCGGCATCCACGCGCTCAGCTCCGCCTTGAACAGCACCTCACCGCGCTCCATCCAGACCCAGCTCCAGCCGCGCTCCACGAGTGACTCCATGCGCGACCGCCAGCTCGAGGCGTCGATGGTCATCGGGTCGACACCCATCTCCTCCCGGTGCATCGCCGCCGCGGCGACGGTCAGCGCATCGAGATCGCCCCTCCTGGCGAGCCGCACCGGGGCAGGGCGGCCCGCGGCGGCAGCGCCCCGTTCAAGGATGAGCATGGGCTGGGGATCACGAATGTCGCGCGCCGGGCGTTCGGGGATCATCGCCGCGTGAAGCGCCAGCACGGCATCGCGCGGGCCCACCACCATGCGCGGCGGCACCGCCGCGCAGGCGGTCTCCGCCAGTGGCGCGGCGTCCTCTACTCTCGGGATGCACGGAACCAGCAGCGCTCCCGCGAGAACCGCCGCGCGCAATTCGTCGGTGTCGTGCAAACCCCACCAGTCGCCGGCGGCCACGCCCTGTCGCAGCTCGCTGCGCATGTAGACGTTCTGCATGGGATCCGCGTCGAGGAGCCGCTGCAGCGGACCCGCGTCGCGCTCACCCAGCCGGGCAACACCCAGTGCCGATCGCGTGGCCATGGAGCGATTGTGGCGCGATCACGCCCCGCATCGGTGGCGTCCTGAGACGATTGCACGCCGTGCCACCGCAACAGCGCCTCCGCCGCGCGCCACTCTGCGCCACCCTCGTCCTGCTCGCGACAGCGATGACGTCGTGCAGCCCAGGTGGCGCTCCATCATCGTCTGCGACGCCGTCGCGCCTCTCCCCGGGGGCGGCGCGGTTCACTGCGAGCTCGTTCACCACGATCATCCCGGACCGCTGGAGCGACAAGACGAAAGACCGTTCCGCAATCGCATCGGTCAACGCCGAAGGCACGGTCGTGATGCTCCTGTACGCACCCGCCACCGCGGCGCACATCCCCAATGAGCACATCGACGTCTCGATGGTGGCGCAGCCGGTGCCCGACGATGCGCTCGAGATGTTCCTGGAGTCGGCGGCGCAGAACGGCGCGACGAACTTGAGCCGCGCTCAGCCCTTCGACCTCAACGGGAGCACCGGGATCTTCATCACCTACGACTTGAAGCCGAGCACCGGTGTGGCCCTGCACGAGCAGGACATGCTCGTCAACCACGGCGGCACCACGTACGAGATCGTTTTGAACACCGCGCAGCCTGATTTCGCGGTGCAGGCGCCCGCGCTGCAGCGGGTGCTGTCCATGTGGCGATGGACGGGCTGAACCACGCCGGGCCCGCGGCGAGCACCTGATACGCTTCGGCCGCGGTGCTGATCCTCATGAACAAGAACGCCACGCCCACGGAGGTGGCCAACGTGGTCGCGCACATCGTCGAGCGCGGGTTCCGGCCGGTCGAGATGCCGGGCGCGGACCGCCTCGCCATCGGCGTGTTGGGAAGCAATGCAGCGTCGATCCGCGATGCCATCGTCGACCTGCCCGGAGTCGTCGACGCGGTGCCCGTCAGCAAGCCGTACAAGCAGGTGACGCGCGAGTGGCATCCTGAGGCCACGGTGGTCGACGTCGCATCGGTGCGCTTCGGTGACGGCAGCTGCGCCGTCATCGCGGGTCCGTGTGCGGTGGAGTCGCGCGGGCAGCTCCTGGACATCGCTCGCGCGGTGCACGACGCGGGCGCCGCGATGCTGCGCGGCGGCGCGTTCAAGCCTCGCACGTCGCCGTACTCGTTCCGCGGTCTGGGGGTCGAGGGCCTCGAGCATCTCGCCGAAGCACGCGCGCTGACCGGATTGCCCATCGTGACGGAGGTGCTGAACCCGTCTGACGTCGAGGCGGTCGCAGAGCACGCCGACATGCTGCAGGTGGGCACGCGCAACGCGCAGAACTTCTCGCTGCTGGAGGCGGTGGGTGAGGCGCGACGTCCGGTGTTGCTCAAGCGCGGCCTCAGCAACACCGTCGAGGAGTGGCTCCTCGCCGCCGAGTACGTGGTCTCTCACGGCAACCCTGACGTCGTGCTCTGCGAGCGCGGCATCCGCACGTTCGAGACCGGCACCCGAAACACGCTGGACCTGAGCGCGGTGCCGCTGGTCAAATCGCTCTCGCATCTTCCGGTGATCGTCGATCCGTCGCATGCCACCGGCCACCGCCATCTGGTGGCATCGATGGCGCTCGCCGCGATGGCTGCGGGCGCCGACGGGCTGATGCTCGAGGTGCACACGGACCCCGAGGCCGCGCTCTCGGACGGACCCCAGTCGCTGACGGTACCCATGTTCCAGGAGCTGATGGGCAGGCTGCGTCGCTTGGCCGAGTCACTCGATCGCCGCCTCGCGACGGCACCGTCACCGAAAGTGGGGGTGAGCCCCGCTTAGCATGACGCCGTCCCGCCCAGGGGACGCACGTCCACATGATCCGCTTCCATCGAAAGCCGGCCCCCACCTTCGAGGCGCCTACCAGCACGCTCCTGTGCCAGGCCCGCGATTGCTCCAACTACAACGCGGTCGCCTGTGCGTACCGCGACCGGCGGGGACGCGTGTGCCAGGGGCAGTTCTGCCCGCGGCACAGCGAATCCGTTGCCGGCGCGACGTACTGCCGCCGGCACGCCGGGACCATGCGCGCGCTCGGCGGCGGAGGTCAGGAGCGGTTCGGGCTCCCCGACGTCAACGACCGCGGCCCGTCGCTGGTCAACTGGATCGCAAACGATCTAGACGAGACTGTCCGCAACCTGCTCACGAGCGTGGCTCGTGCCGACGAGCGCGTCCTCTTCGACCGTGAGGTCACCCTGGCCATCGGCCCCGATCGCCGGACGCGCTGGGAGCGGAGCTGGAAGCTCGTCGAGAGCACTGGCGTCGTCATCAAGGTGACGGTGCACGTGGACGAGGAGAGCGATCCGCTGGTGACGGTGCGCGTCGGCTCCGAGATGGCGGCCGAGGGGGTGCCACCGTGGATCGAGCGCCGCAGGCGTGGAGAGCAGGTGTCCCCCGCGAACGACGAGGAGGAGCGGCGGGCCTTCTATCGGTTTCTCGAGGAGAACATCACGGCCGCGGTCCACGTCGTCCGCGTAGCCAAGCCCACCTGGGTCTGAAAGCAGCCCTTAGCATCCGGGCCATGGTCGCTGTGGCCACGTCGCGTTCTCTGGGCACCGGCGTGCGGGTGGGCGTGAGCGACGACGCCGCGCTGGAGATCGCCGACCGCGTGGTGGCCGGGTGGCTCCGTGACATCGACATCGCCTGCAGCCGCTTTCGCGACGACTCGGAGATACGGCGCGTCAACCGCGGCGGCGGCGCCCCCGTCGTGGTATCCCCCCTCTGTCTGCTCGCCGTGCGCACAGCGCTGCAGGTGGCTGCATCGACCGCCGGCCTGGTCGATCCCACCGTCGGCGCGTCCATGGAGCGTATCGGCTACGACCGCGACTTCGCCGCCATCGTCGAGGGAGATGAGACGCCACGTGGTTCGGCCGCGACCGGATGGCGATCCGTCGAGGTCGATGAACGCTCAGGGACGGTGCGCGTGCCCGACGGGGTTCATCTCGACCTCGGCGCATCCGCCAAGGCACTTGCCGCCGACCGTGCCGCGCAGGACGCCGCCGCGGCAACCGGCGTGGGAGTTCTAGTCAGCCTTGGCGGAGACATCGCCGTGGCCGGCCCGGCGCCGGAGGGCGGCTGGGTGATCCGGGTCACCGACGACCACGACGCTCCACTGGACGCGCCGGGTCAGACGGTCAGCATCTCCGCGGGCGGCCTGGCCACATCGAGCACCGCCGTGCGCCGGTGGCGGCGTGGCCAAATGCAGATGCATCACATCCTCGATCCACGCACCGGTCTGCCGGCGGTGACCCGCCTGCGCACGGTGAGCGTCGCGGCGGCGGCGTGCGTCGACGCGAATGCGGCGAGCACCGCCGCGATCATCCTCGGTGACGGCGCAGCGGCGTGGCTGTCGGCGCGCGAGCTGCCGGCGCGAATCGTCGACACCGCCGGGCACGTCGATCACCTCGGAGGGTGGCCGCAGGACGGGGAGACCGCAGGATCACGCGACGCCTGAGCGCAGCCGCACGCCGATGGTCGCGAGCAGTCGTTGCATCAAGTCCTCGCCGCGTACGGCGTCGGAAGCCACATCGCGGGCGCGTTCGCGCGCGAGCGCTGCCGCAGCCAGGTCGAGCACGCGGAGTGCGCCGGGCGTGTCGAGGTCGTCGTCGATGCGCTCCAGGAATTGCCGCTCGTACTCGCGAGCCTCCGCAGCCCCTAGAACTCCGCCGCCGGCCATAGCGCTCACATAGCGCAGCCGCCGAGCCTCGGCGGCATGCAGCTCGTCCTCGTCATAGTCCCACGAGGCACGGAAGTGGTGCATGGCGAGCATGATGCGCACCGCCTCGCCAGAGGCACGTCGCACGAGATCGCCGACGAACACGAGATTGCCGAGCGACTTGCTCATCTTCTCGCCCTGCTCCCGGACCATGGCGACGTGCACCCAGTGCCTGACGTACGGTGCGACGCCGGCGGCCTCCGCTTGCGCAATCTCGGATTCGTGGTGCGGATAGATGAGGTCGTCGCCGCCACCGTGGATGTCGACTGGGATGCCGAGCTCACCGGTGGCCAGCACGGAGCACTCGATGTGCCATCCCGGACGCCCCGGGCCCCACGGGCTCTGCCAGACGGGCTCATCGGGCGTGGACCGCTGCCAGAGCACGAAGTCGAGTGGGTTGCGCTTGCGCGGATCTGCCGGATCGCCGCCGCGCTCGCGGCTCAGGTCGATCATGGTTGCGTCGTCGAGACGGGAGAGCCGGCCGTAGTCCGGAAACATGCGCGTGTCGAAGTAGACCCAGCCGTCGCGCTCGTACGCAAAGCCTTCGCCCTGCAGCCGGGACACCCACCGGACCATCTCGGGCACGTGCGCCGAGGCACGCGGCGCGGAGGTGACGGGCAGCAACCCGACGGCGGCCATGTCGCTCTCGAAGCGAAGAACCTGCTCGCCCGCGAGCGTGCGGTAATCGACGCCGCGCTCGCGCGCCACGCGCAGCATGTCGTCGTCGACATCGGTGATGTTTCGCACACTGTGGACCACGAGTCCGTCACGCTGCAGGCGGCGTGTGACGACATCGAACACGTGGTACGTGAAGGCATGTCCCAGGTGCGCTGCGTCGTACGGGGTGATGCCGCAGACGTAGAGCCCGACGCGATCCCCGCGCGGCTCGAAGGGTACTATCGCCTGCCGCGCGGTGTCGAACATGCGCATCTGTCTCGATTCTAGTGCCACTCGAGCCGTGTCACCCGGCGCCAGACCGCTCCGCGGCGAGCAGCGCCCGCGCCGCATCGAGTGCCTGGATGGTGTCGCGGAATGTCGCGCGGCGTGCGGCCGCGTCGAAGTCGAGCCATGCCGCGTCGGTGATCTCCGCCGGGTCGGGCCGCAGCGAAGCGCCGGCCGGCGCCTCGACGACGAAACGGTGCACGCGCTTGAAGATCAGCTTCCCGGTATCGCGCGCTCTGTAGACATACTCGGATGCCGGAAGCGTGCCGAGGATGCGCAAATCCGGCTGCGGAATCCCGGTCTCCTCGGCGATCTCACGCAGCGCCGCCTGCTCCGGCGTCTCGCCGGCCTCGACGATGCCTTTGGGAAGTCCCCAGTACCTCCCGTCGCTGACGAGGCATGCGTCATATCCGGTGCGCGCGCGCCGCACCACCACGCCGCCTGCCGAGATCTCGTTGGGCCGGAAAGGACGTCGTGGCATGCGCGGACGCTACTCCGGTTCGCGCAAAGCCCGGTTGCTATGATCGAGTGCCGCGGGGCCCCGTGGTGTAGCCTGGCCTAACACGCCACCCTGTCAAGGTGGAGATCGTCGGTTCGAATCCGATCGGGGTCGCCACGCTGCGTGCTGCGGCGGACACGAATCACGTGATGCGCACGCCGCGAAGATCGGGTGGATCTGGGTACTGCGGGTTCATCTCCTGCAACGTCTCGATGAGGATGGTGCTCACCGCCCAGTTCCTGTACCACTTGTGGTCGGCGGGGATCACGTACCACGGCGTCACATCGGTGGCCGTCTTCTCAATTGCCTCACCGTACGCGACGCGGTAGTCATCCCACCTGGCACGATCCTCGAGGTCGCTGCGCCGAAACTTCCAGCGCTTCGACGGTGTGGTCAAGCGTTCCTCGAACCGCCGCCGCTGCTCGTCTTTGGAGATCAACAGACAGAGCTTGACGAGCGTCGTCCCACTCGCCACGAGCGTCCGCTCGAAGTCGGCGATCTGCGCGAACCGCGGCTTCCACACGCGCGCCGGCACGAGCCGACGCACGCGCGCAATCAGCACGTCCTCATACTGCGAACGGTTGAAGATGCCGATCTCTCCGGCCCGCGGCACGGCCAGGTGCACGCGCCAGAGGAAGTCGTGCGTCAGCTCCTCGGCGGTTGGCTCCTTGAACGACGTGACTCTCGTTCCCTGCGGGTTGACGCCCCGAAACACGTGCTTGATGGTGCCGTCCTTGCCCGACGCGTCGATGCCCTGCAGGATGACGAGCAACGGGTGTTTCGCCTCCGCCCACAGCCGGTCCTGCAGCGCGGCCAGCTGTTCGCTGTGCGGCTCGAGCGCCGCCATCGCCGCACCCCTACCGCCCTTCAATCCCGCGGTCGACGCGGCGTCGACGCGGCGCAGATCGACCTTGGCTCCCGGCTTCACCATCCAGCGCTCGCGCACGCCCGGCAGTGTCGCAGCCGCCGGCCGCTCTCCGCAGGACGCGGCTGCGGCTCGCTTGCGGCGCGCGGTGCGGGACGCCTAGGATGAGGCGCGACAGCAGCGCTCGTGGTGGGCGCGGCGCACGAGAGGAGGCAGATCATGGTCAGAGCTGTATTGCCGTTCCCCGTTGTCCCTGGCAAGACTGAGGCGGACATCCGGCGCATCCCCGAGCGGTTGAAATCCGACCCAGAGGGCTATCGTGAGTCGCGGCGGCGCGGCGGCGTCACGATGGAGCGTGCGTTCTGGCAGCACACGCCGATGGGAGACTTCGTCG
>VBGJ01000220.1:2936-3996 GCA_005880445.1 Chloroflexota bacterium | reverse complement strand
GAGCACTAGCCACATGAAAGCCGTGAGCACATGCGGTCTCCGGCCCACAACGAGTTCGTCCCCCGCCTCGTCCCAATGCTTTCCCCTGAGCATGGCCGTCCTCCTGACCCCCTTCCCAGCCTGCGGAGGATTCTAGCCGGGCTGTACCGAAAGGTGTCAACGCCGCTATCCGAACAACGACCAGAAGGCTGGGTCTTCGAAGCCGAGGCGCCACGCCGCGATCCCCGCCAGGTGACCCTGATGCGCCAGCGCGATCTTTCGCGCCAGGCTGTCGGCGTCGTCGAAGAACGTCATCGTCGAACCGCCCCCGGACACGATGAAGGGGGTCTGTCCTCCGAAGTCGTACTCGACGCGCGCGCCCGCTTCCCGGAGCTTCGCTATGGCCTCGGGGTACGTGAGCGATTCGCCGGTTCCGTTGTCCCAGCTGCGAGCGTACAGGGGGATCCCCAGCAACGTGTGCGACGGCCGCAACCCCACCAGCGTCGCCGCCAGTTGTTCCACGTCCCAGTTCAGTCCCGCAACGGGGCCTGGGGTGCCACCGCCCTCTCCGTGTTGGTCGTACGCCATCACGTCGACGAGATCAGCGGCGGTGCCGATTGCCGGGACGTCATACGCGGCGGAGTACCGGTTGACACCACCCAGTCCGTGCGGCACGACATCGACGGTCAGCTGCGCGCCGTGCTGGTGAAGCGCAGTCGCAAGCGCTTGCACGAATGTGGTGAACGCAGTCTTGTCGTTTGCAGACATGCCTTCGAAGTCGAGGTTGACCCCTGCAAAGCCGCTCCCGGTAGTTGCTTGAATCACGCTGTCAATCAGCTTCGATACCGCGGGCTGCGCGTTCAGGAGCGCGGATGTCGAGGCCGGATCTCGTGGGTCGTTTTCGAGCGACGGCCAGACGGGCAGGTGCGCCGCCTGGGCTCGCGCGACGGCGGCGGCATCGGGTGTTCCCAACAGCGTGCCGTCGGATTGCGCGGTCCAGCCGGTGGGCGCCACCCAGTTGAGCACGCTCTGGTGGAGTGCGAGGGCCGTGTTCGATGGCGCAGTGTTCACCACGAACGCG
>VBGJ01000220.1:0-2745 GCA_005880445.1 Chloroflexota bacterium | reverse complement strand
ATCGATGTGGGCGGCGAGCATCGCCGCCGTGGGCGCGATGACGTCGAAGTCGATGCTGATGCCCTCAGCCCGACCCGCGATGGTTACGTTGAGGTGATGGGCTGACGCCAGCGGCATCGGCGACACAGAGCCGACCAGGTCGGCGCCGGACGGCGCGAGCGCGAGCGAGCGGTTGTCGACGGTCGCCGTGACGTCCTCGGGTCGAAACGCGACCGCCGCATGCAAACGGAGGTCCAGCGTCGGGGGCACGTCGCTGGACCCCGGCACCAGGGACGTGCCTCCCGAGGTGACATTGATGAATCCGTACGCGGGTGCGGAGGACGTGAATGGCAGGCCGCACGCGGAGACGAGCAGGGCTGCGGCCACGCACGCCAGGCGGCGGGGCATCGCGGACCAGTCTAGTGGGCAGCCGGTGGGGTGCCGCCGCGTCTAGCCAACGGTGATTGCGAGGTCCACGGACAGCGTTGGATCGCCGGCCAGCGGGTAGTTGGCCGGGATGGTTGCAGTGATGTGGAGCACCGTGCCCGGTGCAGTCCCCGCGGGGATGGTGAAGGCCTGGATCGCCTCCGATCCGGCGGGGATGCCGGGGGCCTGAGAAAGCCCGTTGGGCACCACCGGCGCGGCAGCGTTGCCGTCGGTCTTGACGCTGTGCGCCGGCGCGAACGCGAGCGGTCCGGCGCCTGAGACGCGCAGGCACGGGACCACCGCGGTCGTGTTGACGGGCGCCGCCGAACGCGCCGCGGCGGCTCCGGGCGCACCCGCAGAGGGCTGTGGAACGGACAGCCGTGCGTACACGAGGACCTGTGTGCCGGGCGCTGCCGACCCGGTCTGCGTGGCGAGCACGAGCTCTTGACCGGGGCGACCGCGGTCGGACGCGCTCACCCGGTGCTGATAGGCGGTTGGCGAGGCGGGGTTCGCAGATGCCGGCACAGGCTGCGGGCAAGCCGGCGCGCCACCGGCCACGCTGTTCGCGTTCGGCCCGATGCCCCGGTTGGTGGCCACATTGCCTCCGCCCTGGTGGTTCAGGGCGAGCACGACGATGGCGGCAGCGGCGACCGCGGCCACGCCGGTCGCCGCCCCTGGCACGAAGCGGAAGCGGGGCAGCCGCCGCAGGCGCGCCGCAAGGGTCTGTTCGGCGACCGGCGCGTCGCTCGGCAGGTGCACCGGGAGGGGCATGCGCGCTGCCGGCAACGCTCGCACGGCGTCGACGCTCGTGCGGAAAACGTCGTACGCCTGCGCGCACTCGGGGCAGGTATCGACGTGGGCGCGGAAGCGTTCGGCCTGCGCGCCACCGAGTGTGCCGTCATAGGCCGCGGAGAACAGATCATGGACGTGCTTGGGGGCCATCAGGCCTGCCCTTCCGCGACCGGGAAGATCACTGTCGAGGCACGGAGAGTGGTCGCCAGCATCGCCCGCGCGCGGCTGAGGCGAGACTTGACGGTGCCGACCGGGATGCGCAGCGCCTCCGCCATCTCGTCGTACGACAGGTCGTTGACGTCCCGCAGCACGACGGCCGCCCGGAAGTCGGGTGGCAACGCGTTCAACGCGTCACGAACGGCCGCAAGCCGCTCGCGAGCGAGGGCGCTCGCCTCGGGACCCAGCCCCGGGTCGGGCAGCTCCACGACGTTGCCCTCGGCGTCCTCGAGCGGCTGTGCCGGACGACGGACGGCGCGGCGCTGCACGTCGTGGGCGCAGTTGAGGGCGACGCGGAAAAGCCAGGCTCGCACCGTGGGGCCGCGAAGGTCGGGGAGGCGCGAGTAGGCGCGGAGAAAAGTCTCCTGAACGACGTCAGCGGCGTCGTGCGGGGGTGCCCGCTCGAGGAGCGCCTCGTCGTCCATCTATCGAGAGTACGCGCGGTGCTGGCGCCAGGTTCCCGATCGTGGATGAGTTGTCGGGGATTCGCCACGACGACGGCTAGGCTTGCGAGCGGTGAGCCGCATCCGCGAGGCGATCGACATTGCTGCCCCGCCCGAGCGCGTCTGGGCCGCTGTCCACGGCGACATCCCGAACGTCCCGAGGTGGTCGCGCGACGTGGTGCGCACCGAGGTCGTGGGTGGCGGCCCGCTGCGGGTGGGGTCCGAGCTGCGCTATGTGATTCGGCTGCCCGCGCACCGGACCATCGAGATGCAGTTGACGGTGAGCGTTTACGACCCGTACGAACGGTGCTCGGGCACGCTACGAAGTGCGGTGGGCAACGGGACGTGGGACTGGAGGTATCGAACCATTGCCGGCGGCGTCACGCACGTGGTGTACGAGGTGGCGATCAAGGCGCCGCTTGCCTTGCGCCTTGCATCCCCGCTATTGGAGCGGCAGGCGAGTAGCGCGACCCGCAAGAACCTAGACGCGCTCAAGCGGTACATAGAGGCACGTGGTTGAGGCGCGCGCGTCAGTTAGCGCAAACGGCTCCGAAGACGCGCTCAACTCTTGGGTCCGATGAAACGATCAAGGAAGGCGACATCTCCATGGCGTGAGATAGCTATGCTGCGCGCGTTCGTTTGCGTCCATCGAACCTTGAGCTGATCGCACGTGTCGGTGAACAGGTTGCGTATGTCGTCCGACGCATTGGTGAAGAAATACCGTGGGTACGCGTACTGCGCCTCCCTGCCCGACCAACGGCGGCGTACGGTGTTGAGACTCCGACAGCCGTCCGAGTGGATCAAGCCGCGGAGCAACTGCGCTGGATAAGCTGACGTGAGCTCACGCTGCCATTGCTCCAGGACAATGCGACGCCGCCACTTCAGGCCT
>VBGJ01000219.1 GCA_005880445.1 Chloroflexota bacterium | reverse complement strand
GTGGCCCGGCCGCCGGTGCAGCTGACGCCGACGATCGGTTTCGAGGTGAGAATCGTGCCGCCTGCCTCCTCGATCACGCGCGCCAGGGCCAGCGGCAGCCGGATCGAGCCGCCTTCTGGCAGGATCCAGCTGAAGCGCTGCCTGCCCGCGACCAGCGAGAAGGCCATCAGGCCTGTCTCGGGCTCGTCCAGCGGATGCAGGGTCATGAATGCGATCCACGCGAAGAAGGCGCGGACGTGCTCGTCTGTGAACCGCTCCTCGATGATTTCCAGCGCGCTGGCATTTCGGATCGCCAGCATCGTTTCGCCGAGCGCGCTCTGCCGCGTGATCGCGTCCACCTCGGCGGGCGGGAGCGGAGGCGCCGCTCGCTCTTCATTGACGACGGAAGCCATCAGCTCCCAGTCCGCCAGCAGCTCTCGGTACGCCTTCGCGTCGCGCGTCGAGAACCGGGCGAGCTCTTCACACGTGCGATCGAGGTCTCGCCACATCGTGATCGAGGACCCGTCCAGGAACGGCATCGTGAACACGGGGTCGGGGTGGAGGTACTTCAAGCCGTACCGGTCGAGGCTCAGCTCGTTGTTGCGCATCAGCGGGTTGCTCTGGATCAGGTTGTGCGCCGTTGCGCACGGGTCGTGGATGTAGCCGGGAAGCGTCAGCTCATCGCACGTTGTGTTGCCGCCGATGCGTGGGGCCCCTTCGAGCACCAGGACGCGAAAGCCGGCGCGAGCCGCGTACGCCGCGGTGACCAGGTTGTTGTGCCCGGCGCCCGCGAAGATGATGTCGTAACCGCTGCGCGAGGACGCGGGCAGGTGCGGCCCCACTGAATTCATCCGGTCGCCCCCAGGTAGAGGCGTCCGATCTCCGGATTGTTCAGCACCTCAGGTCCAGAACCCTGGAGCCGCACGCGCCCACTCTCCATGACGACTCCGTGCGTAGCTATGCCGAGGCCCGAGCGGGCGTTTTGCTCGACCAGGAGCAGCGTGCGCCCTTCACGGTTCATCTCGCCGATGGTCGTGAAGACAAGCGAACGAGTCTTCGGATCGAGGCCCATGGAGGGCTCGTCGAGGATCAAGAGGGAGGGGTCGAGCATGAGCGCGCGTGCAAACTCGACGATCTTCTGCTGGCCCCCGGACAGCGAGGCGGCCGGCTCGTGTCGCCGTTCGATGACGATCGGGAAGCTCTTGCTGACGCGTTCTAGCCGGTCCTGCACCAGGCGACGGTTGCGCACGCTGTAGGCGCCCAGCCTGACGTTCTCCCAGACGCTCATCGTGGGAAACAGGCTTCGCTCCTGGGGCACCTGGACGATGCCGCGGGCGAGGATCGCGCGCGGGCTCTCGCCCTGGATCGAGCGGCCGCGGAACCGAACAGTCCCTGAGCTCGGCCTGAGGAGGCCGCTGATCACCCGAAGGACAGTCGACTTGCCGGCGCCGTTGGGCCCCACGATGCACGTCAGGCTGCCCTCCTCGACGCTCAGGTCCACGCCCTGCAGGACGTCACCCCCGCCGTAACCCGCACGGACGTCTGTCAGCTCGAGCTGCGCGGCCACCGTCAGGCTCCGAGGTACGCGTCGAGCACAACAGGGTCGGTGCGCACATGCGCGGGCTGGCCAGCGGCGATGGGACGGCCTCGATGCAGGACAACCACGTCTGAGCACATGTTCATCACGAAGCTCATGTTGTGCTCGACCAGCAGAAAGGTGATGCCGCGCGCGTTGAGCCTGCGGATGCGGTCGCCGATACGCTCGAGCAGGGCCGGGTTCACGCCGCCGGCGGGTTCATCCAGGAGCACGAGCTCGGGCTCGGCCATCATCACCGCGCCGAGCTCCAGGAGCTTCCGCTG
>VBGJ01000218.1 GCA_005880445.1 Chloroflexota bacterium | reverse complement strand
GACTTTCTTGTTGTAATAAAAGGCGGCTTGGGCGAGGTCTAGAATGTTGATCTTTCCGTCATGGTTTACGTCCACGTACTGATTGCAGGTCGTGCCTGGAAGAGGAGTTTGGTTGAAACAGAACGCAATGAGGGCGAGGTCGAGGATGTTTACAGCGCCATCACCGTTCACATCTCCGGGAGGAGAAACTCTCAAGGGGCCGAACGCTAGGGAGTCATCCCCCTGATTGGCGAGATTCTCTGAAGGAGAGATGCTTATGAGACCGGCTGTGATCCTGTATCTTCCCCAAGGCTGGGCGCTCGTCCAGTTGAAGTAGAGTGTCTGAGACTGACCGGGACGTAGGTTCAGACTCCAAGTGTTCAGGCTTGTGGTGTTTGCTAGTAGAGTGAGGGTGGCTGTCTCGCTTGAGTCGCCGAAATTGGAAACGAGTGTAGTTATGTTAACAGGGTAGCTTGACCTTACTAGGCTTGGGGTTGCGGAAAGAGATCGAACTCCGACATCGTTAACCCCAGTGATCGGAGTTGAGGTCTTCTCGTAGAGAATTTGGTATCCTGAAGCTAGGAGGCTGTTGTAGAAGACCCAGATGTTGTGATCACTATTCTGGAGGGCGGCTGGACCGGAGTCTTGTCCGCTCGTTAGTTGTGTGGTCCCCGACCAGCCGACGCAGTTGGGACTGGTGGCGGGGGTGGAGGCAAAGTACAGATTTTCGGCTGGTGGAGTGACGATTGACCTCTGGAAGAAAATCCAGCAAGCCCCATCTCGGGACTGAACTAGTACAGGATGATCATCATCGTTTGTGCCGCTAAAGGGGAACCCCGTCTTTGCCAGCCAAGACCCTACAGGGACTCCCGTCGAGGGAAGTGTAGTCATAGTATCATTCGTCGAAGTGTAGAATAGGTTGAAATTGATTGTAGAGTTGTCGGCCCAGACCAGGCGTATGTAGCCGTCCTTCGTCTGTGTTATGTACGGACTCGCCTGGTCGATGTTGGATATCGAGGCTGGAGGTGCCGGAAAGTCAGGCGACCAGGCTGTGCCTGTCGTCGGAAACGGTGTCCCCCCTCCGGCCCAGTAGAGCCTGTAATAGATCTGAGCCGAGCTTGTCCTGTTGGAGGACCAGAGTATCATCATAGTCTCGTTGACTAACGACGTGACAAAGTTCCCCGAATCCGAAAAGGATCCGGAGGTGACAGCTTGCCTGCCTGACCAGATGCTCCCGTCCCATGTCTTGAAGTAGACTATCGGGTTCTGACTGGTGGCAGGAGGTTTCTCGTTCCAGGATAACCAAGTTCTTCCTATCGGGTCTAGGCTGACCGCGGGTGAGAGAATCAGGTCCGTTGCGGGAGTCGCTCCGGCGATTATCAAATCGCCTTGGTCGTAGACGTTATTGTTGTTAACATCGTAGGCAACTGTGTCTCCGGAAACCCAGTGACCGTTACTGTTCGCATCAACGTATTTGATGAGGGGATCGACAGCGAGGGCTGTACCGTTGAGTGGTGTAGTCCCGTATATGCCGGGTTCGCCAGTGTTGTAGATGGAATTGCCGTTGGTATCGTACGCCACGACATCTCCTGGACTCCAGACTCCGCGGCCCGGCGATCCGTCTGCAATAACCGGTTCGCCACGGTCATACAGACCATTACTGTTGCTGTCATACGTCACTGTCTCGCCGGGAGTCCACACTCCCGTTCCTACAAACTTGAGATTGACGTCTGACTTGAGCGATGTTCCGATTAGGGGAACGGGCCCTGCTATTACTGGTTCGCTGAGAAGAGTCCCAGGGCCGGGGGAAGCTCCGACGATGACAACGTCCGAAGGCGGGAGAGCTGGTGGAGATGTATCATAGATTCCATCATTGTTACTGTCGTACACAACAGCCTCGCCTGGTTCCCACACATTGTTCCCGTTCGTCTCCAAATACTTGACCTTCAAGTCTGTCTTCAAAGGAGTACCCACAGCCGGGGCTAGCCCGGCGACAACTGGCTCCTCAAGAAGCGTCCCAGTTGGAGGAGGAGTGCCGGTGATGATCAGATCTCCTGTCACGTAAACATGGTCCGAGTCAGCGTCATAGATCACTGTGTCTCCCTGGATCCAATGGCCACCCAAACTGATGTCTACAAAGTGGAAGTGATGATCGATGGTCAGGGTCGCGCTGCCGTCATTGGGCGGGGCTGGGCCGGCGATCACTGTGTCCCCCGTCTGGTAAACACCGTTGCCAAACTTGTCATAGACGACTGAGTCTCCAGGATGGAATGGTCCTGTCCCATTCACGTCCCAGTATTTTATGTGAGGATCGATTGTGGCGTTGAAATAGCCGGTGCCGATGGTGTCGTAGACCGCGGTCTCTCCTGGGTCCCAGACGCCGTTGTTGTTTGCGTCGACGAACCTGACTTTGGTGTCTGAACTAAGTGCTGTCCCGAGAGGAGGCTTGGAAGGTAGAATCACTGGCTCGCCGGAGTCAAAAACGCCGTTGCCATTGCTGTCGTACACGACGGCTTCACCAGAGTCCCACAGGCCATTTCTGTTGGAGTCAACGAAGAGTATCTTCGAGTCAGCCCTGAGCACTGTTCCGGCGGAAGGTGTTGACCCGTAGAGTACGGGATCTCCTGGACTGTAACTACCAGTTCGGTTAGTGTCGTAGACAACGGGCTCGCCTGAGTCCCAGTGGCCGTTTCCGTTTGTGTCCACGAATCTTATGTGGGGATCCGATGATGCGCTGTAGGTGTTGTTATTGTTACTGTCGTATACGACAGTGTTACCTGCCGTCCAGGTTGACCCTGCACCGATATACTTGACGTGGCCGTCGAAGGCGAGAGAGGCGCCCTGTATTATGGGAGTCCCCGCGATGACTGGTTTCCCTGTGGTGTACAGATTGTTGTTGTTTGAGTCATAGACCACGGCTTCGCCGGAATCCCAACGATTGTTACCATTAATGTCAACGTATTTGA
>VBGJ01000202.1 GCA_005880445.1 Chloroflexota bacterium | reverse complement strand
GAACATGATCCGCTCGTATTCGAGGGGCAGGCCGGCGGGCAGCGACCCGTGGGACGCATGGACCTTGGAGTGGTCGACGACGTCGCCGCCCCCCGAATACAACTACGCGTCCATTCCGGTGGTGAAGAGCCGGCGCCCCTTGTGGGACCTCAAGCACCCTGAAGATCCGGATTGGAAGTACGAATGAGCACCCCCGGCGCGGACGTTGGATGGACCCTTCCGTCCCCCGGACGGGTCGGCATGTTTTCGCTGATCGCCGCGGAGGCCGCGATCTTCGTCATCTTCGTGGTCGCGTATCTGTTCTACGTGGGCAAGAGCGTGAACGGCCCGGCTCCGAGCGTGCTGCATACGCCGGTGTTCCTCACCATCTGCTTGCTCTCCAGCAGTTGGACGATCCATCGAGCGGTAGCCGCCCTGAGACGGGGAGCTGTCGGCTCCTTCGCGCGCTGGTGGCTGTCGACGATTGCGCTCGGAGCGATCTTCCTCGGCGGCACGGTCCGGGAGTGGCGGCATCTCATCGCCGATGAAGGCCTGACCCTCCAGACCAACCTCTTCGGGACCACGTACTACTCGCTGGTCGGCCTGCACGCGTTCCACGTCACCGCGGGCGTGATCGCGCTGGCGGCCGTCTCGCTCTTCACGCTGTTCGGATACGTCAAGCGGGAGCATGCCGACCGCGTCGACCTCGTGTCCCTCTACTGGCACTTCGTGGACGTCGTGTGGATCGCGGTCTTCCTCGTCGTTTACGTCGTTGGCCGCTGAGACAAGGACAAGGAATGATGGCTGCCGGACCTCGATCGCAAGAAGACGTTTCACCTGGCCCCATCGCCGTCCCCGCGCCGACGGCCTCGCCGATCGTTCTCGCCTGCGGGCTGCTTCTCCTCTTCGCCGGAATGGCGACGAGCGCGGCGGTGAGCGTCCTCGGCGCCGTTGCAACCATCGCCGGCATGATCGGCTGGTTTCGCGACGTTCTACCGCGTGCGGCGCATGAGTCGGTGCCGGAGCAGCCGCCACCGCCACCGGTCGCAACCGCCCGCCCCAAGGTCGTGCACCTCCATGTCGTGCGCGAGTCGCGCCGGGCGCGGTTGCCCGTGGAGATCTATCCGGTGTCGGCGGGGATCAAGGGCGGCCTCGCCGGCGGACTCGCCATGGCGATCCTGGCAATGCTGTACGGCGCTCTGAGCGGCAACGGCATCTGGTACCCGATCAATCTGCTCTCCGCCGGGTTCTTTCCCGGAAGCCTCACCGCGACGACGGCCGAGCTCAGCGGGTTCCAGTTGGCCTCCTTCGTGGTGGCGGTGGCGATCCACCTCAGCACGTCCGTGGGAGTGGGTCTCCTCTACGGGGCGATGCTACCGATGCTGCCTCGGCGGCCCATCGTGCTCGCAGGGATCGCGGCGCCCCTCCTCTGGTCCGGTCTGCTGCACAGCATCATCGGGATCGTCAATCCGGTGCTCAATCAGCGCGTCGACTGGTTCTGGTTCGTGGTTTCGCAGGTGGGATTCGGGATCGTCGCCGGGATCGTCGTTTCCAAGCAGGAACGGATTCGCACCTGGCAGGGCCTCCCGCTCGCGATTCGCGCGGGCATCGAAGCTTCCGGCCTCGGCGACGAGCCCGGAGAGGAAGGGCAGCGGTGAGACGCCTCGTCGCTGCTCTGAGCGTCGTCATCTCGGGCTGCGCGCTTCGCGATCGCCCGCCCGGGCAGCCCCCGGCGGAGTCGCAAGTCATGCGACCCGACAAGGTGACCGCCTTCGCGCTGCTTTTCGCCGCGAACTGCGCCGGGTGCCACGGCGCCGAGGGGAGAGGTGGAGCTGCGCTCGCGCTGGCCGATCCGGTCTACCTCGCCATCGCCGACGACGTCACCATCCGTCGCGTCGTCAGCGACGGGGTCCCTGGAACGGCCATGCCGGCGTTTGCGCAAAGCGCCGGCGGGATGCTGACCGACGAGCAGATCGAAGCGATCGTCGGGGCGATCCGCGCCCGGTGGGCGAGGCCCGATGCCCTTCGCGGAGTGAAACCTCCGCCCTACGCAGCGCGCGGCGACGGCGATGCCAGGAGGGGCGCGAGCGTTTACGCCGTGTACTGCTCGTCGTGTCACG
>VBGJ01000099.1 GCA_005880445.1 Chloroflexota bacterium | reverse complement strand
ATGCATCCAACGAGCGCGGTGTGAGCGTCGGGTCTGTTACGGCGTCGCCGACGCCAGCCACGCAGCGGGTCGGCCATCGATATCGTCAAGGCAAACCCCGAGGCGCGCGGCGATCGAGGGGGCGAGATCGATGATGTCGATCGATGAAGGCGCTGTCGCCTGTGAGATGCCGGGCCCGCGGGCAAGCAGCAGGCCATCGGGGCGATGATCGCCGGTACGCCAGTGCTGGTAGCGACCGTGTATCACTCCGACGCGAGGTGACCAAACGGTCTCGATGGGATGGTCTTGATTCCATTCCAGGAAGAGATCGGGAAGAGCGTCAAGAGAAGCGCGGTCGTAGTGGGCATCGCTGCGCTCAACCCGACGCACTACCGGCGTTCCAGTCGCGACGTTGACCATGCCGAGGAAGTCTGCTTCGAGACGCCGGCAGACGTCCGCGGCCGGCTGTCCTGGTTGCACGATGCCCTCGGACTCGCGGCCGGCCATGTTGAGTCTGACCCCGCCGATCACAAAGTTGTTCGGCGAGAGAAAGAATGCCTGGTGCCGACGTTCGTCCTCGGTCTCGCCGTCACGAGCATCGCCCTGAGGTCGGAAACGGAGCGCCCGTCGCACCACCCACGCAAGTGCCGGCGAAAACGCGTGGCGGAGCGAGGCGGGCAGCCCCGACCAGATGCGGGACAACCCACGACCCCGCCGCGACCGATGCAGTGTTTTCTTGTATGCGGCGTCGAGCCGTCGCAGCATCTCCGGAAGCAGGTGCGTGCCATCGTTGTGGGCTCCCATTCCATGCGAGAGCAACACAAGCAGAGTCGTATCGTCATCGATGAGGGCGAGGTGGTCGGCGAGTGCTTGGTCGAGACGCCCGTACACGTCGTCGACGGGATCGCCCACAGTCGCCCTACGAGCTGCGTCGAAGCGCGGATGTCGACGATCGTGGAGATGCCACAACTGGTGACCTACTGCATGTGATTCACCAAAGACCGAGATGAAGAGATCCCAAGGCTCGCGGGTCAGGACGCCGGTCGATAAGCGCAGCTTGCGCTCGACGCCCGTGGTCAAGCCGTCGCGCAACATCCGTTCTTCGTCGAGCGTTCGATGGGCCGCGGCTCGGTGCACGTAGTCGTCGGGTGCCCACTCGCGCTCCGCAAAGGGGTCGACCGAGAGAATGGGGTGTATTCCAACGTCGTCGATGATTTCCTCGCTCCACTCGGCTGGGAAGCTGCGCAGGCCGAAGTGACGATCGTGACAACCCCACTCCGACAGCTGAACGCCGTTTACGGGTGTGCCGGCCCTGGTGTGTGGCACGTCGAGAATGGCGACACGCTTTCCCTGCTCGCTCAGCGTCTCCCAAAATGGCGTGCCGGCAATGTCAGCGGTGGTCAAGCGCCACGTGTAGGTACCGCCGACGATCTCCTCCCAACAGTGGAATCCGGTTCGGACCGGAGTGAGGGCGGTGAAGAAGCTGCTCCAGAGCGAGCCGACGAAAAGGCCGATCGGGTTGCGCACCGTGCAACTCGCCGATGTCTCCAAAACGGCACGGAATGTTGGTAGCCGTCCTGCGGCCGCCTGGGCGCGCACGGTCTCGGGATCAAGGGCGTCAAACGCGAGGAGAACGACGCGCTGCTGCAGCGCCATTACAACCGCGATTCAGCGCGGGCCGTGACCCGCGCCCGGTCAGCGGCGTATGTCGGCCCACCACTGAGCCGCCGCTGCGCGGTTGTGGTGTAGTAGCAGGCAACGGCGGGCAGAACGAGAGGCTCCGTCTCTCGGGTGAGGCTGAGCAGGAGATCCCAGTCTCCCATCTCGCGGAGCGAAGGGTCGAACTCTGCGCCGGGGAGCCCCGCGCGGTGAGCGATCGCGCTGATGTCGGCGAGGTTGCCGCGCTGCAGTGCATCACGATTCCAGGGATGTAGGAACAACTCGGGAAGTGCGCCCGACCCATCCCCGTTGACCCGCAACAGATCGTCGATGACGAATGCGCCGTACAGGACGTCCACATCCGGGCGGTGCTGAAAGGCCCATGCCACCGCCTGCAACCAACCCGGGTCCATGACGTTGTCGTCGTCGAGATACGCGACGATGGATCCGCGCGCCGCTCGCAGACCGGCGTTGCGTGCGGCGCACACTCCTGCGTGCTCGACGCGCATCCAGTGGATTCGGTCGTCAGCAAAGGCCTCGACCACCCGGTGCGAATCCTCGACGCCGCCATCGTCGACGACCAGCAGCTCCCAGTGAGGATAGCGCTGCCCGATGACCGAGAAGATGGCTCGCGGGAGCACTCCGACACGCTCGTACGTGGGCGTGATGACGCTGATCAGCGGGTGGTCGTCCAGCTGGACGTGATCCAGCCACCGGCTGAGCGGGGCAACCTGGTGGAGAGTGCCGAGGTCGGTCAACCGCGTCACCAGCGTCGTGATGTCGGACGCAAGGCGCGTCTGACAGCCAACCAACTGAAGCACCTGGTCCTCGAGGTCGTGTATCCGTGCCTCGGCGCGGTCCTCGGTGGCCTTGAGCTGCGCTTGGGTTGGCACGCCCAGGATACGGGCGATCGGCCGAGCGAGCCTTCTGACGAAGCGACCCGCGGGCCGGCGAACCAACATCGCCGCAAAGTTACCAGCCCCTGGCCGGATTGGCATGCACCAGTCGCCGGCGGTGCACAAGCGGAATGCGAATACCTTCAGCCCGGCCAGAGCTGGCGCAGTCTCGCTTCGGTGACGCTCGGCCCGTCGGCGGAGAACAGTTGATGCAGCAGGTAATACTCGGTCAACGGATGGTCGTCGGTGATCATCGGAACGTCACCCACGAAGCGACCGACGTCGCCGTCTTGCAGCCAGCGCATGCCATCGAATATGGCCGGCCACTGCTGTCTGGACAGGTACGCGGCGTCCGGGGCGTCCCCGATGTCCTTGACGGCTTGGGACGACCCGAGAATGCGCTGCACGGTGGCTGCGTTCCACGTTATGGGGGCGTCGGATCCCAACATGTAGACACCGCCATGCCGCGGGCTCATGAGGATCGACACGTGGCGGAACGCCGAGCTGAAGGTCCGGAGATGCTCGCGGAACTGCTCCAGGTCGACGCCGAAGTACAGCCACTGCAGCATCAGGCCGCCCGGTCGCAGCCGCCGCTGCGCGTCTGCGTAGAACTCCGTCGTGTAGAGCACCACAGTTCCCGCACTCTGTATGGGCGGCGGCGGATCCACCGAGATGATGTCGTACTGCCGCGAGGAGAGCCGCACATAGTTGCGACCATCCGCCGTGATGACGCGCGCGAGCGGGCTGTGCAAGTACCTCTCGGCGTCGGGGTAGAAGGTGGGCATCTGCAGCGGGACCGACGGCGACAGGTCCACGGCATCGGTGTGCATCCCGAGGATGAGCGAGCTGCGAAACGTCGTGCCCATGCCGAAGCAGATGTCGAGAAACGACTGCGCGTCGGGGCGGATCACCTTGGGTACGTAGGCCATCAGCTTGGTATCGACCGAGAGGGAGGTCATCGCGGTGCCGCTGACGAAGAGCCGGCGCTTGTAGGGAGGGCCACCAAGAGCGTCCACCGTGGAGATGCGATCCTCCGTGTGGCGAAAGGGGAGACCGGTGGTCGCGAGACGGTGCTCGGTCGCGGTGCGCAGGACCGAAGAGCCGGTGGCGACCACCACTGATGGCGCAATCACCAGCGCTCCCGCCGCGAGCGACAACGTGAACCGAGGCAGCGCACGCCCGCCGCCCGCGAACAGCACCACCAGAGCCACCGTCGCGTCGGCGGCCCCGAGCACCAGCACCGAGCCGTTCGTACCGAGGGTCCCGGCGAGCACGAAGGCGGCCGCGAGCGAGCCAAGGATGGAACCCAGGGTGTTCCACGCGTACAGCACGCCGATGCTGCGGGAGCCGTGGGCCGGCGTCCGCGTGAGGAGGCGTGCGGCGAGCGGAAACGCGTAGCCCATGCACAGCGTCGCGGGCAGCAGCATCACCGCGCGTCCCGGGTTGACCCCGTGCAGCCACAGCGTCGCAGCCGGGACGGTCAACATGGTGCTGACGGCGATGCCCAGGAACGCAAGCGCCAGCGTCCTCGGCGTGTCTCGACGCGGGTGGGTCGACGCGCGGTATGCCTCCCCACCGGCCGCGATGCCGACGAGATACACGGCGAGGATGATCACGAAGATGTAGATGCGTGAACCGGTGCCCTCGGCCAGCATCCGCGTCCACAGAACCTCGAGGCTGAGCGCGACGAAACCGGACACGAAGGTCGCCGCATAGAGCAGCGGGCGCAGCCCCGGAAGCAGCGCCTGCCCTTCCAAGTCGGCTCGCCCGCCTTCCATCGGTTCGTCGCCTGTCGCGGTACGGCGCGCGCTCAACGCGAGCGCGACGCACCCCGCAAGCAGGTTCAGCGCGACCGCCACGTGGGTCGTGGTGGACAGGCCGACGAGCTCGATGAGAGTCAGCCCGGACACCAGTGTTCCCACCATCGCCCCGAACGTGTTGGCGCTGTACAAGCGCCCCATCCGGGCACCTGCAGTGCGCATCGACGTGACCATGTGCCGCGTCAGCAGCGGCAGCGTCAGCCCCATCAGAAATGTCACCGGCGTGACCGTCACCAAGGTCAGCACCAGCCGGACGACCGTGAGCTCGCCGATCGACGTCGTGTCGTAGGCGGAGCGGTACACCCCGTCGATCAGGTGGAATCCGACGGGCACCAGCAGCGCCGAGGCGGCGACCGCAAGCTCGGCGAGGCCGTACGCCCGGAGCGGGTGCCGCAACCTCGGAGCGACCAAACCGGCGACGAGCCCGCCCAACCCGAGACCCGCCAAGAACGCGGTGACGATGGTTCCTATCGCCTCGGTCGTGTCGCCGAACACCAAGACGAGCTGGCGCGCCCAGACGACCTGATACATCAGTCCCGCCGCTCCCGAGGCGACGAACACCATGACCACCAGCGCGTCGCCCCGGCGCGGGCTCCGGACCGCCCCGGGAACAGGAGGCGCGGTCGCCCGCCTGAGTCGTGAGCGCACATCGTGAACGACGGCGAGCTGCGCGGGCAGCCGTCGTGTCCAGCCCTCGAACCGCCGCTCCAATCGCGTGGCCTCCGCGTGCTCCGGAGAATCGTTACTTCAACGACGCAGCCTTCGTGGCTGGGATCGCGCAGATGGTAGTCAGTCGGTACTCATTGCCGCCTGCGACGTTGCCATGCTTCTATTTGCGGCAGTTAAGCTGTGATTTGGCCACCTTGCCGCTGCTAGCATCTGGCCATGGAGCGGACGGTGACCCGCAGGCTCCCAGAGGCCGACTCCATGGCCAGATGGCTGGTCGAGGTTGCGGCCGTGGCCCTCTTCTACTACCTGACCGCCAGGCTGGGACTGGGCCTGGCATTTGCCAACAAGAACGTCACCGCGATCTGGCCACCGACGGGCATCGCAGTGGCGGCCCTCCTGCTCCGGGGCACCCGGGTGTGGCCCGGCATTGCCATTGGCGCTTTCACTGCAAATCTTGCGAATGGCGCATCGGTCGACATTGCACTGGGATTCTCCGTGGGCAACACGCTGGCCCCGCTGCTGGCTGCGTCCCTGCTGCGCCGCATCTCCTTCCATCCACGCCTCGACCGCATGGTCGATGTTGCCGGCCTAGCCGGCATCGGCACCGCGAGCATGCTGGTGTCGTCGACCCTGGGCGCGTCGATCCTGGCGGTGACCGGCGGGCTGGGCGGCGGCAGCTATTGGTCTGTGTGGAGCACGTGGTGGGTGGGGGACAGCCTGGGTGTACTGCTCTTCGCGCCCCTGGTGCTCGTGTTCCTCTCGACGCCGTTGTCGGAGTCACGCCTCAGGACCCGGCCGGTGGAGGCGGCTGTTTGTCTGGTGATCACCGGTGTTGCCGGCTACTTCATCCTGACCAGCAGCCTGCCGATTCAATTCCTCGTCTTCCCATTTGTGGCGTGGGCAGCCCTTCGGTTCTTTCAATTGGGCGCCACAGCCACCATGCTCTTGGTCTGCACCATCTCGGTTTGGGCGAC
>VBGJ01000201.1 GCA_005880445.1 Chloroflexota bacterium | reverse complement strand
ACAGCACGTGCAGCGCGAACCCCACGCCAAACAGGATCGCGGTCAACACCAGGAACCCGATGAGAGCACACACGTGCAGAATCTTAGTCTCATCCCGTCACGAGCCGGTTGAGCCGGCGCCGTCACGCCGGCCGCCGTCGGCGCGATGCTCATAGATCACGAAATACACGGGCACTCGCCGTCGAGGTGGTTGTCCTCTGGGCACCCAGGAGACGGGAGTCGCGTACGGATCGTTGATCTCCTCCGAGAAGATGACGTAGCCCAGCGCTTCGAGACGGTGTCTGTCGCTCTGATATTCGCGCTCGTGCCAGTACGCCCGCCGCAGTGTTGCCGGATACTCGCTGTGGGCGGCGTACCGTCGGGCGTCACGTGCCCACAACCAGTTGCGCAGCGGGCTGGCGAAGTCGATGCTGGCCTCGCGCGTCAGGAACATCACGGCGATCAAGGCGAACACCACCACCAGGATGGTCACGACCTGCGGGGAGCCGCTCATGGGATCACCGGCCGCATGGCTGAATCGTGACAGGCTACAGTCGGCGCGATGCAGGAGTGGGCCGGCGTCAGCGGCAAGCGGGTTCTGATCACCGGCGCAACGCACGGCATCGGCCTTGCGGCCGCGGAGGAGCTGTTCCGGCGCGGGGCGCAGCTCGCTCTCGTGGCACGCAGCGAGGCGAGAGCCGCGGCGGCTGTTGCGCGCATCCAGTCGGCGGGTGCCGCCAGCCATGTCGACGTGCTGCTCGCGGACCTCTCCTCGCAGGCGTCTGTGCGCGAACTCGCCGCGGAAGCGTTGCACCGGTATCAGCGGATCGACGTCCTCGTCAACAACGCCGGAGCCATGTACAGCAGGCGTCAGCTGACCCCCGACGGCATCGAGCTCACGTGGGCGGTCAACCATCTGGCGCCGTTTCTGCTCACCACAACGCTGCTCGACAGGATCAAGGAGAGCGCTCCCGCGCGCATCATCACGACAGCGTCCGATGCGCACGAGGGTCACGCGATTCCGTTCGATGACCTCGGTGCGGAGCGCTCATACGCCAAGCGAGGCTTTGCGCGCTACGGGGAGACGAAGCTCGCGAACATCCTGTTCACCATGGAGCTTGCGCGACGACTGCAGGGGACCGGCGTGACGGCCAACTGCTTCCATCCAGGCATGGTGGCCACCGGGTTCAACCGCAACAACGGCGCGCTGATGTCCGGCGTGATGACGCTGATCCGGCCGTTCTCGCGAAGCCCGACGAAGGGCGCCGAGACGCTGGTCTGGCTCGCCGACTCACCAGAAGCCGGCGACGAGACCGGCGGGTACTTTGTCGACATGCGACGCGCTACGCCGAGCCGGCCTGCCACGGACACGGACGCGGCGGTGCGTCTCTGGCAGGTC
>VBGJ01000151.1 GCA_005880445.1 Chloroflexota bacterium | reverse complement strand
GTCGGCAGTGCGCTCTCCATGGAGGCGGACGGCGTCCTCTACATGCATGCGGGGCCCGAGATCTCTGTCGCCGCCACCAAGACGTTCGTGAATCAGATGGCGTGCGGCATCCTGCTGGCGCTGCATCTCGGCGATGTGCGAGGCACGCTCGACATCGACGAGCACGCGAGGTTGGTCGCGGAGCTGCAGGGTGTGCCCGCGCTGGTTGAGCGCGCGCTGATGCTCGAGGCACAGCTCGCGGACATCGGCAGGCGGCACGCGCACGCGCGCAACGCCCTGTATGTGGGCCGCGGGATCAACTTTCCGATCGCCCTCGAGGGTGCGCTGAAGCTGAAGGAGATCTCGTACGTCCACGCTGAGGGCTACGCTGCGGGCGAGCTCAAGCACGGGCCGATAGCGCTGCTGGACGAGGAGGTGCCGGTCGTGGCCATCGCGACTCGGAGCCGGACGCTGCCCAAGATGGTGAGCAACGTGCAGGAGGTGCACTCGCGCGACGCACCGGTGGTCGCGCTCGTCACCGAGGATGAGGATCCGTTCGATTCCGGCATCGTCCAGGACGTCATCGCACTTCCACCGTGCGACGAGCTGTTCTCGCCGCTGCTCAACGTCGTACCGCTGCAGCTGCTCGCGTATCACGTCGCCGTGCAGCGTGGCTGCGATGTGGATCAGCCGCGCAATCTCGCCAAGTCCGTCACCGTGGAATAACATCGACGGCGATGCTCCTGGGGGTGGACGTGGCCTCGATCGACCGCATCGCGCGGGCGTTGCAGCGCCGCCCCCGCTTTGCCGAGCGCATCTACACCGAGCGTGAGCGACAGTACTGCGCCACCAAGCCTGAACGATGGGCTGCGCGGTGGGCGGCGAAAGAAGCGGTGCGCAAGCTGTACGGATCGGCGCGGGAGCCGATTCCGGCGATGCGCGAGATCGAGGTGGGCGCGGGCCGCGGCGCTCCGCACGTTCGGGTGCGCGGCGAAGGCACGGACATCGCTGTGTCGCTGACGCACGACGCCGGCGTGGCCATCGCGGTGGTGGCGGCGCGCGGTATCGGCGGGGTTGCCCGCGCTGATGTACCCGTGGATATGCGCCTGCCCGCGCGTCCCGCAGACGGCCATAAGGGAACCTTCGGTCACGTCCTCGTCGTCGCAGGTGCGCGCGGGTACACCGGGGCACCGCAACTGGCCGCCCTCGGTGCGGCGCGTGGTGGGGCGGGCCTGGTCACTGTCTGTGTCCCCGAAGCGATCTATCCGATCGTCGCCGCGCGCTGCCTCGAGGTGATGCCCACCCCGCTTCCCGATGGCGGCTCGGGCGTGCTGCGCAGCGACGGGCTCGACGTGCTGCGTGAGCGCCTGCGCACGGCGGACTCGCTGGTCATCGGTCCGGGGCTCGGTCGGTCACCGGAGACAGTGGACGCTCTGCTCGACGTGCTGCAGAACCTGGTGTGTCCCGCGGTGGTCGACGCAGATGGGCTCAACATCGCGGCTGCGGCCGAGTTCGATTGGCGGCATTGCGGTCAACCGGTCGTGCTCACGCCGCACCCGGCTGAGATGGCCCGCCTGGCACAGCTCGAAACGGCGATCGTGCAGGACGATCGTGAGGGTGTGGCCACGAGATATGCACACGAACGCGGCGCGATCGTCGTGCTCAAGGGTGCGAAGACCGTGATCGCGGCGCCGGACGGCCGGGTCCACACCGACGCGCATAGCGTCGTCGCGCTCGCCACCGGCGGCACCGGCGATGTGCTGGCGGGACTGGTGGGAAGCTTCATCGCACAGCGCCTGGACCCCTTCGACGCCGCCGTCGCGGCGGTCACCGTCCATGCGCACGCGGGGCTGCTCGTGCAGACGCGGCGCGGGCGGGCTGGTGCGCTCGCCTCGGATCTGTTGCGGGCGCTGCCCCGCGCACAGGAGCAGCTCCGGCGCGCGCTCGAAGCGGGCTGATCGCCCGCTACCTCCAGTAGATGAAGCCCTGGATGCCGCTCGAGTTGTTCGGCAGCACGCGATAGCTGACGCGATCCCAGCCACCGCCGTTGCCGTAGTAGTTCATCTCCGAAAGCTTGAACTCACCGTTGGGAATGCCGTTGGCGGGCCCCACCGCCTCGACGAATGCCACGTGCCCCGCGGAGCTTGCTCCGTCACCGCCGGGCCAGAACACGACGATGGCGCCGACCACCGGCTGATGGCCCTCCTTGTATCCCATGGCGGCGGCGTTGTAGTACCAGTCGCGCGCGCTGCCGGACCAGGGCACGCAACGGCGTGTCGCCACATACCACGTGCACTGGCCGTATGCGAAGTGATTGCCGCACGAACCACCTCCGCTGTGGGATGCGGGTGGCGGTCCCGCCTCGTCCGCTGCGATCTCATTGTCGATGGTCGCGATCTCCGCGGCGATCTGCCGTGCAGGACCGCTCAAACGGCTGTACAAGTCGTTGCGGTTCATCAGGTCGGCCATGAGCCGGCCGGATTGGCCGGAGAGGTCGGCTTGCAGCGCGCTGGCCTGGGCGAACTGCGCCTCGATCTGCGCCTGGTCGGTCTTGATCTGCGCGTTCTCTGTGGTCAGATGCGCGACCAGGTCCGTCACCTGCTTCGACACCTGCGTCGCGTTCTGCAGACGGTCCATCGCCTGCGTGAAGTCGTTTGCGCTCAGGATCGCGGCGAGCACCTGGCTGCCGCCCGACGTCTCCCACGTGGCCCGGAGAATCACCGCGAGGTCGTGCTTGTCGACGGCTGTGGTCGCCTGGTTCGCAGTCAGCTGCTGATTGAGCGTCATCAGCTGATGGTTCAGCTGGTCCAGCTGCGCCTGTTCGCCGAGTACCTTCGACTGTTGCGTGCTGAATGCGTTCTCAGCTGCGCTGACCGCGCCCCCCGCGGCATGCAAACCCGGCTGCATCGCCGCGAGCTCCGCGACAAGCGCTGCACGCTTGGCGCGCAAAGCTGCTATCGAAGTCGAAGAGGTCGTTGCGTGTGTTGCCGGAATGGATCCGATGCCCGTTGCCAGAAGAGCCGCCACGCCCGTCAGCCCGAGTACGAGCTTCTGGCTACGTCGCAATAGGCTGCCCTCCATACGAATCAGTGGTGGTTCCAGGCGGGCAACCGCCGCAGCGTTCTCCCTTCCCGGCGGATACCGGGCGGTGACAATACCGAGAACAGCTGCGCTATCGCAACCCGCCGATGATGAACAACGCTCGACAGACCCAGGACTTGCGCTCCGTGTCCCTCGCGGACATCGGTGAGGCGGATCTCCTCCGTCTGCTTGCGGAGGTCGCATCCGCCGCGTCGAACCAGAGCCTCGTGGTCGGTCCAGGCGACGACGCGGCGGTCTGGCGTTCCGGATCCGCGGTCGATGTCGTCCTCACGCAGGATGCGATGGTGGAGGACCGCGATTTCCGGCGTGTGTGGATCACGCCCCAGCAGATCGGCGCGCGCGCTCTTCACGTCGCGCTGTCGGACATCGCAGGTATGGGCGCGCGTCCGGCGTGGTGCCTGGCGACGCTCTGCGCACCTGGCGCGACACTGCTCGACGACGTCCTCGAGATCCAGCGAGGGCTCGTGGCCGCCGCTCGCGACACCGGGTGCGCTCTGGCCGGTGGCGACGTCAGCGACACCGCCGGGCCCATCGTGATCGACGTCGCTGTGGGAGGAACGCTCGATGGTGGCCGGTGCCTCCGCCGTGACGCCGGCCGCCCCGGCGACGTCCTCGTCGTCACCGGCACCATGGGCCGCGCGGCAGCTGGTCTGCGCGCTCTCGACGGTGCGAAGCTTACCGCCTCTGAGCCATCGCGCACGCTCTGGAAGGCGGCGCTGCTCGCGCCACGGGCTCGCATCGCCGAGGGGCTGCGGCTGGCGGAGGCGGGCGCTCGATGCGGCGGCGACATCAGCGACGGGCTCGCGGTGGACGCGGCCCGGACGGCGGATGCGTCCGGGTGCGCGGCGGAGGTGTGGCTCGATCATGTACCTGTGGATCCGGATCTACGGACTGCATTCAGCGACGCCTGGGTCGACATCGCGCTCGGTGGAGGCGACGATTTTGAGCTGCTCGCTGCCCTCTCACCGGTTGTGGTCGGCGATCTGTTGCGCGGGTGGCCGACCCATCTGGCGCCACTTCGCATCGTGGGCCGCCTGGTCGAGGGCTCCGGGGTAGACGTGTTGACCGCGGAGGGCGGCGATCGTGTGGCCGGGCCGGTGGTGAGCTCACGGCACTGGCGGTGACGCATTCCCCGGTGTCGCTTCGGTGCCCGACCGAGCGAGACACGATCGCGCTTGGCGAGCGGATCGGTCGTGTCCTGGCCCGTGGTGACCTGATCGTCCTGAGCGGACCCCTCGGTGCCGGCAAGACGGTGCTGGTTCGTGGCATCGCGGTGGGCGCGGGGGCCGACGCGGTGACGGTGCGCAGCCCGACGTTCGTGCTGCACCACGTCTATCCCGGCGAGCGCCTGACCGTGCACCACCTCGACCTGTATCGGCTTGGCGCCGGTGCAGACGTGCGGTTCCTCGACATCGGCGGCCTGCTCGACTCCGGGGCTGTGGTGGTCGAGTGGGGAGAGCTGGCCGACCTCAGCGGGCACACCCCGCTCCGGGTCGTCCTCGAGATCGACGGCGGCGCGCGAGTCATCACGTTCGAGGACGGCTCGGTCCCGCGCGTCATCGCAGCGTGGACGCGCGACGCGGAGGTGACGTGAGCGTCGTCGCCATCGATACGTCGGCGCGGCCGCGCTGCGTGTGCGTCCTGGCGACCCGCGACGGCGAGCTGATTCGCGCGGAGGCGACCACCGGCGTCGCGCTGGACGTCGCGCTGCCCCACGCGCTCGCTGCCCTCCTGGACAGCACGGTCGAAGCGGTGGTGGTGGCGGTCGGGCCGGGGTCGTACACGGGACTTCGCTCCGGGATCGCGGCGGGGCTGGGCGTCGCGCACGCGCTCGACCTGACGTTGCACGGTGTGGGTTCACTCACCGTGATCGCGGCCGGCCACCCGGCGGAGGCGGGAGCGCGAGTGTGGGTGGGCGCCGACGCCGGTCGCGGAGGACTGTGGGTGGCCGCTGCGGAGGGCATCGATGGCAGCTGGCGGGTCGCGGCACCGGAGCGTGTCGAGCTCGCGCGTTTCGACCCCGGCGGTCTCCCGGTGTTGAGCACCGACCCGCTCCACCTCGTCGGGCTGCGCGAAGTGCGCCCCGAGGTCGCCCTCGCCCATGTCGTGCCGATCGCGTTACAGTCGGTCGCGCTCCCGCGCGCGGGACTGCGCGCCGCGTATGTCGAATAGCGCGAATCCATGCCGGGGCTCGCGTATCATGGGATCGCTGCCACGGCCACATTTGTTTGACACGTAGATGCAGGTTGTCCCGCGACTCACCATCGAGCGCATGCGTCACGACGACATCGCGACGGTCCAGCAGATCGAGCGCGAGATATTTCTGTCGCCGTGGCCGCGAAACGCGTACGCGAGTGAGCTCTCGCAAAACCGGCAGGCGTTCTATCTGGTGCTCCGTCAGGGCGGTGTCATCATCGGATATGCGGGGGTCTGGCGCGTGGCGCACGAAGCACACGTGACCACCATCGGCGTGCGAGCGAGCGACCAGCGCCATGGATACGGCACCGCACTGTTTGCCGCGCTGATCCTGCGCGCATATGAGATGGGTGCACGCTGGGTGACCCTGGAGGTACGTGCCAGCAACCTTCACGCGATGCGGCTGTACGAACGGTTCGGGTTCAAGGAGATCGGACGGCGTCGCGGGTATTACACCGACAACGGTGAGGATGCGGTGATCATGTGGAGCGACAGCCTGCACGCGCCGGCGTTCAAGCAGCGCTTTGGCGGCATCCTGAGCGGCATCGACGTGGCCGGCGTGGGCGGCGTCCCACCGTTGGAGTATCCGGCGCCCTGAACCTGCTCGCCATCGAGACGTCGTGCGATGAGACGGCAGCGGCGGTGGTGCGCGACGGACGCGAGATCGTGTCGAGCGTCGTCGCATCGCAGATCGCGCTGCACGCCGCGCACGGCGGTGTGGTGCCGGAGCTTGCCGCGCGCGAGCATTTGCAGGCGATCGCGCCGGTGGTCGATGCCGCGCTGCGTCCGCTTGCCGGCGGCTGGGACGATCTCGACGCGGTCACGGTGACCCGCGGCCCCGGCCTGGTGGGTTGTCTGCTCATCGGCGCGCTGTACGCGCAGGCGGTCGCGACCGCGCGCCGGCTCCCCATTTGCGGCGTGTCACACCTTGCCGGGCACGTGTACAGCGCGTGGCTCGCTGAGCCTGTGCTCGAGCCGCCGTTTCTCGCGCTGGTGGTCAGTGGCGGGCACACCGAGTGCATCGAGCTGGTCGCGCACGGAGAGGCGGTGCGCCTGGCGTCCACGCGCGACGACGCCGCCGGCGAAGCGTTCGACAAGGTGGCGCGATTGCTCGGTCTTCCGTATCCGGGCGGCCCGGCGATCCAGGGCGCCGCGGTCGACGGCGACGCCGGGCGGTTTCCGCTCCCCCGCACCCGGCTCGGCAACGCGTTTTCCTTCAGCGGCCTGAAGACCGCGGTGCGCTACACGATCCGCGACCTGCCCGCCGCCGAGCTGGACGGCCACGGAGTGCCCGGCAGCGCCGAGACCGTCAGCGCGCTGGCAGCGTCGTTCCAGCACACCGCCGTCGCCCAGCTGGTCGACGGGCTCGAGGATGCGGTCGAGCGAACGGGCGCCCAGACCATCGCCGTCGTCGGGGGCGTGGCGGCGAACGCGGCCCTGCGTGAGGCGGTCCAGCGCCGGTTCGCCGGGCTGCGCGTGGTGGTGCCGCCGCTCGACCTCTGCACCGACAACGCCGCGATGATCGGGGCCGCGGGGTGGCATCGGCTCAGGCTGCGCGGACCCGACCCACCGGGCATCCTCGTGGACCCGTCGCTGGTGGAATTCGCCTGAGCCGCTTGCGGGCCTGGCACTCTATTCGTTAGAGTGTTAGCACTCACCCATAAAGAGTGCTAATTCCGGAGGTGGCACGTGGCCCTGAAGCTTCGCCCGCTGGCTGATCGCGTCGTCGTCAAACCCCTCGAGCGCGAGGAGATGACCAAGAGCGGCATCGTCCTTCCCGACACCGCGAAAGAGAAACCACAGGAAGGTCTGATCGAGGCAGTCGGCAACGGTCGTTTCAACGACCAGACCGGCGCGCGTATCGCGCTCGATGTCAAGGTCGGCGATCGCGTGATGTACGCGAAGTACGCCGGCAGTGAGGTCAAGATCGACGACGTCGACTACCTCATTCTTTCCGAGAAGGACATCCTGGCCATCGTCGAGAAGAACGGCAAGGGCTGATCGGCCGTGCCGGCCAAGGAACTGCGCTTCAACGAGGAGGCGCGGACCGCGCTGCGTCGCGGCGCCGACGCCGTTGCCGGTGCAGTCTCGGTGACGCTGGGACCCCGCGGGCGCGCCGTCGTGCTCGACAAGAAGTTCGGGCCGCCCGTCGTGACGAGCGACGGCGTCACCATCGCGCGCGACCTGGAGTTTGCGGACCACTTCGAGAACATGGGCGCGCAGCTTCTCAAGGAAGCTGCGATCAAGACGAACGATGTCGCCGGTGACGGCACCACGACGTCGACCGTCCTCGCACGGACGATGATCAACGAGGGTCTGCAAAACCTCGCCGCGGGTGCGGCTCCCACGGAGCTGCGCCGGGGCATGCTCGCCGCCACAGAGGCCGCCGTTGCGGACATCCGTACGCGGTCGCATGAGGTGAGTGACAACGACGAGATCCGCCGCGTCGCCACGGTCAGCTCGTCGGATGCGGAGATCGGCGGCATGATCGCCGACGCCTTCGACAAGGTGGGCCGCGAAGGGGTGGTCTCGGTGGAGGAGGGACGCGGGCTCGAGACCGAGGTCGAGGTGGTCGAGGGGATGCAGTTCGACCGTGGATACGTATCGCCGTACCTGGTGACGGATCAGCAGGCCATGGAAGCGGTGCTCGACGACGCCCGAGTTCTGGTCACAGACGGCAAGATCACGGCGGTTGCCGACCTGCTCCCCGCGCTCGAGACCGTGATGCGCGCGGGCGCGCCGCTCCTCGTGGTGGCGGAGGATGTGCAGGCCGAGGCGCTCGCGACGCTGGTGGTCAACCGCCTGCGCGGCACGGTCATCGGCGTAGCAGTGAAGGCGCCCGCGTTCGGCGAGCGCCGCGAGGCGATCCTGCAGGACATCGCGATTCTCACCGGCGCGACCGTGATCAGCGAGAAGATGGGTCTGCGGCTCGACTCCGTACGCGAAGAGCAGCTCGGCAGGGGCGGGCGGGTCACGGTCACCAAGGACGACACGACGATCGCGCGCGGTGGTGGCTCACGCGATGCGATCGACGCGCGCGCCGCGGAGATCCGCCAGCAGATCGAGGAGACGACCTCCGACTGGGACCGTGAGAAGCTGCAGGAGCGACTGGCGAAGCTGACCGGCGGCATCGCGGTGATCAAGGTCGGTGCCGCCACCGAGGTGGAGCTGAAGGAGCGCAAGGCTCGCGTCGAGGACGCGCTCGCGGCCACGCGCGCGGCCATCGAGGAGGGGGTCGTCGTGGGTGGCGGAGTGTCGCTCATCCGCGCACTTCCCGCGATCGAGAAGCTGGATCTCGACGGCGACGCTCGGATTGGGGCGCGCATCATCGCGCGCGCGCTGACCGAACCGCTTCGCGTCATCGGACGCAACGCCGGCGCCGAGGGTGCGGTCGTGGTGAACCGGGTCGCGGCGGCCACGGGCGACGAGGGGTTCGACGCCATCTCGGAGACGTACGGCGATCTGCCGTCCAGGGGAGTCATCGATCCCACGAAAGTCGTGGTGACGGCGCTGACCAATGCGGCGTCGATCGCCACGATGGTGCTCACCACGGAGGCGCTGGTCGCTGACGTACCGGAGAAGGAGGAGGCGGCGCCTGCCGGTCACGCCCATGGCGGCATGGGCGGCATGGGTGGCATGGGTGGTATGGGTGGCATGGGTGGCATGGGCGGCATGGACGACGACATGGACTTCTAGGTCAGGCTGACCGCGTAGCCTGAACCTGGAAATGCAAGCGGACACGCCGGTGCGCTGGGCCGAGATCGACACCGGCGCGCTGGCGCACAACACACGGCTGATCCGCTCACGTATCGAACCGACCACGCAGCTGATGGCGATGGTCAAGTCCAACGGGTATGGACACGGGTCAGAGATCGCTGCTCGCGCGTCGCTCGGCGGCGGCGCCACATGGCTTGGTGTGTACACACCGGACGAGGCGCTAGCGCTCCGCGCCACCGGGTTGGACGTACCTACGCTTGTTGTGGGATGGAGCCCTCCCGCGACGCATGCGACGCTGATCGAGCGAGACATCGACGTCACCGTGGTCGATGTGGCCGGCATAGAGTCTGTCGCGCGCGAGGCGGGCCGTCTGCGCCGTAAAGCTCGAGTGCACGTGAAGATCGACACGGGGCTGGGAAGGCTCGGGGTACGCGCCGGTGACTTGAATCCCGTGGTGGCCGCGCTCGGGAGCGCCGGAGACCAAGTAACCGTGGTCGGGATGTTCACGCACTTCGCGGACGCCGAGTCGAACCCGGATTTCACGCTGCTCCAACACCAGCGCTTTCTCGAGGCGGTCGATGCTCTCCGCCCGGTGGCGCCCGATGCGCTGCTGCACACGTCGGGCAGCGCCGCGATCATCGAGTTTCCAGAGCTCCACCACGATCTCGTTCGCCTTGGCATATCTCTGTACGGCTACCTGCCGCACGGCATCGAGAGTGATCTCGAACTACGTCCGGCGATGAGCGTCTTCGCGCAGGTGGCGCAGGTGAAGACGGTCGACACCGGCGAGACACTCGGCTACGGCCGGACGTGGCGGGCGGACGAGCGGCGGCGCGTCGCAACCGTCGCCATTGGCTATGGACAGGGGGTGCGGCGCGCCCTCTCGAACCACGGGCACATGGTGGTCAACGGCCGTCGGTGCCCCATCGCAGGCATCGTCAGCATGGACCAGGTGACGCTCGATGTCACCGACGTGGGCGACGTCGCGACAGGCGACACCGCGATGTTCTTCGGTGAGTGGGACGGCGTGCGACTCGGCGCGGACGAGGTCGCGGAGCAGACCGGCACGATCGCGTACGAGGTGCTGTGCGGAGTGGCGGCATCGGTCCCGCGGGTGGCTGTCCGCCGTTCAATCGAATCGGGTACCGTGGGTCCGTGAGCCGGCCGGTTCGGATCGCAGTCGCGCAGTACGAGCCACGCGTCGGCGACCTGGAGGGCAACCGGGTCGCGGCGGTGCGATGGACGTCCGAGGCCGCCGCCGCAGGGGCAGATCTGATCGTCTTGCCCGAGCTTGCATCGAGCGGCTATGTGTTTGCCGACGAAGACGACGCCGAGCGCGCCGCTGAGCGCGCTGAGGACGGCCCCTTGGCCACCGCGCTGCGCGCGGTGTGCGCCGAGCACGGTTGTCACATCGCGGCCGGCATCGACGAGCGCGACGCCGACTGCCGGCACAACAGTGCCGTGCTCATCGGACCCTCAGGGACGCTCGCCACCTATCGCAAGCTGCATCTTTACTACGACGAGCAGTCATGGTTCGAGCCCGGCGCTGAGCTGCCGGTGGTGGATACGCCGATCGGCCGCATTGGGCTGATCATCTGTTTCGATCTCTGGTTCCCCGAGCCCGCACGCGCGCTGGCATTGGCGGGCGCGGAGATCATCGCGGTGCCGACGAACTGGGTGGCCTCCTTCAAGCCGACCGTATGGGACGAGCGTGGATATTGCCAGGGCGACTACATCGCCATGGCGACGGCTGCGCAGAACGGCGTCGTGGTGGCGTGTGCGGATCGCATCGGGGTCGAGCGCGGCGTCACATTCCTCGGCGCCTCGATCATCGTTGGCGCCGACGGCTGGCCGGTCGCTGGACCGGCGAGCAAAGACGCGGCCGAACTGCTGGTCGCGGATGTCGATCTCGACGACGTCGAACGTGCGCGCAAACGAACCCCGCGCAACCATCTGCTCACCGACCGGCGCCCCGGCGCGTATCACACGTCCGTCGCGCGCGGCGCGCAGGCGCCACTCCGCGCCTGACCGCCGGCTAGGAGCACCACAGCGAGCGTCGCAGAACTCCTCGAGGGACTCAACGCCCCGCAGCGCGAAGCCGTGGAGGCGCCAGACGGACCACTGCTGATCTTCGCCGGTGCGGGGAGCGGCAAGACGCGTGTGCTCACGCACCGCATCGCCTACGTGATCGCGGCGCGCGGCGTGCGCCCCGACGAGGTATGCGCGGTCACGTTCACGAACAAGGCGGCGCGCGAGATGCGACATCGCGTGGAGCAGCTCATCGGAGACAGCATCAAGGGAATGTGGCTGGGCACCTTCCATGCCCTCGGTGCCCGGATGCTGCGCCGAGATGGCGATGCGGTGGGCATTCCGCGCGACTACACGATCTACGACGAAGCCGACAGGCTTGTGGCGATGCGCAACGCGCTGCGCGCAGAAGGTATCGACGAAAAGCGGTACACGCCGTCGCGGGTAGCCACGGCAGTCAGCATGGCTAAGAACGAGCTGATCGACGCGCGCGTCTATCAGGCGAGTGCGCACTCGGACTTCGAACAGGCTGTGGCTCGGGCGTACTGGTCGTACGAGCAGGAGCTCGACGCGGCGTCAGCACTCGACTTCGACGATCTGCTCCTCCGCGCCGTCGTGCTGCTGCGGGAGTCCGATGGTGTGCGCGAGCACTATCAGACGCGCTTCCGCCATCTGTTTGTCGATGAATACCAGGACACGAACCACGCGCAATACGAGCTGGTGAAACTGCTTGCGGCGCAACACGGAAACGTGACCGTGGTCGGCGACGACGACCAGTCAGTGTACGCATTCAGGGGTGCGGACGTGCGCAACATCCTCGCCTTCGAGCGCGACTACCCGAACACGCGCACCGTCACGCTGGAGCAGAACTACCGCTCGACGCAGCCCATTCTCGACGTGGCTCACGCAGTGATCCTCCGCAACGAGGATCGCGCGGAGAAGCAGCTCTGGACCGAGCTTCGCGGGGGCGAGCCGGTGCGGCTGATCTCCGTGTACGACGAACGGGAAGAGGCGCTTGCGGTGTGCGCGGAGATCGAGCGGTTGATCGGGCGCGAGGGACTGTCGCTCAGCGAATGTGCGGTGCTGTACCGCACCAACGCGCAGTCACGTGCCTTTGAGGAGGTCTTCCTGCGTCGCGGTATTCCATATCGCCTGGTCGGCGGAATCCGTTTCTACGATCGCAGGGAGGTGAAGGACGTCCTCGCGTATCTTCGCCTGTGCGCGAACACGCGCGACGCGGTGTCGTTCGGGCGCGTCGTCAATGTCCCGCGACGCAAGATCGGCGACCGCACCGTGGCCGAGCTCGAGAAGCTGGCGCGCCGCAAACAGCTCTCGCCGCTCGAGGCTGCTGGGCGCCTCGAGGACACGGACGGACTCGGCCCCGGCGCCTTGAGCGCGCTCACCGGTTTCGTCGAGCTCATGGACCGGCTGCACACCCAGGCACAGAGCGTGCCGCTTCCGGTGCTGATGGAGCACATCCTGATCGACACCGGGTATCGCGACATGTTGCAGGACGGGACCAGCGAGGGCGCGGAGCGCTGGAGCAACGTCATGGAGCTGATCGGGCTGGCGGCAGAGTACGCCGACGTCCCGCCTCCGGACGGACTGCTGCAGTTCCTCGAGAACGTGGCACTGGTGAGCGACGTCGACTCGCTCGATGACACCGCCGTGGGCGTGACGCTCATCACGCTTCACCAGGTGAAGGGACTCGAGTTCTCCGCGGTGTTCATCGCCGGCATGGAGGAGGGGCTGCTGCCGCACACGCGGTCCATGGAGGATGGGGACGCCGGCATCGCGGAGGAGCGCCGCCTGACGTACGTCGGCGTGACCCGGGCCCGCCGCCACCTGTACCTGCTGCACGCGTTTCGTCGCCACCTCTACGGCACGCCGCAGCTCGCCGAAGCGTCGCGCTTTTTGCAGGAGATCCCGAAGGAGCTGATCGAGGTGCCGATGCGCCCCGGCGGTCCCCTGGTCGCGAACATCCGCGCATCCGGAGCGGTGCGTGGCGCGGTGCACGCGCACGCCGTGCGTGCCAACCCGGTGACGCTCGCGCCCCAGCGGTACCGTGAGGGCATGCGCATCCGGCACGACGGGTACGGCGACGGAACCGTGCTGAAGAGCACGATGACGCGTGGCGGCGAAGAGCTGGTGATCAAGTTCGATGACCACGGGGTCAAGATCTTCTCGGTCGGCGATGCCACGCTGTGGCCGGTGCAGGGGTAGCCATGGTGGCCACGGCGTCCATCCCCACCGCCGCGCGCAAGCGCGCGAGTGAGCTCCGCGAGCTGGTCGAATATCACGGGCAGCGCTATTACGTGCTGGACGCGCCCGAGATCACCGACGCGGAATATGACGCGCTCTTCCGTGAGCTGGTCGAGCTCGAAACTCGATACCCGGGTGTGCAAACCCTGGATTCGCCCACCCAGCGCGTTGGTGGCGCCGCGCTCGAGGGTTTCTCGAAGGTGCGCCACACGCGCCCGATGCTCAGTCTCGGCAACGCTTTTTCACACGACGAGGTGGCGGAGTTCGTTCGCCGCGCGGAACGGGCGGCGGGAGCCATCGACGCGTATGTCTGCGAACTGAAGATCGATGGCCTGGCGATCTCCCTCACGTATCGCGACGGGCGCTACGTTCGGGCGGCGACGCGCGGCAACGGTGTGGAGGGCGAGGATGTCACCGCCAACGTGCGCACGATCCGATCGGTGCCCATGAACCTCACTGCCTCCGGGTTGAAGCTCCCCGACACGTTCGAGGTTCGCGGCGAGGTGTACCTGCCCAAGGTCGCGTTCGCGGCTCTCAACGCGCGCCTCGACGAGGCGGGCAAGCCCGGGTATGCGAATCCACGCAACGCTGCCGCGGGAGCGGTGCGCCAGCTCGATCCCACTGTGACCGCGAAGCGCGGCCTGCAGGTGTTCATGTACCAGCTCGAGCCCCCGGGCGGGGCCCACACGCAAGCCGAGGTGCTCGACTCGCTCGAACGAATGGGGTTCCGGGTGAATCCGCACCGCCGTGTTGCGAAATCGCTCGACGAGGTGCTCGGCTTCATCGACGAGTGGGCCACCCGCCGTCATGATCTCGACTACGAGACCGACGGGGTGGTGATCAAGGTGTCGGCGTTGGCGCTGCAGGCAGAGCTCGGCACCATCGCGCGCTCCCCGCGGTGGGCCGTCGCGTACAAGTTCCCACCGGAGGAGCGCGAGACCGTGGTTCGCGACATCGCCGTATACGTCGGGCGCACCGGTGCGGTGACGCCGGTGGCCATGCTGGACCCTGTGTTCGTCGCCGGCTCGACGGTGCGCCGCAGCACGCTGCACAACGAGGATGAGGTCGCCCGCAAGGACGTGCGCATCGGAGACACCGTGATCCTGCACAAGGCCGGCGACGTCATTCCCGAGATCGTGCGCGTGGTGGTCGAGAAGCGTCCCAAGGGCGCCAAACCATGGCGCATGCAGGAACGGTGCCCTGCCTGCGACTCGCAGCTGGTGCGCGAGGAGGGAGAGGCGGTGCGGCGGTGTCTCAACCCGCTGTGCCCGGCGCAGCGTCGCGAGAAGCTGTTGCACTTCGCGTCCCGTGCGGCGCTGAACATCGAGGGCCTTGGGCCCGCGGTCATCGACCAGCTCATCGAGCACGGATACGTGAACGAGCCCGGTGATCTCTTCACGGTCACCAAGGAGCAAGTGCTCACGCTCGACGGGTTCGCCGACCGCTCGGCCGACAAATTGCTGAAGGCAATCGAGGCGCGCAAGCGAGTACCGCTCGCGCGGTTCGTCAATGCACTGGGCATCCGCCACGTCGGCGAGCACACGGCCGAATCGCTCGCCCAGCACTTTGGCAGCATCGATGCGCTGGCGAGCGCGGGCGAGGACGAACTCCTTGCGGTCGAGGGCATCGGCGACGTGGTTGCGCAGCACGTCGCGCGCTGGCTCGCCTCCGACGAAGGCCGCGAGGTCATCACCCATCTTCGACGCGCCGGTGTCGAACCGGAGCAGGCGGCTCGTGGCGAGGGACCGTGGACGGGACAGACGTGGGTGCTCACCGGAACGCTCGATTCGATGACGCGAGCCGAGGCGGAGGAGCACATCCGGACCCTCGGTGGCAACCCCGGATCCAGCGTGTCGCGCAAGACGCACGCGGTCGTGGCGGGGGCGTCCCCGGGGAGCAAGATGGAGCGGGCGCAGCGTCTCGGTGTGCGCGTGCTCGACGAGCCCGCCTTCCTCGAGGCACTTGACGCAGCCGGGGCGACGGCGCGGTAGTGGGTACAGTGGAATCCGTGGCCACGTCACGGCGCGCCGAGCGCCTCATCGACGACCCCGATCTGCTCCGGGCACGGCTGCGTGAAGCACCGGACGGCCCGGGCGTGTATCTGCTGCGCGGTCTGGACACGCGCGTGATGTATGCCGGCAAGGCAGCCAATCTTCGCAGCCGCCTGCGCTCGTACTTCACCGGGGTCGACACACTGGCTCCACGTACGCGTCAGCTGGTCGATCGGGTCTTCGACTTCGACGTGATCGCCGCCGCCAGCGAGCGCGAGGCGCTGATCCTCGAGAACACGCTGATCAAGCAGTACCGACCGCGGTTCAACGTGCGGCTCAAGGACGACAAAAGCTACCTGTACTTGAAGATCCCGCGCCCCGGTGAACACGACGCGGTGGCTCCGGGCACGGCGCGCGAGCAGGTCCGGACGCCGCGAGGCGAGAACGTCAAGCGCGCGACGCTGTTTCCCCGCCCGTACTACACGCGCAAGGTGATCCGCGACGGTGCCCGGTACTTCGGTCCGTACACCAGCGCACAGTCGCTGCGCACCACGGTGCGCTCACTTCGCACCATCTTCCCGTTTCGCACCTGCAGCGACGAGATCTTCAAGCGCGGGCACGTTTGCCTCGACTACCACATCAAGCGATGCGCCGGCCCCTGTGAGCAGAAGATCGAGCCGGAGCAGTACGCGCGTCTGCTCGACCAGGTACAGGAGTTCATGGACGGCCGCTCGGACCGGCTGCAGGACGAGCTGCGCGATCAGATGGATCGCGCCGCGGGACGGCATGAATATGAGGTGGCGGCGCGCTTCCGCGACCGCCTCCGCGCCATCGAGCGCATCGAGGAGCGCCAGACCGTGCTGCGTGGGGGACGTGCGGACGAGGACTGTGTGGCCGTTGCTCTCGAGGGCGGGCGTGCCATGGTGGCGGTGCTCGCGGTGCGGCAAGGACGCGTGATGGCGATGGAGACACACGAGCTCGAAGGAGTTGCCGACCAGGACGCATCTGCCTGCCTTCGCGGATTCATCCCGCAGTACTACGCCAATGTCACGTCGGTGCCGCGGCGCGTGCTCGCCTCGGACGAGGTCGATGATGCGCGCGTTCTCGAGGAGGTGCTGTCGGAGCAACGCGGCGGCCCGGTGGAGATCCACGTGCCACAGCGCGGCGACTCGCGGCGCCTCATCGAACGGGCTGCGGAGACAGCGCTCGTCGCGTTGCGCCAGCAGCGCATCCTGGACGACTTCGACGCCGCCAAAACCGAAGCGCTGCTCGACGATCTGGCGTCACGGCTCGGTCTTCCCGCATCGCCGCGACGGATCGAGTGTTACGACATCAGCAACACGATGGGCACCAACTCGGTGGGTTCGATGGTCGTCTTCGAGGATGGGCGCCCGGCGCCCAGCCACTATCGCCACTTCGGCATCAAGACCGTTGCGGGCTCCAACGACGTTGCGTCATTGGAGGAGACGCTGCGGCGCCGATTCCGCCGCCTGGAGCTGACCGGCACCGGCGACGACATCCCGGTGAGCGACCCGGCCGGCGCCAATGGCGGCGAGGAGCGGGCGAACGGCCACCACCGGGCCGAGGCGCGCGAGGACGCGGACCTCAGCTTCGGGGTGGTTCCCGACCTCATCCTCATCGACGGCGGGAAGGCGCAGCTCAACGGCGCGTCACGCGTGCTCGCGGACGCAGGTCTCGCGCGGATCCCGGTGTTCGGTCTGGCCAAGCGGAACGAGGAGCTGTTCAAGCCGCGCGTGTCGGAACCGATCGTGCTCGACCGCGACAGTCCAACGCTGTTCCTCGTGCAGCGCGTGCGCGACGAAGCCCACCGCTTCGCGATCACGCGACATCGTGCACGGCGCGGCCGCGTCGCGCTGCGCTCCCGGCTCGACGTGGTGCCCGGGCTCGGACCCGTGCGCCGCCGCGCCCTGCTGCGCGAGTTCGGCACCGTCGACGCCATTCGCGACGCGCCGGTCGAGGACTTGACTCGCGTCGTTCCACGACCGGTCGCCTTGAGCATCAAGGAGCTCGTGTGACGGCGTGGGTGCTGACCGGCCTCTCCGGGTCCGGCAAGGCGACGGCGCTCTCCGCACTGGAGCGGGCCGGGGTCGAGTGCGTGGACAACCTGCCGGTCGATCTGATCGAAGCCTTCGCCGCGCTGCCGCGGGCGCATCCTGCCGTGGCGGTGGTCGACGCGCGCCAGCAGGAGCGCCTCCCCACCTTTGCGCAGTTCCCGGGTCTGCAGGTCGTGTTCCTCGACGCCGGCGACGACGTGCTCGTGCGTCGCATCGCGGAGAGCACACGACCCCATCCGTGCGCGGCATCCGGCGGTGGGCTGGCCGCGGTGACGACCGAGCGCGAGATGCTGGCGCCGCTGCGTGCGGCCGCCGACGTGGTGATCGACACCACGGAGCTCGATCCCAGCGAGCTGCAGCAACGGGTCCGCGAGCTCGTCGCCGACGGCGCCGTGCCGGCAGGCCTGGCGCTCACGCTGTCCTCGTTCGGGTTCAAGTTCGGCCTCCCGCTCGACGCGGACTGGGTGGTCGACGCTCGGATGATCCGCAATCCGTTCTGGGAGCCATCGCTGCGGCCCATGACGGGGCTCGATCCCGAGGTCCGCGGCTATGTGCTCGAGGACCCCGCGGCGCGGGAGCTGCTCCATCGCATGCGCGACCTCTTGCGTTGGTCCGCGGGCGCGTACATCGATCACGGTCGTCACTATGTCCACGTCGCGATCGGGTGCACCGGCGGCCGCCACCGCTCCGTGGTGCTCGCCGAAGCGCTTGCGACGGAGCTTCACAACGATGCCGTGACGGTGGCCGTGCGTCACCGCGACGTCGAGAAGCCGGACCCGCGGTGAGCGGCGAAGTTTCCTTCACGCAGCGTGTGGTTGCGGAGCTGGCGCCCCACGTGCCACTGCTTGCCTGCTGCCGTCGCGCGCTTGTCGAGGGCATGATGATCGTGAGCGATACGCCCGAGACCGTGAGCACGACGCGGCTCGCTGCGGCACGCGCGGCCATGCAGACGCTGCACAGCGACCGGGTGGTTGTGCACGTCGCGCGTGTCGCCGAGGCGCGGCGGCCGCGGTACGCGCTGTCGCGCCTCGACCTCGCCACGACCCCGGTGGCGTCGGGCGGACTCTGTTGCACGCGATCTCGTCTGCGCGGAGCCTTTCTCTCCACGGGCCGGCTGCAGCGGCCGGAGTTCGGACCGCACCTGGAGATCGGCTGTCCCACCATGACCGCGGCCGAGCGGCTCGCCGCAGATGCGGACCTGCTCGGGGTACCGGCGGGCCTGCGCCGCAGGCGAGGCAGGTGGGTCGTCACCGTCCGCAGCACCGCGGCGGTCGGCGCGTTCCTCAGTTCGATCGGAGCTCAGACGGGACGGCTCGACTACGAGGCCGGCCGGGTGGTGCGCGACGTGCGCAGCAATGTCAACCGCCGTCTGAACGCAGAGACGGCAAACTTGCGCCGCACCGCAACTGCGGGCGTGGCGCAGGTCGCGGCCGCATGCGCGTTGCAGCATGATCCCGCGCGCTGGCAGGCGCTGCCGGCAGCGGTGCAGGAGGCGGCGATGCTGCGGCGACAGCATCCCAACGACGATCTCGCCGCGCTCGCCGCGCGGGCCGGCTGCAGCCGCTCAGCGATGGCCGGACGGCTGCGGCGCCTCGTGGCGCTCGCGGCCGGTGATAGTGTGGGAATGGTGCTGGGGTCACGAGAGGAGTCCACATGGCAGTGAAGGTGGGCATCAATGGATTCGGTCGGATCGGCCGCAACATCCTGCGCGCCGCGCTGGAACGCGGCGCCGACCTCGACATCGTCGCGGTCAATGACATCACCACGGCACACACGCTGGCGCACCTCTTCCAGCACGACAGCGTCTTCGGTCGCTATCCCGGCACCGTGTCGGCGGACGGTGACGGCATCGTCGTGGATGGCACACCGATCAAGGTGCTCTCGGAACGCGACCCGCAACGCCTGCCCTGGGAGGACTTGGGCGTCGATATCGTCGTCGAGTCGACCGGGCTCTTCACCGACGCCGAGACGGCGCGCGCGCATCTCGAGGCCGGCGCCAGCAAGGTGGTGATCTCCGCGCCCGCGAAGAACGAGGACATCACCGTCTGCATGGGGGTCAACGACTCGGCGTACAACCCGGCGGAGCACCACATCATCTCCAATGCCTCGTGCACCACGAATTGCCTGGCACCGGTGGCCAAGGTGCTGCAGGGCTCGTTCGGCATCGAGACCGGCTTCATGACCACGGTGCACGCGTACACGAGCGACCAGGTGCTTCTCGACGGACCGCACAAGGATCTACGCCGCGCTCGCGCCGCCGGCTTGTCGATCATCCCGACGACAACCGGTGCGGCGAGAGCTGTGGAGTTGGTGCTGCCCGAGTTGAAGGGCAAGTTTCAGGGCGTGGCGCTCCGCGTGCCGGTTCCGGATGTCAGCCTCGTCGATCTCACCGCAACGCTGTCGAAAGGCACGACGGTGGAGGACGTCAACGCAGAGATGCGAGAAGCGGCCGACGGTTCGCTGCGGGGCATCCTCGCGGTCACCGACGAGCCTCTCGTGTCCCAGGACTTCATCAAGGACAGCCACTCCGCCATCTTCGACGCCCCCAGCACCATGCTCCTGGGCGACCGCACGGTGAAGGTGCTGGCCTGGTACGACAATGAGTGGGGGTACTCGTGTCGCGTCGTCGACCTCGTGCAGCACATCGCCGCTCGGCTGTGAGCGGCCGGCGCGGCTGCAAAGCATGAGCAAGGTCGGGATCGACGACATCGACGTCGCTGGGAAACGCGTGCTGCTGCGCGAGGACTTCAACGTCCCGATCCGTGATGGAGAGATCGTGGACGACCGGCGCATCCGGGCGGCATTGCCCACCGTCGGTGCGCTCCGCTCTCGGGGTGCGAGCGTCGTCGTGGTGACGCACCTGGGACGGCCGAAGGGCCGGCGTGACCCTGCGCTGACGCTGGCGCCGGTCGCAGCGCGTCTGGGGCAACTGCTTCACGCGACGGTGCACCTCGCACCGGATGTGGCCGGCGATGGTGCGCACGCAATGGTGGAAGCGCTGCGTGACGGCGACGTGGGGATGCTCGAGAACGTCCGCTTCGAACCCGGCGAGGAGCAGAACGATCCTGCGTTCGCACGGCGCCTGGCGTCACTGGCCGATGTGTATGTCAACGATGCGTTCGGGACGGCACATCGCGCACACGCGTCGACCGAGGGTGTGGCGCACGTTCTGCCCGCCGCAGCCGGCACGCTGATGGCGCACGAGCTGGAGGTGCTCTCGCGGGTGCTCGACGATCCCAAACGCCCGCTCGTGGCGATCATAGGGGGCGCGAAGATCTCGACGAAGATGGGTGTGCTCACCAACCTGCTCGACCGCGTCGACACGCTGTGGGTCGGTGGGGCGATGGCGTGCGTCTTCTATCGAGCACTGGGCGCGAGCACCGGCCGCTCGCTGGTGGAGGAGGATCAAATCGACACGGCGCGGCTTCTCCTTCGCGAGGCAGAGACCAAGCGCTCCACGCTGAAGTTGCCACCCGACGCAGTGGTCGCTCCTGACGCGACCAGCGGGGCAGCGGCGCGGTCGGTTGCGTGGCGAGAGATCCCGGACGACCTGATGGTTGTCGACATCGGGCCCCGGACGGTGGCGGAGGTCGGCCACGACGTTGAGGAGGCGGGGACCGTCGTGTGGAACGGTCCACTCGGCATCTACGAAATCGAGGCGTTCGCAGCGGGCACGCGCGCCGTGGCGGGCGCCCTGTCGCGGTCACGCGCATACACCGTGATCGGCGGCGGTGACCTGGCGGCGGCGGTGGACGACGCCGGTGTAGCAGACAAGATTGGCCACATCAGCACTGGCGGTGGCGCCACCATCGAGTTTCTCGAGGGCAAGGCCTTGCCCGGCGTGGCCGCGCTGCGCGAACGCGAGGCAGCGCGCCGTTGAGCGCAGCAGACGCCGGCGGCACCTCCGACCGGCTTCCTCTGGTGGCCGGCAACTGGAAGATGAACACCACCGTCGAAGAGGGTCTCCGGCTGGCCTCGGATGTACGTGACGCCACCCGCGACGTCGGTGGTGTGGAGATCGTGGTGCTGCCACCCTTCACACATTTGTGGCCGCTGCGGGACCTGCTGCGCGGAAGCCACGTGCAATTGGGGGCACAGGACGTGTTCTGGGAGACCGCCGGCGCGTATACCGGCGAGATCTCGCCACTCATGATCACCGGCTGGTGTGACTTCGCACTCGTCGGTCACTCGGAGCGGCGGCACGGACGCGGAGAGACCGACGTGCAGGTGGGTCGCAAGTTCGCCGCCGCGATCGCCGCCGGCCTGTCCGTGATCGTTGCGGTCGGCGAGACCGAGTCCGAGCGTGACGGCGGGCAGACGTCTTCGGTCATCGATCGCCAGCTCGACGCTGCGTTCCAACCGTTCAGCGCGCCGCCAAACGCGGACGTCTTCGTCATCGCGTACGAGCCCGTGTGGGCCATCGGAACGGGTCGCACGGCGACGCCAGACCAGGCCCAGGAGGTGTGCGCGCACATCAAGGCGCGCCTCGTGGAGCGATGGAGCGCACCGGGCGCGCGCGTGCTGTACGGGGGAAGCGTCACGGTGGAGAACGCCGCGGCGCTCTTCGCACAACGGGACCTGGACGGCGCGCTCGTCGGCGGCGCGAGTCTCCGCGCAGCCGAGTTCGCCGCGATCGCGACGGCGGCCGCGGCGCGCGCGCGGGTCGCCTGAGGTCGCCGGGATTGACGAGCGCGTGGCGATGAGCGGGCTCCGTCCGTTCGTCCTCATCGTGCTCGACGGGTGGGGATTCAGCTCCAACAGCGTCGGCAATGCCATCGGCGAGGCGCGCACACCGGAGATGGACGCGCTGATGCGGCGGTGGCCGAACACGCTGGTGGCAGCGAGCGGCGAAGCCGTGGGGCTGCCGCGCGGCCAGCAGGGCAACTCCGAGGTGGGACACCTTACGATCGGCGCGGGCCGCGTGGTCTATCAGCCTCTCTCGCGTGTCAACCGAGCCATCGCCGACGGCAGCTTCTTCGACAACGTCGCGTTGTGTGACGCCGTCGATCGCGCCAAGGCGCGCGGCGCTCGCCTGCACTGTCTCGGGCTGGTGTCGCCCGGCGGCGTCCACTCGCATCAGGAGCACGCGGTTGCGATTGCGGAGCTGGCCAAGCGCCGCGGACTGGACGATATGTGGTTTCACGCGTTCACCGACGGTCGTGACGAACCGCCCACCAGTGGCGCCGGGTTCATGCAAGCGTTCTGCGACGACCTCGCGCGGGTGGGGGTCGGTAGGGTCGCCTCGGTGTCCGGCAGGTACTACGCGATGGACAGAGATCGCCGATGGGATCGGACTGAGCGCGCGTACGAAGTCATCGCGGGAGATTCGGGTTCCGCGGAGACCGATCCCGTCGCGTACATCGACGCCGCGTACGCGGAGAACATCACCGACGAGTTCATCCCGCCGGCGTCGATCGTGGATGGGCGTCAGGCGATTCGCGTTGCGGACGGCGACTCCGTGGTGTTCTTCAATTTCAGGCCGGACCGCGCGCGGCAGCTGAGCCACGCGCTCGTGGAGCCGGACTTCACGGGATTCGAGCGCTCGCGCCGGCCCGGGGATCTGGCGTTCGTGACGTTCACGGAGTACGAGCGCGGGTTTCCTGCGCTGGTGGCGTTCCCGCGTGAGGATGTGAGGGAGACGCTCGCGGAGGTGGTGAGCCGCGAGGAGCTGCATCAGTTCCACGTGGCCGAGACCGAGAAGTACGCGCACGTCACGTACTTCATCAACGGCGGCAGGGAACGAGCGTTCAAGAAGGAGGAGCGCCTGCTTGTGCCCTCGCCGCGGGTCGCCACGTACGACGGCGTGCCCGAGATGAGCGCGGCACCGGTGACCGATGCGGTGATCGCGCACGTGACGCAAGGCGTCGACGCGCTCATCGTGGTCAACTTTGCCAATGCGGACATGGTCGGTCACACGGGGGAT
>VBGJ01000150.1:34569-34937 GCA_005880445.1 Chloroflexota bacterium | reverse complement strand
CTCGAGCTCGCGGATCACGTCGATTCGGCGCCGGCACTCAGCGCGCAGACGGGCGGTGCGCGGGCTTTGTGGCGACTAGCATCTCTGGCGGCTGTATGCGCCAGTCTCGTGCGCTTGGAGAACACGGTCGAGAGAAGGAGGTCATCGGCCTACGGCTTGCCGTGGCGCTTCCAGCTGATCGTCACCGATGGCGCTGCGGCTGAGGCGGCGATCGACACGTTGCGAGCCGCAGCCTCCGCGAAGCTGGAGCCGCCGCCGCCACCACCGCCACCAAAAGCTATCGCGCAACCGGGCGTGTTTACAAAGCCCTCGCCGCCGCCACCGCCACCGCCGCCCCAGAAGCCGGCACCACCACCGCCGCCACCGCC
>VBGJ01000150.1:0-34417 GCA_005880445.1 Chloroflexota bacterium | reverse complement strand
GCAGAGCAGCTCGTGCCACCGCTGCCGGCATCACCACCGACAAACGAGGGCCCGCCCGCAAGTCCGGCGCCGCCGCCGCCACCACCACCACCACCGGCCACGATGAGTCGGGGGTCATTCGCGGTTCCGGTGTCGACGCAAACGCTTACTGAACAGATCTGAAAATCGGATGCGCCGCCACCAGCACTTCCGCTCGGGTTGCCCACCCCGGGATTCCCACCACCAACGCCCACTTCGAGGTAGTAGGTGCTGTTGGAGGCAACCGGGATATCGGCGGTCACGCTTGCTCCGGCTCCGCCAGCAGCGGCTCCAACCGCAACGACATGCACGGTGGTCACATGGGCTGGCACCGTGAACGTGCCCTCAAGCGTGGTGTTGGTGTATGTACAGGAACTACTGGTTGTCGACGTCGCGACTGCGCCGCAGGGACTCCCAGCCGCATTAGTCTCGTGGGTCAGGCCAACTGTCCCAGCGAGTGCCAGCGCCGGGATGACGGCGATCGACACCTTGCATAGCGCTCGACGCGCGTGCGCCCGGAAAGAGACTGATTCGCGGTGCAGCAGCGAAAGTGCAAGGCCGCGATCACCGCTGGCTGCATTCTGAGTCATGGGCCGTCCCTCCACGGCTGCCAATTGTCAACCTGGGCCTCAGCCACTTCGAGGGCGGAGTACCGCCGGTTGTGTAGCAGCGGGAACACTACGCCCATTCAGGCGCTCCGCGAGGGTAGGGACATGGGCTGAACGGGCTGTCCCGCAGGGGCTTTGTGAGTTCGGGAGCGTGCAAGCCGGCCGGTAAGCCGGGTTCTGTCTCCACCACCGCTACACGGCGCGAGCGCCGCGCTCCCGGGAGGCGGAGGACGGTCATCCATCTGGGACGCCGGTTGCCCGGCGCCTCGAGCGGCCTGACCCGGGACACTGAGGCGAGCCGCCTCCGGACGTGACGTCCGGTCCCTGTTCGGCCTTGCTCCGGGCGGGGTTTACCTGGCCGGCCGGTCACCCGGCCGCCGGTGGGCTCTTACCCCACCATTTCACCGTTGCCCCGGCCCGGCCGGGGCTGTGTCATTTCTGTGGCACTCTCCTTCGGGTCACCCCGACTGGGCGTTACCCAGCGCCCTGCTCTGCGGAGCCCGGACTTTCCTCGGACGGCGAACCGCCCGCGACCGTCTGGCCGGCTTGCCGTTCGATTGTAGAGTCGCTGCCCGGCGATGACCACGTTCAACGAGCTCTCCCACGACCAACGACCGAAGGGCGCAGGCTGGCGCCGGCTCGTTCAGGCGGTGACGGTACGCGGCTACATCAACAACAACTGGCACGACGTCCGTGCCATCGAGGTCAACGACGAGACGCGCGAGGTTCGCGTCGAGCTGCCGACGGTGCGAGACCTCGGCGGGGTGGAGCTCACCCCACACCGGGTGCTGACGCCTGATCTGTATCAGGCGCCGCCCGGCTGGCCATCCTGACGCGACCCGTACATTTGTTTGCGTTGACGCGTGAGGAGCGACCTGCTAGCGTTCGGCCCACTCGTGGAGCAAAGTGGTGAGAAATGGGGAACCGGGCGTCAGACCGACCACGTCGTTCGTGACGCTGTGGGCGGCGAGCACACCGCCTTGTCCTTCTTTGGCACGTATCACCACCGGATCGACCCCAAGGGTCGCGCCGCCGTGCCTGCCCAGCTCCGGCGCTGGATTCCGGACGGCACCGTGGTCGCGCCGGGTCCGGACAGCCGTCTGATGATCTGGCCCCCCGACGAGTGGAAGAGCCAGGAAGAGCGCTACCGGCGCACCGCGGAGACGCCCGCGCAGGCGCGCCGTTTCGTCCGTCAGCTCTTCGGCAACACGTACCCGCTCGAGCTCGACGCACAGGGACGCTTGCTCTTGAACCCGTGGCAGCGCACGTGGGCCGAGCTGGACGACAGCGTCGTCTTCGTCGGTCTCGGCGAGGTCGTCGAGATCGTCTCGGAACGCAACTGGACCGAGCAGGAGGGCGAGCTGGAGCACGACGCCTTCACGCGGTTGAACGATCTCGTCATCCAGCGCGGCGCGGCCAGACCATCCGAGCCGCCCGCATGAGCTTTCCGCTCCTTCGCTTGACACACACCCGGCCCCATGCCGACCGTGGCAGACATGGGGACACGCATCGATGCCACGCCCGGTGTGCCGGCGCCTGAAGCGCCCGGACACCGGCCGGTCCTTCTACACCAACTCATAGAGAACCTGCAGCCCAGGCAGGGGCACATCGCCGTCGACGCCACGCTCGGCGCCGGCGGTGTGACCAGCGCGCTCGTCGAGCGCGTCCTGCCCAGCGGTCGTGTCATCGGCATCGATCGCGACGCGAGGGCGGTAACGGCAGCGCAGCTGCGCTTCGCCGGCCACCTCGACGCGCTCACCTTCGTCAAGGGAGATTTTGCCGATCTTGACAGCATCGTTGCAGCAGCAGCCGCGCCGGTGGTCGACATAGTCGTGTTCGACCTCGGCATCTCCTCGCTGCAACTCGACGATGCAGAACGCGGCTTCAGCTTCCGCTTCGACGGTCCGCTCGACATGCGTATGGACACCGCGTCCGGCGAGACCGCCGCCGACATCCTCAGGACGAGATCGGGAGCCGAGCTCGCCGGCATCATCCGCGACTACGGCGACGAGCGGTTTGCAACGCGCATCGCACGGCGGATCGTTGCGGTCCGTCGTGAGCAGCCGGTGATCAGCACGACGCAGCTACGCGAGATCGTCGAGGGCGCTGTGCCCCGGCCTCTGTGGCCGAAGCGGATCCATCCCGCCACGCGAACATTCCAGGCCTTGCGCATCGCCGTCAACGGCGAGCTCGAGCGCCTCGAATCAGGTCTGCAGGCAGCAATTCGAATCCTCCGGCCCGGTGGGCGTCTTGGGGTCATCTCCTTCCACTCTCTCGAGGACACCCTTGTCAAGAACGCACTCCACGTCGCAGCACAGAACTGTATCTGTCCACCCCAACAGCTCCACTGCACCTGCGCCCACCGGGCCACCCTCTCGTTGATCACCCGCCGCGTGATCAAGCCGGACATCGCGGAGATCGAAGCCAACCCGCGCGCTCGCTCGGCGCGCCTACGGGTGGCCGAGAAGCTCGACGAGTCCGGGTGACATCGAACCATCGTCCTGCCCCACGCAGCACCAACAGTTCAACTCTGGAGAACGGGCAGTGCCCTTCCGCCGTCATCGCGCCGAGCGAGTCGCCGCGCAGAGCGTCGATCGCCTCCCCGTTGACGTGCCCGCGCGCTACGCGCGGCTGCGACGCGGTGGTCCGCGCACACCATTGCCGCTCGTGCCGCTCATCGCGATCGGCGCTGGGATCGGCATCGCATACGTCAGCCAGTCTGCGCACGCAACACAGGCGACGTACCAGGCGTCGAACCTAGCATCGCAGCAGCAGCAGCTGCGCGGTCAGGCGGGACAGCTCAACGATGAGCTGGCGCGCCTCGAATCCTCCGAGAGGATCGTTTCAGCCGCGCAGCAGCTCGGCATGCGTCCAGCGAACCGCTGGGCCTACGTCACGCCGCGACCGGTTGACGTGATTCCCGCGGTGCCGACCCCAGAGACTGCCGGCACCTCGAGTGGAGCACTGCAGCAGTTCGTCGGCGCGCTCAGCGGCGCCTCCGGCGGCGCGACACACGGCCAGTGAGCCGCACTCGGCAACCTGAGGGGCCGCGAACTCGCGCCTGGTTCGTCGGCGATGCTCCCGACTTCCGCCGTCGTGGACTGTGGCTCGTGCTCGCCTTCCTCGCTATGGCAGTCACGGTGTTCGGACGTCTTGTGCAGGTCCAGGTGCTCCAAGGCACCACGCTTGCCGCCCATGCGCGGGCACAGCACACCGCGTCGGTTGCGTTGCGAGGCAACCGCGGGCTGATCCTAGACCGCTCCGGTCGTGTGCTCGCCAGCAATCGCACCGACTACGACGTCTTCGCCGACCCGGCGCTGATTCCACCGTCGCAGCGTGGCACTGTGGCGCAGCAGCTGACGCCCATTCTCCGAGTTGCGTACTCGAAGATTGCGACGGCGTTGCAACAGCCAAATCAGTTCGACTATCTGGCCAAGGGCGTCTCGCCGGACATCAATGCGAGGCTGCATGCGCTCAATCTTCCCGGTATCGGCACGATTCCAGGGCAGCAGCGCGTGTACGATCCGTCGCCGGTGACTGGTGCGTCGTTCGCTTCCAACCTGCTGGGCTACGTCGACTCCGACCGTACGGGGCAGTATGGCGCGGAGCAGTTCTACAACACCATCCTGAGCGGCACCACCGGCAGCGAATCGACGCTGACCGACCTGCTCGGCAACTCCATCGTGTTGAGTGGCAGGCAGAAGGTCGATGCGCGCAACGGCAGCAATATCGTGCTCGGGCTCGACTCCCAACTGCAGTACTGGGCGGAGGTTGCGCTGGCCAGGGGGGTGGCCGACTCAGCGTCCTCGTCGGGCACGCTCATGATCATGGATCCGCACACCGGATCGATACGCGCGTGGGCGCAGTATCCGACCTACGACGCGAACGCCTACGATCAAAGCAACATCGCGAACTTTCGCGATCTTGCCGTGAGCCAGCCGTACGAGCCAGGTTCTGTCATGAAGGTGGTGACCTTCGCGGGAGGGCTCAACAACCACACGATCACACCCAGCACCGTCATCAACGAGCACCAGACGGTCATCGACGGATACCTGATCCACGACTGGGACAGCCGCTCCCACGGCACCGTCTCTATGCAGACGGTGCTCGATCTGTCGCTCAACAACGGCGCCATCAAGTTGCAGCAGATGGAGGGGCAGAACGCCTTCTACGCGAACATGCTCGGCTTCGGCGTCGGCGCGCCGACCGGGATCGACCTCGCGGGTGAGGTCAACAGCCCCATGCGGCCGCAGCCTTCCTGGAAGAACCTCAACTACGCGGAGGCATCGTTCGGGCAGGGCGTGCTCACCACACCGGTGGAGATGCTTGCCGCCATCAACACCGCGGCGAATGGCGGTGTGTGGGTGCAACCCCACGTGGTGGACTCTGTCGTCGACCCCACGACGGGTGCGTCGACCTCGTTCCAGCCTCGCACCCGGCGGGTGATATCGTCCGGCGCCGCCGCGACCCTCTCGCACATGATGGTCGGTGTGGTGGACGACCGAGGATCCGAGGGCTTCGAGGCGCAGATCAAGGGCTACAAGGGCGAGATCGCCGGCAAGACCGGCACCGCGAGCGTCGCGGAGAACGGCCGCTACGGCGGCAACGTCACGGCTTCGTTCGTCGGGTTCATGCCGGCGGCTCATCCGCAATTCACGATGATGGTCATCCTCAACCGACCGCAGGAGAACCGTACGCCGCGCTTCGGCGCGCTGCTTGCGGCTCCGGTCTGGCGGAATGTCGCGCAGATCATCATCGATCAGTGGCGCATCCAACCGTGACACACGAGATCGTCGTTCTCGTGGTGGCGTTCGTGGCCGGATTGCTGCTCTATCCGCCCTTGCTGTCCGGGCTGGCGCGCCGCCACATCGGCCAGCGTGTTGCGGCGTACGGTCCGGCGACGCATCGCGTGAAAGAAGGCACCGCGACGTTCGGAGGCGCACTGTTCTGCGCTCTAGTGCTTGTCGCGTGGCTAGCTCTCGACCGCAGCCGTGAGGGTTTCATCGCCATCTTCGCCCTGCTCGGAGGCGCGGCTCTCGGCGCGCTCGACGATGCTGTGAACATCCAGAGTCGCAGCAAGTTGGGGTTTGGCGGCTGGAACAAGATCGCCGTGGAGGTGCTCGTCGGGCTCCTCGTTGGCGTCGGGCTCGTGGTGGCGGGGTTCACGCACCAGTACTTTCCCGGTCTCGGCGCTCCCGATCTCGGGTGGGGCGTGGTGCCGCTCACCGTCATTGCTCTCGTTGCTGCCAGCAACGCCGTCAATCTCACCGATGGGGCTGATGGTCTCGCCGCGTCCTGCACCGCACTCGTGTTCTTCGGCATCAGCGTCATCGCTGTCGGCGTGCACGACCTGCATGTGGTGATCATTGCCGCAGCGCTGACCGGATCCGTCGCCGCTTTCCTCGTCTACAACTGGTTTCCGGCCCGGCTCTTCATGGGCGACACCGGGGCGCTGGCCCTGGGCTCGGTGATGGTGGCGCTCAGCGCGGAGCTGCACCTGCTCTGGGCGCTGCCACTCTTGGGCATCGTGTTCGTTATCGAGACGGCGAGCGTCATCATCAACGTTGGCTCCATCCGGCGATACGGGCGGCGTGTCTTCCGAGCCAGCCCGCTGCACCATCACTTCGAGGAGCTGGGGCTGCGAGAGGATCGCCTGGTCGGCGTGTTCGCCGCCGTGGCGGCGCTGGGCACGGGGTTCACCGTGCTGTACGCGCACCTCGCTGGACCCCCGACATGAAACGTGTCGTGATCCTCGGCCTGGCGCGAACTGGTGCCGCCGTGGCACGCGTCATGGTGGCGGAAGGCCACCCGGTGCTGGTGGTCGACCGCGCCGACGACCCAGTGATCCGCGAGCGCGCCGCGGCGCTGCCGCCCGGCGTCGAAGTGCAGCTCGGCGGATATGGCGAGGATGTCGCTCGCGACGCGCTGCTCGTATGCCCTAGTCCCGGTGTGCCGTGGGATGCGCCCGAGCTGATGTGGGCGCGCGCGCACGGCGTCCCGGTTCGCAGCGAGATGGACCTCGTGTTCGAGCGCTGCCGGGGACGCGTGGTGGGCATCACGGGGACGAATGGCAAGACCACGACGACGGCGCTCGTCGCGGCCATCCTCGAGCGCAGCGGAGCCGGCGTTGTGCTCGGCGGCAACATCGGCGTGCCTGTGCTCGACCGGCTCACCGGCGTCACCAGCGATGACTGGGTGGTGCTGGAGCTGTCATCGTTTCAGATCGAGACGGTGGCTGAGCCGCGGTGCAGCATCGCGTGCGTGCTCAACGTCACTCCCGATCATCTCGATCGCCACGCCGGCTTCGAGGAGTACGCGCAGCTGAAGGAGCGCATCGTGCGTTTCGCGGTCGATGACGTGGTGCTCGGGTACGACGACCCGATCACCCGCGCCATGGCGGCGGCAGCGCGCTGCCCGGTGCGCTACTTCGGCGTGGACATCGACACGAAGGACGGGGCGACGGTGCGCGACGGCGACGTCGTGAGCGTCGAGGCCGGGGCGGAGCTGCACGTCCTTCCCAGCGACGGGATTCCGCTCTTCGGCGAGCACAACGTGCTCAACGTGCTGGCCGCAGCGGCGGTCGCGCGGGCGGCGGGCGTCGCGCCCACCGACATCGCCGTTGCGGTGCGCGGGTTCCACGCCGTGCCGCACCGCCTCGAGGTGCTGGCAGAGCGGGACGGCGTGCTCTGGATCAACGACAGCAAGGCGACCAATGCGGAGTCGACGATCGTCGCGCTCCGCGCGTTCGGCGAACGACCCATCATCTGGATCGGCGGCGGCAGCGCGGCGAACACATCGGTGGACGCGCTCGCCGAGGAGGTCGCGCTGCGGGCGCGCCACGCAGTGCTGAACGGCGAGTCGGCGCCGGCCATGGACGCCGCCCTTGCCCGTCGCGGGTTCGAGCACCGTACCGTGGTGACGACACTCGCAGACGCGGTGCTCGCGGCCCGCGATGCGGCCGGCCCGGGTGACGTCGTGCTCCTCGCCCCCGGTTTCAAGAGCTTCGATCAATTTCGTGACTTCGAAGAGCGTGGGGACGCGTACCGCACGCTGGTTGCGTCGGTGCTCGCTGCGCGAGCGGAGCGGTCCTGATGGCGAGCCGCGTCTCCACCATCGACCGGCCGGGAATCCGCTCCACCGCCGTGCTGGCGCGCCGCGCGCTGGCGAGCGCCGACCGCGCCGCGGCGGCGACGGGAGTCGACGGATGGCTGCTCACGGTGGTCGTCGGTCTGGTCGCCTTCGGCCTCGTCATGGTGTACAGCGCATCCGAGGCGCTCGGATACCTCTGGTATGGCAATCCGAGCTACTTCTTCGAGCACCAGTTGATCGGTGTCGGCCTTGGTGGGCTGGGCATGTACATCACCGCGCGCATGGACTATCACAACCTTCGCAGGCTCGCGAAACCGGCGATGGCGGCGATGGTCGTAGTGCTCATCGTCGTGCTCGTGCCACACATCGGCAAGCAGGCGTATGGCGCACAGCGGTGGTTCCAGGTCGGTCCGCTGTCGGTGCAGCCATCCGCACTGTCGGTCGCCGTGGCCATCATCTTTTTCGCGCGATGGCTCGACCACCGCGGCGCAGCCGCGCGATCCCTCGCCGGCGTGCGCGACTACGTGATCGTGATGGCAACCCTGGTCGGTCTCATCCTCATCGAGCGGGACTTGGGGAGCTCGATCGTCATCGCTTCGGTCGGCCTGGTGCTCCTCGCGCTCGGTGGAGCCCGCAAGCACCATCTCGTGCTGCTGGTCGCCTTGCTCGGTGCCGGCGGCTACGCGTTGATCGAGTTCGTGGCGTACCGGGCAGACCGCCTCGCGCACTTCCTCAACCCGTGCGCAGACGCCCTCGGGTCGGGCTTCCAGAACTGCCAGGCCCTGTACGCCCTGGGCTCGGGCGGCCTCACCGGCGTCGGGCTCGGCAACTCGGTGATGAAGTACGACTGGCTTCCCGAGGCCCACACCGATTTCATCTTCGCCATCATCGGCGAGGAGCTCGGCCTGATCGGAACCATCGTGGTCCTCGGCGCGTTTCTCTTTCTTGCGTGGCGCGGGGTGCGCGCCTCGCTGCGCGCCCCCGACCGGTTCGGGGCGCTGCTCGCCGGAGGCATCACCGCGTGGATCTGCATCGAAGCGTTCATCAACGTCGGCGCCGTCACCGGGGTGATCCCGACCACGGGCATCCCGCTGCCGTTCATCAGCTACGGTGGCACGTCGCTGGCGGCGAGCCTCGTGGGCATGGGCATCCTGTGCAACGTGTCCGCCCAGGGGCGCAACCATGGAGCGATGCGACGTGCGGGTGTTGATCGCTGGGGGCGGAACGGGTGGGCATCTGACACCGGTGCTCGCCACGGCGCAGGCGCTCCGGCGCGCCGATCCTGACGGCGAGGTCATCGTGGTGGGCCGGTCGGGCGGCGTGGCCGAGCGGCTCGTGACCGATGCAGGCATCCAGCTCGAAACGCTCGACATCAGCGGCGTCGATGTGAGCGATCCGCGCAGTGTCGCCCGCATGTTGGTTCGCCTCCCATCGTCCACGCGCTCCGCACGAAAGCTGCTCAAGCGAATGCGGCCCGATGTCGTCGTTGGAGGCGGCGGCTACGTGTGCGTGCCCGTTGTGGCAGCGGCCCGGCTGCAACGCACGCCGGTCGTGCTGATGGAGCAGAACGCGTACCCGGGACGCGCCACTCGTCTGCTGGCGCGCAGCGCGCGAGTGGTGGCGACCTCCTTTGCGGACACCAGACGGCACCTGCCGCACGCCCGCACCGTGCTCACGGGGAACCCGATCAGGCCGGAGGTGCGCGCGCTGGCCCCTGCCGCGCTCGTGTCGCGCTGCACGCGTGTGTTCGTCACCGGCGGATCCCAGGGAGCCCGACGCATCAACCGTGCCATGACGGGCTGCGTTCACGCCCTGCTCATGGAGTATCCCGACCTACAGGTCACGCACCAATGCGGCACGCTCGACTCCGAGCACGTGGCTGCGGTGGCACATGCATTGCCGCCGTCACTGCGCTCGCGGTACACGGTGGAGGCATTCTTTGATGACATCGGAGCGCGAATGGCGGCCGCCGATCTCGTCGTCATGCGTGCCGGAGGCTCGTCGCTCGCGGAGTGCTCCGCCCTGGGGCGTCCCATGATCCTCGTGCCGTATCCGTACGCCGGCGGCCACCAGGCACACAACGTTGCCCCGTACGTTGCCGGCGGAGCGGCGGTCGCGATCGAGGATGCGGCGTGCACGCCCGAGCGCCTCATGGCGGAGATCCGGGCCATCCTCGATGACGCGGCTCGGTGGCGCTCGATGGCTGAAGCGAGCCGCCGCCTGGGCAGGCCCGACGCCGCGGATCGAGTGGTCGAGCTCATCGAGCAGGTGGCGCGTGAGCATGCGACGAGGACGGCATGACGCGACACGTTCATGTTCTCGGCATATGCGGGTACGCCACCAGCGGCGCCGCAATGCTTGCCCTCCAGCAGGGTGACCGGGTCACCGGGTCCGACGACTTCGCCTATCCGCCGGTGAGCGACGCCGTCTCGTCAGCGGGCATCGAATGGGAGAACCGTAGCGATCCCGCGAACCTTGATCGCTGGGGTGTGCCTGATCTCGTCGTGGTCGGCAACCAGACGCGACCGAACAACCCCGAGCTGCTGGCGGTGCTCGACCGCGGGCTGCCCTACACCAGCGAGATCGAGTTCTACGTCGCGCTTGCGACCGAGCGGATGCGCCTCGCGGTGTGTGGCACGCATGGCAAGACGACCACGTCGGCGCTGCTGGTGCACATGCTCGACCGCGCCGGCTTGGACCCGGGATTCCGCCTGGGCTCGACCTCGCTCGACGTGGGTGGAAGCGCCAGGCTGGGCACCGGACCGTTCGTGTTCGAGGGCGACGAGTACACGACGGCGCCGTGGGACCGGCGACCGAAATTCGTGCACACACGGCCGCAGGCTGCGTGCGTCACGCGGCTGGAGTGGGACCATCCCGACGTGTACCCGAGCCTCGACGCATATCGCGAACCCTTCGTCGAGCTCGCCGGCTCGATGCCCGCGGACGGGCTGCTTGCGCTGTGCGCCGACGACCCGGAGTGCGCGGCATTGCGAGAGCACGCGTCCTGCCGGCCGGTGACATACGGCATCGCGCCGTCGAGCGACTGGCGCATCCACAGCATCGGTGGAGGCGACAGGCTCCAGCGATTTCGCGTCGAGCGAACCGACGCGCCACCGCTCGACGTGGCGCTCACGTTCCCCGGCGAGCACAACGCGAGCAACGCGTGCGCGGCGCTCATCCTCGCGACGTTCGCGGGCGTGCCGCTGCCGACCGCGGTGGCGGCGTGCGCCGACTTTCGCGGCCCCGCACGGCGCTTCGAGATCCTGGGCGACGCTGGCGCGGTGACGGTGGTGGACGACTACGCACACCACCCCACCGAGGTGCTGGCCGCGATCGATGCCGCGCGCCAGCGGTATGCGGAGCGCAGGCTCATCGCGATCCACACCCCGCACACGTATTCGCGAACGCACACCATGCTCGAGGACTACCGGCGCAGCTTTCGACGAGCCGACGTCGTCGTGCTCGGACCCATCGAAGAGGCGCGCGAACGGGGTCAGCAGCCGACGGTCAGCAGCGACGACGTCGCGAAACGCGCCGGACCGACGCGCGACGTGCACGTGGTTCGGTCGAGCGACGAGGCGATCGAGCTGCTCTGCCGCCTCGCGCGACCCGGTGACGTCATGCTCGTGCTCTCCCTCGGCGGGTTCGACAGGCTTGCGCCGCGGTTGCTGCACGCGCTCGAGGGTGCCCATGCCGGCGCCTGAGTGGCTCGCCACCGTCCCTGGAGTGACACGCGAGGAGCCCCTGGCACGTCACAGCCAGTTCGGAGTCGGGGGCCCGGCGGACTGGTTTGCCCAGCCGCGCGACGTGGAGAGCCTCACTGAGCTGCTGCGAGGCGGCGCAGACGCCGGCGTCCCGGTGACCATGATCGGCGCCGGCAGCAACACGCTCATCCTCGACAACGGCATCCGCGGGCTCGTGCTGCGGTTCGCCGACCGCCACCTGCGAAGGCTCGATGACGGCGCCGTCGAGCTGGGCGGCGGCTGCATGATGCCCCGTGCGGCGCTGGACTGCGCGCGGCTGGGTCTCGCGGGGCTCGAGTTCGGCATTGGAGTGCCCGGCACGTGCGGGGCGAGCGTGTACGGCAATGCGGGTGCCTTCGGAACAGAGATCGCCGACGTGCTCACCGACTGCACGGTCCTGACTCCGCACGGCGAAAGCGTTGTGCTCGATGGTGCTGCGTGCGGCTTCTCATACCGGCACTCGAGACTCAAGGATCAGCTGCGCGGGCACGTCGTCGTGAGTGCACGATTTCGGGTGCATGCTGACGAGCCCGCCGGCGTTCGCGCCCGCACCGACGCCATCCAGGCGCAGCGCAAGGCGTCACAGCCGTATGGCGTGCGCAGTCTGGGCAGCGTCTTCAAGAACCCGCCGGGCGATGCGGCCGGGCGGCTCGTCGAGGCGACCGGTTTGAAGGGTCGCCGTCACGGTGGGGCGCAGATCTCGACCAAACACGCGAATTTCATCTGCAACATCGCACACGCATCGGCGGCAGAAGTCCTCACGCTTGTCGAGCTGGCCCACGACGAGGTGATGCGGCGCTTCGGCGTCGACCTGGAGCGCGAGATCATCGTCCTGGGTGAGCCTGCTGCCGTTGCCGGCTCGGCTGTGCCGTGACGGCGGTCGGCGTCTTCTTCGGAGGGCGGTCCGTCGAGCACGAGGTTTCCGTGATCACCGCCTTGCAGACGATGGCAGCGCTGCCATCGACCTACACGGCGACGCCCGTGTATATCGCGAAGTCCGGCGCCTGGTACACGGGCGACGCGCTGCGTGACCTCGAGCGCTATCGCGACGTGCAACGCCTGCTCGCCGAGACCACGCGGGTGATCCTGCGTCCCGAGCCGGACTCGCGCGGCGAGCTCGTAGAGGCCGGTACCCGCCGCGGGCTGTTCGGCGGCAGCGCCCGCAAGGTCACGCGCATCGATGTGGCGTTCCCACTCGTGCACGGGACGCACGGCGAGGACGGCACGCTGGCCGCGCTCTTCGAGCTCTGTGACATCGCATACGCTGGAAGCGGCGTCGCCGCGTCGGCGGTGAGCATGGACAAGCGGCTGGCCAAAGCGGCGCTCCGCGCCGCCGGACTGCGCGTGCTTGACGACGTGCTGATTCGGCGCGACGCGTGGCTGGACGACGCCGACGCGTTGGTGCGCGACGTCGTCGCCACGTTTCCGTTTCCCGTGTATGTCAAACCGCTCTCGCTGGGTTCGAGCATCGGTGTGTCGCGTGTGACACGGCTCGAGCAGCTCCGTGACTCCGTCGAGCTGGCGCTCGCGTATGACACGCGCTGCCTGGTGGAGCCGTCGCAGGAGCGGAGCGTCGAGATCAACTGCGCCGTTCTGGGGCGTGGCGCCGACCTTCGCGCCTCAGCGTGCGAGCAGCCCAAGGCATCCGGGCTGCTCACATACGCCGACAAATACCTGGCGAAGGGTGGAGCGAAGTCCGCGGCGGGCGATGCGATTGCCAGAGGCGGCGCGAAGAACGTGCAGCGTGTCATTCCCGCTCCTCTGTCCGACCTGATGACGCGGCGCGTGCAGGAGATGGCGATGGCTGCGTTTCGGGCCATCGGCGCCGAGGGTGTGGCGCGAGTCGACTTCCTGGTGCGCTCCGACGACGAGATCATCGTCAACGAGATCAACACGCTTCCCGGCTCGCTCTCCTTTTATCTGTGGGAGCCGGTGGGCGTGCCCTTCGGCCAGCTCGTCACACGGCTGCTGGAGATGGCACAGGCGCGCCATGAGGCGAAGGAGCGGACCCAGTATTCCATCGACACCTGGCTGCTCACCGGGCGCCCTGCCGGCTGACGAGGAGCATGGCGACATGGAGGCGATGACGGCCGAACGGCCCGCCGCGCACGTGCTGCAGCGTGGCGATGGCGCACCGCTGCTGCTGCTGCACGGCTGGGGAGCGTCTGGCGAGCTCTTCGCGCCGATCCTCGACGCGCTGGCGCCCGGGCGCAGGCTGCTCGTCCCCGACCTGCCCGGCTTCGGCGGAACCGATGCGCCGCCCGAGGCGTGGGCCGCGCGTGACTACGCGGCCTGGGTCATTGCGTTGCTCGACCGACTCGGCGTCGCGCGCGCGGACGTCCTCGGCCATTCGCATGGCGGGCGCGTCGCCATCACACTTGCGGCCGAGCATCCGGAACGCGTGCGGCGTCTGGTGCTCACCTCGAGTGCCGGCATCCGGCGGCGCCCGAGCATGCGGCAGCGCGCCGGTGTGCGCACGTACAAGATGCTCCGCAAGCTCGAGCGATGGCGGCTGGCGCCGCCGCCGCTGCGCGCGTACGCGCGCTCGCGCGCCGACCGCCGCGGCTCCGACGACTATCGCGCTGCATCGGGAGCACTGCGCGCCACGCTGGTGCGCCTGGTGAACGAGGACGTGACACCGCTGCTGGCGCGAGTGCGTGCACCGGCGCTGCTCATCTGGGGCGACCGCGACACGGAGACGCCGCTTGCCGCAGCCCACGTCATGGAGCGGCTCATCCCGGATGCGGGGCTGGTCGTGTTCGAAGGCGCGGGTCACTTCGCATACCTGGAGCAGCCGGCGCGCTTCTGTCGCATCGTCGAGGTCTTCCTGTCGGGCGAACCGGCGTGAGTGCGCTCGGCATCGCGCTGCTGGCGCTGGGCGGAGCGCTGTGGCTCGTGGCGCTCGCACGAGTGTCGCTGGTGGCGGCGCGGATGCTGCAGATCGAGGAGTACGAAGCGCGGCGATTCCTGCGCTGGGGGACGGCGCCGTCATGGCTCGCGCACCGCTCGGTGATGCTCGGGACGGGTATCGCGGCGGTGGGGCTGATCGCCGCAGCCGTGCAGCGGGACGGCGCTGCGATCATCGCCGGCATCGCGTGGGTGGCCGCATCCGTCACCGCGACCTGGTGGTGGCGGTGGACGCCGCCAAAGCGAGCGCTGGTGCTGACCGCGCGCATGCGGCGCGTTCTCGGCGCGGCGGCGGCGGTGGCGGTGCTTCTCGCGGCGGCGCCGCCGCTGCTCGCCGTGCAAGGTGTGCCGGTTGTCGCGGCGGCTGCGGTGCTCATGCTGATTGCCTCGCTGGCCGCCGTCGCGATGCTGGTCCTCGCCGGCGGTGATCTGCTCATGCGCCCCGTGGAACGTGCGGTGCAGCGTCGGTATCTGCGGTTGGCCGCACGAAAGATGAGCGAGCTGCGGCCGCTCGTCGTGGCCGTCGCCGGCAGCTACGGCAAGACGAGCACCAAGCACATCCTGGCGCAGATGGTGACGGGCCAGGTGGAGGTCATGCCCACACGCAAGAGCTTCAACACGCTGATGGGCGTCACCCGGGTGATCAACGAGGATCTGCAGGCACAGCACCGGCTGTTTGTCGTCGAGATGGACGCATATGCGCCGGGGGAGATCGCTGCCATCTGCGATCTGGTGCATCCATCGGTATCGGTGCTGACGTCGGTCGGACCCCAGCACCTGGAACGCTTCGGCACCATGGACGCCATTCGCGACTCCCTCTACGAGGTCGTGGCAGCGACGCCCACAGACGGCCACGCGTTCATCTACACCGGTGACGATGGCGGGGCGGCCCTCGCCGAGCGCGCCAGCGTGGACCGTCGCACCGTGACGAGCTATGGATTCGAGAGCACCGTGCACGTCCCCGACGTGGTCGCCACCGACGTCCATGCCGAGGCCGCCGGCTCACGATTCGTCTGGCGATGGCCGGGGCGGCGTCTCGAGCGCCAGGTCATCATCCCGCTCCTCGGTCGGCATCAGGTGCTCAACGTCACCGTGGCGCTCGCGGTGGTGCACGAGCTCGGCTATTCACTCGACGCGGCCGTCGCGGCCGCCGCGTCGCTCGAGCCCGTGGAGCACCGCCTGCAGATCATGCCGACTGGCGGTGCGATCACGGTCATAGACGATTCGTACAACGCAAATCCGGTCGGCGTCCACAACGGGCTCGACGTGCTCGCTGCCATGAACGGAGGTGCGAAGGTGCTGGTGACACCCGGGTTGGTGGAGCTGGGCAGCGCGGAGGATGCAGAGAACCGCCGGTACGGCGAGCACGCCGCCGCGGTGTGCGACCGCGTCATCGTGGTTGCTGCCAGACCGGCGGCCGCGCTGACCGCGGGGCTCGAGCGTGGTGGCCTGTCCGCGGATCGCATTCACCTGGTTCGCAGTCTCCAAGAGGCAAGCGCGGTGATCGCGCGGGTCACCCGAGCGGGCGATGTCGTGCTGTTCGCCAACGACCTTCCCGACACATATCGGGCGCGCGCCTAATCGAGCTGGGTGATCAAACGGGCGACCCGTGCGTCGAATGCGGCGCACGCGCGTCAATTGGGACATAATCGAGCCCCGGCAACCTCGACCGGCACACCACATCTCGTCTCACCCAACGTCCATGCAGCTGCTCACCACCGGCGGGGTTCCCCGCGCGACCACCGCGGTCCTCGACGACCGCGAGCAACGTCACGCGACTGCGCGAGCGCAGGCCGCTGCGATCGTCGATTCGCCACGCCGTCCCCGGCGCTTCGACGCCGCCCGGGATCGGCGGCTGCGGCGTTCACCGCGGAGGCGCAGTCACGCGCGCGGCCCCGCGCGAGTGAAGCCACGGGTGCGCTGGACACGCGCGCGGCGCCTGATCGCCGCCGCGGTCCTCCTGATTCAGATCGCACTGCTCGGGCTTGCGCTGCTGCTGCCGGCGTTCCAGGTGCGCGGTGTCTCGATCAGCGGCACGCGCCTGCTGAGCGCCCCCGACCTCGTGGCGGCGGCAGACGTGCCGCACCAGAGCATCTTCACCGTCGATGCAAACGCCATCCGTCAGCGGCTGCTCGCACTGCCGTGGCTGCGGGACGCGACCGTATCGACCGAGCTGCCCGCCACCGTGCGCATCGCGGTGGTGGAGCGCGCGCCCGCGTTGCGCGTGCGCCGTGACGGCGTGGACATGTTCGTCGCGGGGAACGGCGCGGTCGCGCCTGCGAGCGGCGCGTTCGAGCAAGCGTGGTCCTCGACGCCCGTGCTGCTCGACGACCGCGCCGGATCCAGCCAGCCGATCGCCGCCCAGCTGGTGCAGGACCTGAGCCTGGTTGCCCAGCGCTTCCCCGCCATCTTTGGCTGCGGCGTCGCCGCCTATCAGTGGGGTGTCGACGACGCCGTCTCGATATGGAGCACCAGCGGGTGGCGCGCGATCGTCGGTCATCTCGACACCCACGACGACCTGTCGGCGTTGCCGGCGCAACTCGCTTCCCTTTCGTCCCTCCGCGGCCAGCTGAACTTCGCCAAACCCAACTTCGGCTATGTCGACCTCGAGAACCCCGCGGCGCCGGCAATCGGGGGATCGGCCGGCCTGCCGCCCGAGGTGCTTCAGGCCGGCACGCCGGCGCCCGCGGCCGGTCCGCCAAGCCCACCTGCGACGGCGGGGGTGCCGCTGCCGACGCCCAAGCCGTCACCGTCGCCCAGCCCCAGCCCGTCGCCAGGCACCAAGCAGACACCGTCCCCCAACGCCTCCCCAACGCCCGCCAACTTCGCCATCGTGGAGCCGACGCAACCTCCCGGTCACTGATCGGTCAGCTCTAGCGCACCCGCTCCCAGGGTCTGGCGGCACGCAGCGCCGAGAGGATGGCGCGCGTGGCCGGCGAGCGGTTGAGCGTGTAGAAGTGGACGCCCGGTGCGCCGCCGGCGAGCAGCTCGGCGCACTGCAGCGTCGACCACGCGACGCCGAGCTGCAGCACGGCATCGTGATCCTCTGCGCGCGTGTGCAACGCCTCGAGGAGTGCGTCGGGGATGGTGGCGCCGATCTTCGAGGTGAACCGCCGGATCTGATCCACGTTGGTCACCGGCATGATCCCGGGGATGATGGGCACGGTCACGCCGGAGGCCCGCGCCTTGGCGACGAAATCGAAGTACGCCCGGTTGTCGAAGAACAGCTGTGTGATGAGGTAGCTGGCGCCGGCTTCGACCTTGAGCCGCGTGTAGCGCAGCTCGTCGTCGAAGCTGGGCGACTCGAGGTGCTTCTCCGGATAGCACGCCCCGCCCACGCACACGTCGGCGCGGTCGCGGATCAGCTGCATCAACTCGTTGCCGTGGGCGAGACTACCCTCGACGACGGGGAATGAGGCGGCTCCATCGGGCGGGTCGCCGCGAAGCGCCAGGATGTTGTCGATTCCGGACTCGCGCAGCGTGTCGACGATGCCGTGCAGCTCGGCGACGGTCGCACCCGCGCACGTGAGGTGCGCCACCGGTTCGATGTCCAGCTCGTGCCGGATGCGCGTGACCAACTCCACGGTGCGGGTGCGCACCGAGCCCCCGGCACCGTACGTCACCGAGACGAACGTCGGCTCGAGCTCGCGCAGCTGCGCGATGGTCTCGAAGAGCTGCCGTACGCCGTCGTCGCTCCGGGGCGGGAAGAACTCGAACGAGAAGATCGGCCGCCGGCCGGTCAGAACGCTGTCGACGCGCATTTGACCGCAATGGTGCCCCAGGTCGCCTCCATGCGCGCCTCGGTGGCTCTGGTACGGTCGGCGGCATGCTCGCCGTCTATGCCGCACGGGTCGGCGGAGACGATCCGCTGGCGAACCTCGAAGTCGGCGACCGCCCCGCTCCCGAGCCCGAACCCGGATGGGCCGTGGTTCGGGTGCGGGCGGCCTCGCTCAACCACCACGACCTGTGGACGCTGCGTGGCGTTTCGTCAGCGACGATCACGCCTCCACAGATCCTCGGTTGCGACGGTGCGGGGACGGTCGAGGGATACGGCGGGGCGCCCCCCACCGGTGGTGGGCCCGAGCCAGGCACGAGGGTCGTGGTCTACCCGGTCGTCACGTGCGGACGCTGCGCCGCGTGCCTGAGCGACGAACCCATGGCCTGCCGCTCCTTCCGCATGCTGAGCGAGCCGCCGCTCGCCGGCGCATTCGCCGAACGCGTCGCGATCCCGGCAGCGAACCTGATTCCAGTGCCGGAGCACGTGGGCTTCAACGAGGCGGCCTGCCTGCCCACCGCATACCTGACGGCGTATCGAGCGCTCTTCATCCGCGCCGGCCTGCGTCCCGGGATGACCGTGCTCGTGCACGGAGCGACCGGAGGGGTCGCCACCGCCTGCATCCTGCTGGCGCGGCTCGCCGGCATCACCGTCTACGCGACGTCTGGCGACGACGACAAACGGCGGTTCGCCGTCGATCTGGGCGCAGAGGCGGCGTTCCCGGTCGCCAGGGAGACCGCCCGCGACCTGATCGCCGCCACCGACGGCGTGGGGGTCGACGCCGTCATCGACAGCGTCGGCGAGCCGACGTGGGAGCTGAGCCTCCGCGCCGTCCGTCCGGGCGGCGTCGTGGTCGTGCCCGGCGCGACCGGCGGCCGCAACCCGCCCGCACAGCTGAACCGCATCTTCTTTCGCAGCGTGACCATCGCGGGCACCACGATGGGCACGCGCGGAGAGCTGCGCCGTCTCGTCGACCTCGTCGCCACCGGTGCGCTGCGGCCGCTCATCGGGTCGACGCACACGATGCGCGACGCGAGGCCGGCCTTCACCGAGATGCTGCACGGCGAGCTGCGCGGGAAGATCGTGCTCACCCTCGAGTGATTCGCTTCGCGCGGACTCTGGACAGCCCCGGATGCCCGGTGCTACGGTTGCCGGGCTTCAGCGGCCCGATGGGGCCGCGGCCGGCAGGGTCTCGTCGGGTAGGTGCAGTGGCGAGGCCCTGTTCGCATGTTTACGGGATTCGCGTTGCGCCGCGACGGCGTCCGAGCCAGGCGAATGTCGGGCCTGGTGGAGCTGCCACGTTCGCCGCCTCGCCGGCCGGACGGCGGCGCCGCTCGATCTCGAGTCGCATGCTCTCCTCACCCTTGCGCATGGCCCAGCGATGATTGGCGCTGAATGCCGGCCGCAGGAGCCACGTCAGGCGGCGTAGAAGCGGCTTTTCCGCCGCGATCCTCCAGTCGTAGAACGCGTTGACAAAGGCGCCGTCCTGCTTGAACACCCAGGTGCCGGTACCGTTGAAGTCGCCCTCGGCGAGCAGGGACAGGCCGTCGACGCCGCCGTTCCTCGTGGTCGTGAACCGCCAGCGGAGCGTGTACGGCAGCCATCCCTTCGTGTACAGCTCGACCACGCGCCCGACGCCGTCCTCGCCGCCCTCGTCCAGCACGCGGACGTCCAGGTAGACCGACGGCCACCAGCGCGGCAGGTCGCGCGGATCCTCGAGCACCGCGGCGACCTCTTCGCGGGTGGCCCGGATCCGCCAGCGCGTGATGAAGTGGTACTGGTTCGACACCGGCTGCCCCAGAGGCTACCAGGCGCACCCAGATGTTGTGGGTGCCCAGAGGTGCGAGACCCAGCATCTTGGGGTTTTTCGCAAACTGCCCCTTTCGCCGGCACCCTGCGAGGGCTATACTCGGGCCTCAAGCGTGACCCGTCCTCGCCGCGTCTTCGCACTCGATCTGGGAACGACAAAGGTGTGCTGCGCTGCCGCCGATCTCGAAACCACTGGATTGCGCGTGCTCGGAGTCGGAGAGGCTGCGTCGCGGGGAGTTCGCAAGGGCGCCGTCGTCGAGATCGACCGCGCCGCCGAAGCGGTCGCCGAGGCCGTCGACATGGCGGAGCAGATGGCGGGCATTCCGATCGACACCGTCGTCGTCGGCATCGCCGGCGGCCACATCACATCGCAGAACAGCCGCGGTGTCATCGCAGTCGCCGCGGGCCATCGCGAGGTGCGTGATCAGGATGTCAGTCGTGCCATCGAGGCGGCGCGCGCCGTGAGCGTGCCATCGGAACGGCGCATCGTGCACGTGCTGCCGCAGCAGTTCACCATCGACGGTCAACAGGGCGTGCGTGATGCAGTCGGCATGGCGGGCAATCGCCTCGAAGTCGACGCGCACATCGTCACCGGTGCGAACACCGCAATCCAAAACATCGTCAAGGTCGTGCACAAGGCGGGGCTCGACGTCGACGACATGGTGCTGCAGGTGCTTGCGTCTGCCGAGGCAGTGGTGACGGAGGACGAGATCGAGCGCGGTGTCATCGTCGTCGATGTTGGTGGGGGCACCAGCGATGTCGCCGTCTTTTCCCGCGGCAGCATCGTGCACACCGGAGTGATCCCCGTCGGCGGCAACCACGTGACGTCGGATCTCGCGGTGGGCCTGCGCTGCGACCTCGACACCGCGGAGACGGTGAAGCGCAGCTATGGACACTGCTTGCAGCTCACACTTCCCGCAGACGCCGAGGTGACCCTGACACCGATGGGATACGACGAACCGGTTGGTGTTCCCCAGCGATTTCTCGCCGAGATCATCGGTCCCCGTGCCAGGGAGATGGCATCGCTCGTGGCCGCAGAGATCGAGCGAGCCGGACCGGCCGCGCTGTTCCCCGGTGGCGTCGTGCTCACAGGCGGTGGCGCGCTGCTGCGTGGATTCGCCGAGGTGGTGCAGCAGGAGACCGACCTTCCCGCGCGTGTCGCCACACCGCAGGGTGTGCACGGCATGAACGACGAGATACGCGGGCCGCACCACGCTACCGTGGTCGGACTGCTGCGCTGGGGAGCGCGGAGCAATCGCGCGCGCAAGCTCCCTCGCTCCAACGGGCATACGCCCAGCGGACCCATGGCTGGTGCGCGCTTTGGCAGGTGGCTTCGTGAGCTTTTCTGAACGCCAACGGATGTATGGTCTCAACCGGCCGGGTGACGCAGTCACTCGGGTACCCACGAAAACGACCCGGAACTCCGCCTCATCAACGCCCACCCAACCCGAGGAGTCGCCCATGACAGACCTGGACAGAACCCTGGAAGGAAATGCCCGCATTCGTGTGGTGGGCATCGGCGGTGGCGGCAGCAACGCCGTCAACCGCATGATCCGGAGCAATCTCAAGGGCGTCGAGTTCATCGCCGTGAACACGGACCACCAGGCGCTCTCGGGCTCGTCGGCGCATCGCAAGATCCGTATCGGCGCCAAGTTGACGCGCGGACTAGGGGCCGGCGGCAACCCGGACGTCGGGCAGGAGGCGGCGGAGGAGTCGCGCGACGAGCTGACCAAGGCGCTCAGCGACAGCGACATGGTCTTCATCACTGCGGGCATGGGTGGTGGCACGGGAACCGGCGCCGCGCCCGTGATCGCGGAGATCGCGCGGGAGACGGGCGCCCTCACCATCGGCGTGGTCACCAAGCCGTTTCGCTTCGAGGGGCTGCGGCGGCAGAAGACGGCGGAAGAGGGCACCGCGAATCTGCAGGGGCGCGTCGACACACTGATCACGATCCCGAACGAGCGTCTCAAGCAGGTGGTGGAGAAGAAAACGTCGATCGTCGAGGCGTTCAAGGTTGCGGATGACGTGCTCCGTCAGGGCGTGCAGGGCATCAGCGATCTCATCGTGTATCCGGGCGTGATCAACCTCGACTTCGCCGACGTGAAGGCGGTGATGCAGGGCCAGGGTCAGGCGTTGATGGGTATCGGCTTCGGGACCGGCGATACACGCGCGGCGGATGCGGCTCGCGATGCGGTGGCAAGCCCGCTGCTCGAGACGACGATCGCGGGTGCCAAGGGCATCTTGCTCAACATCACCGGAGGATCCGACCTCACGCTGTACGAGGTCAACGAAGCGGCAGAGCTGATCAGCGAATCCGCCGATCCCGAGGCGCAGATCATCTTCGGGACGGTCATCGATGAGCACATGAAGGGCGAGGTGAAGATCACGGTGATCGCCACCGGGTTCACCGGCCAGATCGATGTGCTCGGGACGCTCGCCTATGAGCCGTCGTCACGCCAGGTGGTCACGGAGCAGCGTCAGCCGACGTTCTCTGTGGCGGGGCGTCAGACGGCGCCGTTCAACGCGGACGACCTGGACATACCAGCCTTTCTGAGAGACAGGCGATAGCTGCGTATGCGTGCCGCTCAGATCGACGGGAAATGAGCGGCACGCATGCGTTGTCCATTCTGCGGCGCGGCTGATTCGAAAGTCGTCGATTCGCGCGACTCGGAAACGGGTGAGGCGGTTCGGCGCCGCCGCGAGTGCCTGAACTGCACCAAGCGTTTCACCACGTATGAGCGTGTGGATGCGCCCGTGCTGTATGTCGTCAAGAAGGACGGCCGGCGAGAGGAGTTCAACCGGCAGAAGCTGCTCGGCGGGCTGCTCGTCGCCTCCAAAAAGCGCGACATTGCGCCGGCGCGTCTGGAGATGATGGTCGACGAGATCGAGAACGAGCTTCGTCACCAGAACCAGCTCGAGGTGCCCAGCCGTCTCGTGGGCGAGATGGCGATGGAACGGCTGCGCGAGCTCGACGAGATTGCTTACATCCGTTTTGCGTCGGTGTACCGCTCGTTCAAGGACGCGCAGGACATGCGCGCGACGCTGGAGGACGTGCTGCAGCATCCACCCACGCGGGTGGGCACGCGATCTCGCAGGCGAACCCGTGACGACGGCGACCGCCTTCCGCTCGATCTCGAGACGTAGTCGTTCGTTGTTCGCGCCATGAGCGGCGGGCATGCTGCGGTTGCCGCGTCGCTCGAGGAGGTGCGCGAGCGGATTGCTCGGGCTGCAGAACGCGCGGCTCGGAACCCTGGGGACGTGCGACTCGTCGCAGTGACCAAGGGCGTGGACGTGAGCCGGATCGAGGCGGCCATCGCAGCGGGGGTCACCGACATCGGGGAAAATCGGGTGCAGGAGGCTCGCGGCAAGCACGCGCAGGTTCGGTCGGTGGCCACGTGGCACCTGGTCGGGCACCTGCAGACCAACAAGGCGGCACAAGCAGCTGCGCTCTTCGACGCTGTGCACTCGGTGGACGGCGAACGCGTGGCGCGTGCGCTCGCGGAGCGGCGGCCCGCCGAGCGGGAGCCCCTGGCCGCGCTGATCGAGGTGGAGCTCACCGGGCAGCCGGGCCGGTCAGGTGTGACCGAGGACGGCGCGGAGCGCCTGGTGCGCGTGGTCGTGGGCTTGCCCGGCATTCACTTGATGGGACTGATGACCATCGCGCCGAAGGTCGATGCGCCAGAGCAAGCACGTCCCGCGTTCATTCGCCTCAAGCACCTGCGCGACCGGCTGGAGCAAGCATGTGGCTGGCCGCTGCCTGAGTTGAGCATGGGCATGAGCGATGACTTCGAGGTCGCAGTGGAGGAGGGTGCGACGATGGTTCGCATCGGCCGGACCATTTTCTCTTCCGCGCCGGCGGGCCGGCAGGCGCCGTGAACACGTGCTGACTCGATACGGGTAGCCCTCCAGTCTGCCGGTATCCTTGGCCACCATGCCCCGGTATTCTCCTGTGACCAGCCGCGCCCGCTTCGCAGAAGCGGAGGTGGAGGTTCTCCAGCTCTGGCGGGACAATCGCGTATTCGAGCGCACGCTGGAGTGGCGCAAAGACGCACCTCCCTTCGTCTTCTACGAGGGACCGCCCACCGCGAACGGTCTGCCCGGTCTCCACCATGTGATCTCTCGCGCGTACAAGGATGTTTTCGCGCGCTACAAGCAGATGGCCGGGTTCTCTGTGGAGCGCAAGGCGGGCTGGGACACGCACGGGCTCCCGGTCGAGCTCGAGGTCGAGCGCGCGCTGAAGATCAGCGGGAAGAAGCAGATCGAGGAGTATGGCGTCGATCGGTTCAACGCGCTGTGCAAGGAGTCGACGAACAGGTACATCGACCAGTGGCGCGAGATGACCGAGCGCCTTGGCTTCTGGCTCGACCTCGACCATCCCTATCGCACGTATGACGGAACGTACATCGAGTCCGTGTGGTGGAGCTTGAAGCAGCTATGGGATCGTGACCTGCTCTACTCGGGATATAGGGTTGCGCCGTACTGTCCCCGCTGCCAGACATCCCTGTCGTCGCACGAGCTGAGCTTGGGATACCAGGAGGACACGCCCGACCCCTCCGTCTACGTCAAGTTCCGCGTCAACGATTCGGATGGAACGACCTTCTTTCTAGCGTGGACCACGACTCCGTGGACGCTTCCAGGAAACGTGGCGCTGGCGGTGCACCCGCACGAAACCTATGTGCGGGTGAGTCAGGGCGGTGAGAGCTACATCCTGGCCAAGGAGCGCCTGTCGGTTCTCGACCCCGGCTACGAGGTGCTGGAGGAGATGCGCGGCTCGGATCTTGTCGACGACACGTACGAGCCTCTGTTCACCGACATGATCCCCGACGGGCTGGCCTTTGTCGTCGTTGCCGCGCCGGAGCTGGTGAGCATGGATGAGGGTACCGGCATCGTGCACACCGCGGCCGCATATGGCGTCGCCGACCTCGAGCTGTGCCAGCGACTGGGTATCGCGATCCGTCACGTCGTTGGGCTCGACGGCCGCTTCCTCGACGGGCAGCGACGGTATGCCGGCATGTCCGTGAAGGACGCGGATCCGAAGATCATCGACGATCTGCGCCAGCAGGGGATGCTGTATCGCGCGGAGCGCATCACTCACACGTATCCATTCTGCTGGCGCTGCGACACGGCACTCCTGTACTACGCGCTCGATTCGTGGTTCATCCGCACGACGGCGGTCAAGAGCCGCCTGCTGCACCACAATCACTCCGTCGGCTGGCACCCAGAGCACATCCGCGACGGGCGCATGGGCGACTGGCTGGAGAACCTGGTCGACTGGAATCTCTCGCGCACTCGATACTGGGGTACTCCACTTCCCATTTGGGTCTGCGAGGCGTGCGGCGAGAAACGCTGCATTGGCAGCACCGCGGAGGTGGGGCTCACCGCCGCGGACGATCTCCACAAGCCGTTCATCGACTCGATCACCCTTCCCTGTCAAGCGTGCGGCGGCGTGATGCGCCGCGTGCCGCACGTCCTGGACTGCTGGTACGACTCAGGGGCAATGCCCTTCGCCCAGCGGCATTATCCTTTCGAGAACGAGGCCCTTTTCGAGCGCACGTTTCCGGCGGATTTCATATCGGAGAGCCTCGATCAGACGCGCGGCTGGTTCTTCTCGCTGCTCGCCGAGAGCACACTTCTCTTCGACGCACCCGCGTACCGCAACTGTGTGGTGGTGGGCGTGGTCGTCGATCGCGCGGGCAAGAAGATGTCCAAGAGTCGGGGCAATGTCCTCGATCCGATGGCAGCCTTCGACGAGTTCGGCGCCGACGCAACGAGATGGTTCTTCTACTCAGCCGGCGGGCTGGCCACGGACCTCCGTGTCACGAAAGAGAGCTTCCAGGAAGTCGTGCGCCTGTTCATGCTCACGCTGTGGAACATCTACTCGTTCTTCATCACGTATGCGGAGATCGACGGATTCGACCCTGCGACCGCAACGCTCCCCGCGATCGCCGAGCTGCCTGTGCTCGACCGCTGGTGCCTGGCGAGGCTGGCCCATACAGTGGACGTGGTGCGTCATCGCATGGATGCGTACGACGCACAGGATGCGTGCCGTTCCGTTGAGAGCTTCGTCGAGGACCTCTCCAAGTGGTATGTACGCCGCAGCCGGCGCCGCTTCTGGAAAGGGGAGCGGGCCGCCGCGGCCGACAAGCGCTCGGCGTATGCGACGCTGCACACGGCTCTCGTCACCACCGCACGGCTCATCGCGCCCTTCATGCCGTTTGTGGCCGAGCGGATGTACCGAAATCTGACTGGTTTCGACGGCGACGACGCTCCGGTCGATGGAGTTCCCGATTCGGTGCACCTCACCGATTACCCGGTGATGGACGGATCCTGGACCGATCCCGACGTGCTGCACGAGATGGAGCGACTGCGGCGTCTTGTCGAGGACGGGCTCGCGGCCCGGACCACAGCGCAGATGAGAATTCGACAGCCCCTGCGTGCCGCGACAGTCTCGGGTGCTCCGATGGACCCCGAGCTCGAAGCAATCTTCGCCGACGAGCTCAACGTGAAGAGCGTCCGGTACGCACCGGTCACCGAGGGTCACGAGGGCGTCAGTTTGGACACCGAGATCACCGATGAGCTTCGGCTGGAGTGGCTCGCGCGCGAGCTCAGTCGCAAGGTCAACGAGCTGCGGCGACGGGCGGAATTGCGCGTGGAGGAGCGCATCACGCTGATGGTCGATCCCTCCGGTGACGTGGCTCGCGCCGTCGATGCTTGGCAGCCCTGGCTCGCTGCTGAGACGCTGGCGAGCGTGGTGCTTCGGGAGCGCGGCGACGCGCTCGCGAGCTGGGAAGGAGACATCGGTGGTGAGCCGTGCTGGATGGGAGTGAGACGCTGACCCAGTCACCGAACGGCGCACGGCTGCGCTACTACATCGTCATCGTCGGCACGGCAGGGATCGTCATCGGTGTCGATCACATCACGAAGTGGCTGATCGTTCAGAACATCCGCCTGTACCAGAGCGTCGGCGCGGGCGGATTCATCTCACTGCACCACGTGGAGAACAGTGGCGCGGCCTTCGGGCTGTTCCCGCAGTTCCAGGGACTGTATCTCGTCGTCGCCGCCGTCGTCGTCCTGTACATACTGTTTGCAGGCCATCACTTTGGCTCCACCTGGCCGCGTCAAGCGGTGCTGGGCCTGATTCTCGGCGGTGCCGTATCGAACGGTGTCGACCGGCTCACCCAGGGGCACGTCGTCGATTTCATCGATGTGCACTGGTGGCCGGTGTTCAACGTGGCTGACATGTGCATCGTCGTCGGCATCCTGCTTGCCGTGCTCCAGTTGGGATGGCGGCGCGCCGCACCGCGGCAGCCGTCCACGTGACGCAGGCACCGGTGACGGACGCGCCGCGTCTTGACGTGTGGCTTGCGCACGAGCGCACCATCACGCGGCATGCCGCGCATACGCTGATCGCCGCCGGGCTGGTCTCCGTGAACGGCCGGCGAGGACGTCCGGGGCAACGCGTGCACCAGCGTGATGCTGTCGAAGTGGTTGATGTGCCAGAGGCGGCGGCTGGGACAGGTGTTGAGGGGGCGTCTCGGAGGCGAGCCGGACCGAGCTCGGAGCAGAGGGCGAGCCGAGAGTTGAGCGGCGGGACCCCAGCGGGGTTCCGACCGCGTACCCCGCAACACCAGTCCCACCGGACGCGGCGGTTAGCGCGACTCCTGGCTCAACTGCGTCGACGTCTGCCGGTGCGCCAGCAGCAGCGCATCCTCGAGGCGCGTCCCGCCGTACCGTCCGCGCAGCACCAGCACGACCACCACGTTGGCGACGCGCCACTCGAGCGTGACCTGCACGGCGTCGATGCCGTCGGGAGCCGTCATGACGAGGCTGTCCGCGTGGGCCTGGTCGCCGAGCACGCCGGCGGACGTCGGCACCTCGCCGTGCGTGGCATCGCGCGCGTCGACGTCAGCGGTGAATGACGCTGTCGCGCCGTCGGCGGATGCGAAACGCTCTACGGTGTCGATGACCTCGACCGGGCCGTTGGACGTCGGGAAGTCGACGGTACGTGCGTACGACACCGTTGCGGCGGCAGCGAGACCGTTGTGCGCCAGACGTAGCGCGACGGCCGCATCCCCGTGCGCGACCACGGACGCATCCTGTTCCGAAGGTGGCGTCTGCACAATGAAGCCCGGCGACACCAGCTGGTCGATGGTGAGCAGATACGTGTCCGGGGGGGCGCTGTACCTGGGCGCGGCCGCCGCTGAGCCGCACGCGGCGAGCAGCGACACCGCCACCGCGAGGGTCGGCATGCGCCCGGCCATGGCGAGAGTCTGCGGCTGAGCGCTAGTCCTGCCGCAGCTCGGTGAGGACCGATGCGCTCGCGGCACGGCGTGCCGGACCCAGCGCCGCGAGCAGGGCGGCGGCCACGATGGCCAGGACGAGTGCGATCGCCGTCGCTGCGGGAAACGCGAATGCGGGATCGAATCCCGGCGACGCGCTGGCCCGCAACATCGGCAGCGCGATGATGCAGCCCGCGGCGACGCCGATCAGCGTAGCGGTCGCCGCGAGCAATCCCGCCTCGGCGAGCACCAGACGCACCGCCTGTTTGTGGCTCAGCCCGACAGCGCGCAGCAGCGCGAGCTCACGCGTCCGCTGGCGGGCATTGACGACCAGCGTGTTGACGACGGCGAGCATCGCGATCGTCACGGAGACGATCGCGAGCACAAGCAACAGGCCGATTGAATGCTGCAGGGCATCGCGTGCTGCTTGAGCGATGCTGTCCACGGGGACCGCCTGCAACCCGTATGTGGCGGCCACGGCTTCGACGCCTTGTGGGGAACCCTGCGAGACGACGACGAGGTCGTCGAAGCCGCTCGCCGTGGCGCCGAAGTACGTGCCGGCGAGGTCATTCGCCATCACGAGGCTCTCGCCTCCGTCGCCGGCAGGAAACGAGTGGCTGACGATGCCGGCGATGGTGAAGTAGACAACGCCGCTCTCCGTCTGCACGGGAAGCTGCGTGCCCACGGTCCAACCCGAGGCGGCGGCCAGCGGCTGCGGAGCGAGAAACTCTGGGCCGTTCTCGAGCGACGCAAGGGCGGCCTTACGGTCGGGCGTCAGCACGTCGAGCCCTCCGCGCGTCTCGTATACCGCTGGATCGATGGCCGCGATCGCAAGGGACGTTCCCGCCACGGGCTCGGTGAAGATGCGCAGCGGGGTGGCCAGCTGCACGGTGGGGCTGCCCTGGATGGCACCGGCCACGGCGTCGCTCTGTGTGACCGCGCTTGTGATCACGGTGTCACCGACGAACAGACGCGACACCCACCCGTCGCTGGCGGTGAGCGCACCCGCTGTGAGGACGCTGATCGCGACCGCGGTGGCGACGCTCACCGAGAGACCCGCCGCGGTGAGTGCCGTCCGGTTGCGGGTCCGCTGCAGTCCGCCCGCCGCGACGCGCGCCACCGGCGCCAGCGGTGACGAGATCCATGCGAGGGCACGCGCGAGCACCGGCACGACAATTGGCAGCGCGAGCCCCACACCGAGCAGGAAGAGCGCCACGCCCAGGGCGACCAGCCCGCTGCTCGTCGCGGCGAAACAGATGGCCGCGACGAGCAGAGCGATCGGGGCGAGGATGGCGAACGCAAGCGGTGCACGCTGCCGTTCGGCCGCCGGGCGAAACCGCAGGGCCTCGAGCACGGGAAGCCGGCCGGCCACCACCGCCGGGATCATGCCGCCGACCACCGCCGCGCCGAAGCCGGCCACGATCGCGGCGACGATCTCGCCCGCGCCCAGCGCCAGCCCGGTGGCCGGCAGATCCGCCGCGGCGTAGTGTGAGCTCAGCAGGGCGCCCAGCGCGATGCCGATGCCGACGCCGGCCGGAATCCCACACGCCGCCACCGTGATCGACTCGGCCGCGAAGAGGCGGAACACCTGGCGGGAAGATGCCCCCGCGGCGCGCAGCAAACCGATGTCGCGGCGTCGCTCCAGAACCGCGAGCGCCCCGCTGTTGGCCGTGACCCCGGCGCCGATGATCACGCTGAGCAGCGTCACCAGCACCAGGAGCGGGCGCAGGTCGGCGAGCGGGGCGAGGCCGGCACCGCCGGGTTCGGCGGCGGTGACGGTCTGCCCGAGCCGGTGCTGCACCTCGGCGGCCACCGTCACCGGGCTGACCCCGGGAAGCAGGCGCAGGGCCACGAGCGGGGTGCGGAGCCCCAACCGGAAGGTGCCGAGCATGGCCGCGTCGTCAACGAATACCGCAGACCGGGTGAACGCAGGGCCGCCGCTCGTGCCCGACGTGAAGCCCACGACGCGGTATTGGTCCGGCCCGGTGCTCGTGATGATCTGAATGCGGCTGCCGATCGCCAGCGGCTTGCCGGCGCGCCCGGTCATGGCCGGGGCCAGGGCCTGGTCGATGGCGACCTCGGAGGCGCTGCCCGGATGCGGCAGGCGACCGCCGACGACGACGAGCGGTCGCAGCGCGGCCGCGCCGTCCTTGAGCCCGACCAGGGTGACGGTGAGTCCCTGAAGGCCGGTGCCGGCCGGCCCGGCCACGACCCGCTTCTCGTAGAGCGGCATCGCCTGGGCGACCCCTTTGAGGGAGGCAAGCGAGGCGGCTTGGGCGGTGGTGAGGCCGCCGCCCGCGTCCACCCGTACGTCGAGCCCGGACTGGCCCGCCGCCAGCTGCTGTGCCGCAGTCGCCTGGGAGGTGAGCCCGTCGAGCGTGACCTGCACCCCGAGCACGACGGCGATGCCCAGCGCCACCGCGGCCGCCGTCGATGCACTTCTGAGCGGGCGGCCCCGGATCGCCCGCCACGCCAGGGACCAGAGGCCGCTCACAGGTTGAGCTTGTTGAGCCGCAGCACGAGCGGCGCGGGGTCAGCCGGCTCGTCGTCCGCGCCCCTGCGCTTCAGGGGTACTTCGTCGACGATCGTGCCGTCGCGCATCAACATCACCCTGTCGGCGTACGCGGCCACGCGTGCGTCGTGCGTCACCAGCACCGTCGTTTGCTGCTGGCGCCGCGACAGCCTCGAGAGCAGCGACATCACCTCGTGGCCGCTGGTCCAGTCCAGATTGCCCGTGGGCTCGTCCGCGAGCAGCAGTGCGGGCGCTGCGGCGAGCGCGCGAGCGACCGCGACTCGCTGCTGCTCGCCTCCGGAGATCTCGTCGGGCCCGTGACCCTGAAGCCCGCGAAGGTTGAGCTGCTCCATCAGTGCGCTGACGCGGTCCTGGATGTCGCGCCCGGTGAGCCGAGGTCCGCCGAGCGGGAGCGGCCGGTCGTTGCGCAGCCGCAGCGGCAGCGCAACGTTCTCAGCCGCGGTGAGCGTCGGCAGGAGGTTGAACGACTGGAAGACAAAGCCGATGTGGTCGCGGCGGAACGCCGAGCGCACCGTGTCGTCGAGGCTGTACAGATCGACTCCGCGGATGCGGACCGAGCCCGTGTCCGGTGGTTCGAGCCCGCCGAGCACGTAGAGCAGCGTGCTCTTCCCGCTTCCACTCGCTCCCATGATTGCGACGAACTCGCCGCGCGTGATGGTGAGTGAGATGCCGCGCAGCACTTCGCGCGGTGGCCGGCTGATTCGGTAGGTCTTGTGCAGTGATTCGGCGACGACGACGTCGGTGTCGACGTCCGCGCGCGCTGTTGTAGCGGTGTGCAGCTGGGACGTGGCGAAATCTCCTAAAAGAGCAGGAATGCTTCCAGCACGGACTCGACCGAGCTCGGCAGCAGACCGGGGTACTGATATGTCGGTGGGGCTGGAACAGCGCTGGCTTGCAGCGCCGCAGGAATGGGCGTTGGCGTTGGCGTTGGCGTCGGGGTCGGCGCGAGCGCAGGTGCCGTCGACGCCGGCGGTTGGGCCGGAGGCGGCGGCGCGGGAGAGTTACGGGGCGCATTCGCGAAGATGGGACGTGGCGCCGGGCGAGGGGCGGGCCGCGGCCTGGGGGGTGGAGGTGGTGACGAGGAGGCGAGCTGCGCGAACTCCTCGGAGAACATCCAGGCATTCGGGTACGGACCGCCGCAGCTGCACGACCAATTCGACGAAAACGCGGACCCCGCGCCCATCGACGTGTAGTTGCCGTTGAGGATGTTGGACCGATGGTCGGGGCTGTTCATGAATTGCCCGTTGATGTAGCTGGCCGCCGAGCCGCCGTTCGTCTCGTTGTCGACCCAGCCGATGTTCTCGCCCGCGGACCGATAGTGGACGCCGTACGCCTGCATCATCGAGAAGACGTACTGCCCGCAGCCGGCGATCACGTGCGAGAAGTAGTGGCGCTGAATCATGTCCACAGAACGGCCATAGACCGTGATGCCGCCGCATCGGTACGAGGCTCCCTCGCCGATGCTCTGCAGAGTCCCGTTGAAGCTCAGCGAGCGAACGCCGTTGCTGGACCGGTCCTGGTTGGTCAGCGAGAACAGCGTGGAGTCCGCGCCCCCGTCAGCGGCGACCGGCGCCGCGCTTCGCACCAGTGCCGTGAAGCAGATCGCAACGGCCGCCGCTGCGATCGCCGAGACCACGAGTGGGCGGAACCAGAGTCGCCACCGTGGCTCGTCTCCGGTTTCCACCTCTGTGACGGAGGCAACCCGCACGGCGCCCGCCGTGCGGACCATTGCCGCCCAGGCGTCGGTGTGCTCCCGGTCTGACATGCACGTACCTCGTTTCGATGAGCCCCACCCGCCGCCTATCTAACCGGGCGTAAACAGAAACGATCGCGCTTCGACAGGATCGTTGCACCATCCGCAAAGGCCCCGAGCCATGCGCCCGGTAGCGTGCGGGACGACCGGATCGGGTGACCTCCAACCGGACCCGGTCGAATCCACCATGTCCCTTCTCGATCGCGTTCAGCGCAGGGCCGAAGAGACCGGCCAGCCGACCACGGGCCCGGCGGCCCCCGTCGCCGATCCGCCCGCGCGCTCCGAACCGGGGCAGCCTGGGCAGACTCCGGCGCCGGCGGGCTGGCAGGTGCATCACGCGCCCCCCGCCCACGCGGCACCCGCGGTGGAGTCGACACCGGGGGGAGCCTCGCCCGGCGCAATCCCCGCCGGACCGGACCATGACGGGTCGCGCGAGCCTGCACGCACCCCGCCCGGTGGGCCGCACCCGGCGCCGCCGGCATCGCCCCCAGGCAGCCAGCCGGCGGCCACCGAGGGCCGCCAGACCTCGCTTCTCAATCGCACCGGGCTCGCGCGAACGGGTCTCGGCAAGGGCGTCGGCCACGGCACGTACGCGGCGCTGCGCGCCAAGGTGCACCAGCGTCTGATCGAGGAGCTGGCAGGCAGCCCCGACAGCTCGCCGCCGGATGTCGTGCGTCAGCGCATCGCCGAGCTGGTGAACGACATCGTCGTCGAGCAGGCGGTGACGATGAGCCGTCAGGACCGCCAGCGTGTCATCGAAATCGTCATCAACGATGTCCTGGGGCTCGGTCCTCTCGAGGAGCTGCTCGCCAACCCCGAGGTCACCGAGATCATGATCAACGGGCATCAGCAGATCTATACGGAGCAGCACGGCAAGATCACGCTGAGCAGCGTCACCTTCGAGACCAGCGAACAGCTGGCACAGGTGATCGATCGCATCGTGAGCAGCATCGGGCGCCGCGTGGACGAATCTTCCCCGATGGTGGATGCCCGCCTCAAGGACGGCTCGCGCGTGAATGTGATCATTCCGCCGCTGGCGCTGCGCGGGCCAACCGTGACGATTCGAAAGTTCGCCAAGGACGCCCTGCAGGTCGAGGACCTGGTGCACAACGAATCGATCACCGACGACATGGTGACCTTCCTTCGAGCCTGCGTCCGGGCGCGGCTGAACGTCGTGGTCAGCGGGGGCACCGGCTCCGGCAAGACCACGACGCTGAACATCCTCAGCAGCTTCATCCCGGCAGACGAGCGCATCATCACCATCGAGGATGCTGCCGAACTGCAGCTCCGCCAGGACCACGTCGTGACCCTCGAGACGAGACCTTCCAACGTCGAAGGACGCGGGCGCGTCACCATCCGGGACCTCGTGATCAATGCACTGCGCATGCGCCCCGATCGGATCGTCGTCGGCGAGGTCCGAGGCGGTGAGGCGCTGGACATGCTGCAGGCGATGAACACCGGCCACGACGGCTCGCTCACCACCCTGCACGCGAACAACCCGCGTGATTGCGTCAGCCGGCTCGAGACCATGGTGCTCATGGCCGGCGCCGAGCTGCCCTCACGCGCGATTCGTGAGCAGATCGGCTCCGCGGTGCAGGTGGTCGTGCATCAGTCCCGGCTGCGCGACGGCACGCGCAAGATCGTCAGCATCACAGAGGTGATGGGCGCTGACGAAGACGGCGTCCATATGCAGGAGCTGTTTGCGTTCAAGCAGAAGGGCGTCGACGAGGACGGTCACGTGATTGGCGCCTACGCGCCGAGCGGAGTGCTTCCTACGTTCCTGGAGCACCTCACCACTTCAGGCGAGGGCGTTCCGGAGTCGATCTTCGAACCGGCCGGCGAACCCGAATCTCAACTGGAACCGGTCGAATAGGCGGGGAGGGCGCGCGAGCGGCTGGAGCCT
>VBGJ01000200.1 GCA_005880445.1 Chloroflexota bacterium | reverse complement strand
CACCCGGCTCGTGCCCCTCGGCGGGATCGCGGCCCAGCGGCTCCTCCGGGAGCTCCGACCGCGCATCCGCGCCGCGGCGGTCGGCGCCGAGGCCCGGCGCGAGCCCGAGCTGGCCGCGTCGGCCCTCGCGCAGGACATCGCCGCGCTGCGCCACGCGCGGCTCTACTCCCGCCTGTACATCTCCTGAGGAGACTCGATGGTTGCGACCAGGAGATGCAGTGACGAGGGAAGGAGAGCTGTCCAGAGCTTGCCAAAACTCGTTGCGCGGACCCAGTGGGTGCAAATCCCACCCGGCGAATGGGTAGCCGCCCCGCTGGAACCGAGTCTTGCAGGGTGACGGGCGACCGCCATCTTGATGCGTAGACAGGGAGCGCGCGGGCCGATGTGTGCCAGTCCCGAAAACTCCAATGTTGCGGCTGCCGAGACGTTCATCGTCGTCGAAGGCAACACTCGACCGTCCGCCAGGGCAAGGGCGGTCAGGGCCGCCGGGGTAGATGGCATCGGCACGTGCGCAAGGGTTCGGCTGCAACCTGGGAGACCTCGCCGCTTCCCGTGCAGGCCGCGGGTAAGCGGGCGCAAGGGAGACCGGAGCGCCCGCTGATGAGCGGCGAGGAGTCGGATCGGGCCACAGTACCGGGGACCCAGGGGAAGTCCGAGGAGGGCGACCCTGGCGAGGGAAAGGCCCGACAGCGGCAGGGTCTGCTGGGGGGACACATGGGCGGCGCTCAGAAGCCGAGGACCATGTCTCCGGAACTCCAGCGGATAGCCGAGAAGGCGCGAGGGGATCGGAAGCTGCGGTTCACGTCGTTGGCGCACCTGCTGACGGTAGAGGCGCTGGAGGCGGCGTGGACAGCGCTGAAGAAGCGGAGCAGCGCCGGGATCGATGGAGTGACTGCGGCGGAGTATGAGCAGGATCTCCGGGGCCATTTGGAGCGGCTGCACGAGCGACTGCGGACCGGGCAATATGTGGCACCGCCGGTTCGTCGGAGTTACGTGCCAAAGGAGGGGGCCGGGCTCCGACCGATTGGGATTCCCACCATCGAGGACAAGATTGTGCAGGCCGCGGTGGCGCGGATACTGTCGGCGATTTACGAGCAAGACTTCCTGCCGTGTTCTTACGGGTTCCGTCCTGGGCGCAGCGCGCACGACGCGCTGGCCGCGCTGGAACGAGCGATCTTCCAGGGGCGGGTGAGCTACGTGCTCGACGCGGACATCCAGGCGTTCTTCGATGAACTGGACAAGGGCGCGCTGAGAATGTTCCTCGAGCACCGGGTGAAGGATCGGAGTCTGCTGCGGCTGATCGCGAAGTGGCTGCACGCGGGGGTCGTCGAGGACGGTGGGGTGTTCCACCCGGAGACGGGGACTCCGCAGGGTGGGGTCATTAGTCCTATCCTGGCAAACGTGTATCTGCACTATGCGTTGGACCTGTGGGCCGAGAAGGTGATGCGGCGGCAGCTGCGGGGCGAGTTTTATATGACTCGCTACGCGGATGATGTCGTGTTTGCCTTTCAGTACCGGGACGACGCGGCACGGTTCGCGAAGGCGCTTCGAGAGCGACTGGGGAAGTTTGGGCTGCGGCTGAACGAGGCGAAGACCAGGCTCATTGGGTTTGGGCGCTTTGCGGCGGGCAACGCAGCACGGCGGAACCAGAAGCCAGAGACCTTCGACTTCCTCGGGTTCACTCACATCTGTGGGGTGAGCCGTAAGGGGCGGTTTAAGGTGCTCCGTCAAACCGCGTCCAAGCGGTTGCGGCGGGCGATTAGTCGGGTAGCGGCGTGGTGTCGGGAGCATCGGCACCTGCCGGTGCCGGTCCAGTGGCGCTATCTCTGCAGCGTGCTTCGTGGGCACTACCAGTACTACGGAGTGACGGGCAATTTCCGCAGCCTCAGGGACTTTCGCCTGCAGCTTCGCCGTGCCTGGCGGAAGTGGTTGGACCGTCGGAGCCAGCGGGGCCGTATGTCGTGGGAGCGCTTTGCGGCTGTGCTGCTGCGATATCCGCTACCCGCGGCGTGGCTACCTCATTCGGTCTATCGACTTGCGTGAATCGGTTAATCCTGCCCCTGAAGAGCCGTGTGCCGGAAATCGGCTCGCACGGATCTGTGGGGGCATA
>VBGJ01000230.1 GCA_005880445.1 Chloroflexota bacterium | reverse complement strand
AGTTGCGTTTTGGGCGACCCGACCCTTCGGCGCGGCGGTCGTCCAAACGCAGATGCCATCTGCGGCTGTGATGCGATGGATGGAGCGGCCGGGCAGGGCGCGCCGGGGTCAGCGCCGCGCGGCCAACCCGAGCAACTGAGGGCTGCCACGGCCGCCGGATGTCAGACGTTGGGCACTTGTCAAGGGCCGAGGTTTGCGGCAATCGCCCCGAGACATACTTTTACAGCCCAGTTTCCGGGAGCGTTGCGCTCTCGGGCAAAGGAGGGCGGATGGCGTGGATGCACCATCTTGGCTGCGTGGGCCCCTGCCTGTTCTCGCTGGGCGCCCTGGCCCTCGCGGCGCGCGCCGACGTCTCGCGGGATCCGGTGCTCAGGGCCGAGTTGCTGCGTCTCTCCCATCGCCGGATCTTCTTCGGCCACCAGTCGGTGGGGATGAACCTGATCGACGGCTTGCGTGAGGTCGCCGCGGGCTATCCCGACGTCCGGCTCCGAGTGGTCGAGGTTTCGGAGGGCGCCGATTTTCCCGCCGGGACTTTCGCGCACGCCTTCCTGCCCGAGAACGGCAACCCGGGGCTCAAGCTGGAGAGCTTCGCGCGTGCCCTGTCCTCGGCGGCGTCCGCCTCCGACGTCGCCTTCGTCAAGTTCTGTTACGTCGATTTCTCCGGGGGCACCGATGTGCCCGGCCTGTTCGCACGCTACCAAGCCACGCTGAGCTCGCTCCGCGCCCGGTACCCGCGCACCGTTTTCGTGCACGTCACCGCCCCGCTCACCACGATGGAGCGCGGCGCCAGAGCCAGCTTGAAGCGGCTCCTCGGGCGCGCGCCGGGCGGGCTGGTCGAGAACGCCAAGCGCGAGGAGTTCAACGAGCTCTTGCGCCAAGCCTACGGTGGCAAGGAGCCCGTCTTCGATCTCGCCCGCCTCGAATCCACCGCGGCGAACGGCCAGCGCGAGCTACACGACTGGAACGGCCGCAAGGTCCCCGCGTTGGTCTCAGACTACACCGAGGACGGGGGCCACCTGCGCCCCGAAGTCAGACCGCGCTTTGCGCGTGAGCTGGTCGCGCTCCTCGCCTCGTTGCCCTAGCTCATGACGGCCCCCAACCTACCCCGGCTGCTCGCGGATTTGGGCACGAGAGTGAAGTTGCGCCGCTGCGCCTCGGTGGGTCCCTCGACGATCGCGCGTGGGCGAGTCTGGGTCCGAGGTATGGGCGAGGTCCACTTGGCCGACGGCGTCGTGCTCGACGCGCACGCCGCGCCCATCGAACTGTACGCGCACGGAGGGGCCGAGATCCACATCGGCCCGGGCGTGCACATCGAGGGAGGCGCCTCCCTCGAAGCCGTCTCGCGGATCGAGATCGGCGCCGGCGCGAAACTCGGTAGCTTCTGCAAGATCCTCGACAATCATTTCCACCTGGTCGGCCGCGAGCGCCTCCGGCGGCCGCCGTCGCGTCTCGTGGTGGTCGAGGAGGGCGCCGAGCTGGGCGCGCGCGTCATCCTGTTGCCAGGCGCGCGCGTGGGAAAGGGCGCGGTGGTGCCTCCGGGTTCGGTCATCTCGCGGAGCTTCGGCGCGTCGGGCCGGCCCGCGCCCGCCGGCGAACCGTTCGGGATGGGACGCGACGCGCTGACCGACGACTTCAACCTGCCTTCGCGTTCGCTCACGGACAAAGTGCGCAGCGCCATCAATATCCTCCGGGCGGCATGGTATCTGCGGGCCTGCGAGCGGAGCGCGCGCGTGCGCGCCACCGGATTCGTGCGCGTCGCCAACGAGGGCACCATCCGCATCGGCGACCGCGCGGAGTTTCTCGGCGGGATGATCGCGACCGAGGCCGCACCTTGTTCGGTTCGCTGGTGCGGGTCTGCGACCGCGGGAAGGCCGGCGCCGGGCCCGTGCTCATCGGCGACGACGTCTGGATCGCGCACGGGGCCATCATCGAGCCAGGCGTAACCATCGGCTCGGGCTCGGTGGTGGCGGCGGGCAGCGTGGTGTCGTGCGACGTCCCCCCCGGCAGCCTCGCCATCGGGAACCCCGCTCGCTGCATGAGCCTGAGCCTGCGCTCCGATGAGCCACGCGCGGCCGACGAGCGCGGCCTTCCCAGGTGAGCGGATGAGTACGCGCGCCCGCATCAGAGCATTCATCGTCGAATCCTTCTTCGTGGACGTTTTCTCCGACGAGGATTCGTTCTTGCGCAGCGGCATCATCGATTCGCTGGGCATGCTGGAGCTCATCGCCTTCCTGGAGAAGGAGTACAGCATCAAGATCCGGGACGCGGAGCTCGTTCCGGAAAACCTCGATTCGCTCGCCAAGGTGTGCGCCTTCGTGGAGCGGAAGCGGCTCGTCGGAACTGCCGCCTGAAGGCGTCGCCATGTGCGGGATCGCAGGCTTCACACTTCCCTTCGGGCTCTCCGAAAAGGAGCGCTGCGATCGTTTCGGCGGCCGGCTGCGGCGCATGGCTGCGAGCCTCAAGCACCGCGGCCCCGACGCCCAGCGCGCGCTGCTTCTCGACGGGCTCGCGCTCGGCCACGCGCGCCTCTCCATCGTGGACCTCGTGGGCGGGTCCCAGCCGATGCGCGACCCAGCCAGCGGCGTCACCATCGTTTTCAACGGGGAGATCTTCAACTACCTCGAGCTACGCGAGCCGCTCGCTTCCCGCCGTGCCTTCCGCACCAGGTCCGACACCGAGGTCATCCTCGCTTGCTATCTCGACCGCGGCATCGACTGCGTGCTCGACTTCATCGGCCAGTTCGCTTTCGCCATCTACGACCCGCGCAGCCGGACCTTGTGGCTGGCCCGCGACCGCGTCGGAATCCTCCCGCTGCACTACGCCGAGAGCGCGGAAGGGTTCGCCTTCGCCTCGGAGGCGAAGGCCCTCTTCGCCAGCGGGTGGGTCGCCCCGGCCCTCGATGCGCGCGGCGTGAAACAGACGCTGCAGCTCTGGTCGCCGGTCGTCCCGCGCACCACGTTCGAGGGCGTCTCGCAACTCGCGCCCGGGTCGGTGGCGCGCTGGTCTGACGGCCGCCTCGAGACCTGGCGCTACTGGGACCCCGACCTCGGCGTGGAGCCGCGCGCGCAGCTCGACGCGGCCGACGCCGAGGCGGAGCTCGGCGCCCTCCTCGAGGACGCCGTGCGACTCCGGCTGCGCGCCGACGTCCCGGTCGCGGCCTATCTCT
>VBGJ01000216.1 GCA_005880445.1 Chloroflexota bacterium | reverse complement strand
GATGAGCAGCGCGCCCACGATGACCGGAAGCCGCCGGAACGTCAGACCCTTCATTCCCTGTCTCCCTTGTCATGGGTCGCCCTTTCAAGGCCGGCGACTGTGCAGCCTGCCACCCCGCCCGTGCGGTTGTCCACGAATTTGAACCCGTTAGTCATGCTGATTCGGCCAGTGCCACTGCCTCCATCTGCTCCTCGAGGACGATCCGGTTGGGCAGCGCCGCCTTCATGGCAATGAGGCCCGGCGCATCGCGCCGGTCGTACCAACGGCGGATGCGCAGCCGGTAGAAGATGGCCAGCGTGTCCCAGAGCACGCGGAACACCGCCCTAGGATTCGTCGTCGAGGTGAAGTGGTAGTCGATCTGCACCGGCGCCTCGATGATCCGCTTGAAGCCGAATCGGGTGGCCAGCGCGAGGAGCTCGAGATCGAAGGCGAAACGCTTGACCAGGGCAACGCGCAGCACCCGCCGGGCCACCTCGCGGCGCATCAGCTTCAGGCCGGTCTGCGTGTCCCGCACATTGACTCGGAAGAGAAGCCGGACCAACAGCTGGTAGCAAGCCGACTGGAAACGCCGGAACCAGGGGTAGTGCACCCGGCTGAGAGGATGCCGCTTGCTGCCCACCACGACATCCGCCTCGTAGAGCCGCAGCAGCCTGACCATGCGTCCGATCTCCTCGGGGGCGATGTCCATGTCGGAATCGAGGATCGTGATCAGCCCTCCCCGCGCCATGGTCATGCCGTACCGGAGTGCGAAGCCCTTGCCGCGGTTCGCCTGGTAGCCGTGGACCTGGACCCGCTCAGTGGCGAAGGCACGAGCGTGGCGGTAGGTCACGGCGTCGCCGTCGACGATCACGATGACTTCCCAGACCAGCCCCGTGGTGTCCAGGGCCCGGCCCAAACGCTCCAGATTCGGCCCAATATGCTCGCCGTCGCGGTAGGCGGGGACGATCACGCTGAGCTCGGTGCGGGGCTTGGCTTGGTACGGCCGACCTTCCACGTGAACGGGCACGTGGTCCGACGCCCCCACCGCCAATCCGTCGGTTCCTGCCGGCGCCGTACCTAGCGACATCCGTTCGTGCCCCTTGTACGTGCCCCCCTCGCCTGACCTACCCCGTCGAGCCGCCCAAACGCTCCGGGCTGGAGGACTCTAGCAACCGCCTAAGCCAGAATGCAAGCCCGGCCGTGAAACTCCTGATCGTCAACTGGAAGCACCCCAGCGACCCCGACGCGGGAGGGGCGGAGCGATACCTAGCGCGGCTCGCGGAGCTCTGGAGCTCAGAGGGGCAGGTGGTGACCATGCTCGTGCCTCGTCCCGCCGCATCGAACAGCGACGGACGCCGACCGTTCGAGATCATCGGCGCCGGATCCCGTCGTAGCGTGTTTCGCGATGCGCTGCGCTTTTTGAAGCAGCATGGGGACCGATACGACCGTGTGCTTGAGTCGGTCAGCACGCGACCGTTCTTCACGCATCGAGTGGTGGGGGATCGCGCGTTCGCGCTCTACCATCAGATGGCGATCGACGTCTGGAACATCGAATTCCCGTTTCCGGTTGGCTTAGTCGGGCGGTATTTGGTCGAGCCCCATTGGGTGCGCGGCATGCGTGGCGCTCGCGTCATCGCCGTGTCTCGGTCGACCAAAGACGACCTGCAACGCTACGGCGTCAACGCAATCGAGGTGATT
>VBGJ01000215.1 GCA_005880445.1 Chloroflexota bacterium | reverse complement strand
ACGAAGTCGGCCACGCGCGCCGGGATGTCGACACCGGTGACATCGATGCTGTTGCGGAACTCCATGGTCGCGTTGACCTCGCTGACCAGGAGGCGGCCGGAGTCCTCGAGCAGATCGACCGCAAGCGCGCCGCCGCCGACCGCGGCCGCCGCGCTACGACACAGGGTGTCGAGCTCGTCCGACACGGGACAGTTTCGCGTGGTCGCTCCGCGCGCCGTGTTCGTGATCCAGTGATCGGAGTAGCGGTAGATGGCGCAGACCGTCTCGTCGCCGACGACGAACGCGCGGATGTCGCGCGCCGGCTTCTCGCAGTGCTCCTGCAGATAGAAGATCGACTGCTCAGGTGAGCCCAGGCTCACCCTGTGCTCGAAGAGCGCCTCAGCCGCGTCGCGGTCGTTGATGCGCGCGAGCAAACGTCCCCACGAACCGGCGATGGGCTTCATGACCAGCGGGTAGCCGATCTCCTCCGCAGCCCGAAGCGCGGACTCCGGGGTGAACGCGACGGCCGTGCGCGGCACGGCGATCGCCGCCGCCGCGAGCACCGAGGTCGTGGCCAGCTTGTCGTTGCAGAGGGCGGTCACGGCCAGCGTGTTCACCGACGGCACGCGCCAGGAGTCGAGGACTCGGAGTGCTGCCAGGGCCCGCGTCTGCGAGAGGGAGCGCTCCAGAACGACGTCCCAGTCGCGCCATGGACGCCCGAGCTCCATGACCACGTCGCGGTCGTCGATGCACACCACGTCGATGCCACGCCGCACCAACGCGTCGCGCAGGAGCTTCTCCTCGACGCGGATCCGCGAGCACAGCAGACCGACCCTCATGCGGTCATTCCCCCCAGTCCTCCTCTTCGGGAGGTGCCAGCACGAATCGCATGGGCGCCAGCGCGACCACCTCGAGCTCGGCGCCGCATTCACCGCACTGGATCACCTCACCCCGTTCGACGGCGCGGAGCACCGAAACGGACGCATCGCATTCAGGGCACATGGGCTTCCTCCAACACCGACCAACCACGCGACTTGACGAGATCGAGCAGCGAACCCGCCTCGATGATCTGCAGGGCCACACCGGACGGGGGTTCACCATGGAATGTCCGGCCGGCGGCGTGGA
>VBGJ01000098.1 GCA_005880445.1 Chloroflexota bacterium | reverse complement strand
TCCCGCGCTCGTGGTCCTCGACGTGGGATTGCCCGATGAAGACGGCTTCACCCTCGTCCAGCGGCTCATCGCGGACGGGCTCAAGGTGCCGGTGATCTTCTTGACCGCGCGCGACGCCACCGAGGAGAAGGTGCACGGGCTCACCGTGGGCGGCGACGATTACGTGACCAAGCCATTCAGCATCGAAGAGCTGGTGGCTCGCATCCGTGTGGTGCTCCGCCGTCACCAGCCCCCCGGCGCAGGCGCGGCCGGCCCGCTCAAGCTGGCCGACCTGGAGCTCGACGAGGAAACGCACGAGGTGCTCCGGGGAGGGCGCCTCGTCGACCTCACCCGCACAGAGTTCCGTCTGCTCCGATACCTGCTCATCAATGCCGGCCGGGTCCTGTCGCGGGCGCAGATCCTCGACCACGTCTGGGACTACGATTTCGGCGGCGACGCCAGCGTGCTCGAAACGTACATCAGCTACCTGCGCCGGAAGGTGGACACGTCGAATCCGCAGTTGATTCACACCGTGCGCGGCGTGGGCTACGTGATGCGAGTGCCACGCACGTCCGAAACGTGATGCGCGCGCCACGCACCGGACAGATGCCGCCCTAGATGTCGCTGCGCTTTCGCCTTCTCCTCATCCTCGCGCCGCTGTTCGTCGCCGGCCTGGTTATTGCCGATATTGGCACGTACACGGCGTTGAGGACGTCGTTGCTCTCTGGTGTGCAGAGCCAGCTGGTGAATTCCAAAGCGGCGGTCGAGGCGTCGCTCGAGGGCCACGGGTTCGCTGAGGGCGGCGGGCCCGGCGGCGGACCGGCATCGTTTCCGCAGTACACGTGGGGAGAGCTGCTGTCTTCCACCGGCACGGTCATCGGCGGCCCCCGAACCTTCGTCTTCAGCTCGACGGTCAGCGCGGCGCGGCCCGTCCTGCCGGCCACGTTGCCGCGCGACACGTTCACAACCGTTTCCGGCACCAACGGCATCGACAGCTACTACCTGTGGGCCGGGCCCGCCGTCGACGGCACGGGCAACACCCTGGTGGTGGCGATCCCGCTGGACTCGGTCAACTCGACGCTCAACAACCTGCTCATCCTGGAGCTCGCCATCTCGGGTGGCGTGACCATCATCGTCGTCCTCGCCATCTGGCTCGTGGTGCGGCGCGGCCTGCGCCCGCTCGAGCGCATGGGCGCGACCGCGCGCTCCATCGCGGCCACCGATCTCAGCCGCCGCGTCACCCCGTCGAACGAGCAGACTGAGGTCGGCCGGCTTGGGCTGGCGCTCAACACCATGCTCGCGCAGCTCGAGGGCGCGTTTGCGGCACGCGCCGCCGGCGAACAGCGGCTTCGCCGCTTCGTCTCCGACGCGTCGCACGAGCTGCGCACGCCGCTGACGTCGATGCGTGGGTACGCGGAGCTCATCCGCCGCAATCCCGACATCACGCGCGACGACGTCGCGCTGGCACTGCGGCGTATCGGTGAGGAGACGGAGCGCATGGCCGTGCTCGTCGACGACATGCTGCTGCTCGCGCGCCTGGATCAGGGCCGGCCGCTCGAGCGTGAACCGGTCGACCTCGAGGCGGTGGTGCGCGACGCGTGTGCCGATGCGCGCGCCGTGGATCCCAACCGTGTGATCGCCGCCCGCGCTGATGTGCCGCTCACCGTCATGGGTGACGACATGCGGTTGCGGCAGGCGGTCGGCAACCTGCTGCGAAACGCGTTGGTGCACACGCCGGCGACGAGTCCGGTCGAGGTGACGCTGGCCGCGGACGACGGGCGCGCCATGATTGCGGTGATCGACCATGGAGCCGGCATTCCCCACGAGCAGCGGCCGCTCATCTTCGAACGGTTCGTGCAGGCCGACGGAGGGGAGAGCCGCGACCGGGGCGGCAGCGGGCTCGGGCTCAGCATCGCCGCGGCGGTGGTGGGCGCGCACCACGGCACCATCGGCGTCGAGGACACCCCGGGCGGCGGGGCGACATTTCGCATTTGGCTGCCGCGGGAGGCGGACGGCTAGCACGCGCTCGCTGGTTGCGGTCGCGATCGTCGCGGCGCTCGCGTGCATGTCACTCGCCGCGTGCTCGGCATCGGGGACGCCGTCAACGCCGACCGCGCCGCCTGTCGCGACGGGCACACCGCCGCCGTCGCCCAGTGCACATGCGTCGCTGGCGACGTGCCCCGTTCCGCGCTCGTTCAGCTCGCTGACGGTGCTGGCGCACATGAGCAACGCGGACGACCTCGCCACCGTGCCCGATGGATCCCTCTGGGCGTCCGACGCCGCGTCCGTGCTCGCGCACCTCGACGCGTCGGGGCATGTCCTCGCCCGGCTGTCTGATCCGCATGTGCCGGAGGGCATGGTCGTCCTGTCCGACGGGCGCCTCGTGGTCGCCGAACAGGGCCCGGACCGCATCGTGGTGCTGCAGCCGTCAAACGGGCGGACCACCACGCTGCTGCAGCTCACGCCCCGCGGCGGCCTGGCCGGCGTGGACGGGATCGCGTGGGACGCGACCACGGGCTCGATCCTGGTTCCGGATTCGCCGAACGGCACGCTCCTGGAGGTCGATCCCGCGACCGGCGCGGTCACACACCTCGCGTCGGGCATGGGGCGGCCGGTCGGCGCGGCGGTCTCACCAGGCGGCGGGTTCGCCGTCGCCGCCGAGAATCCCGCGGGGCTGTGGCATGTTCCCGCCGCCGGTGGCGCGAAGACTCAGCTCGGCGCCGTGAGCGACGCCGACGACGTGGTGAGCACCGGAGGCCTGCTGTACGTGACGCTTCTCGGCGCGCAGCAGGTGCGCGCCGTCGACCCGTCGACCGGCGCCTCAGCGGTGCTGGTGAACGGCATCGGAGCTCCGCAAGGCCTCACCGTCCTGCCCGGCGGCAGCATCGCCGTCGCCGACTCCACCACCGGGACCATCGCCACGCTCGCAGGCTGCTGAGAAAGTCTCAGCAACCTCTGAGGCCGTCCCCAGTGTTCCCTCGACTCGTACCCGAAGAATGGGCGGCATGACCGATCAGGTGCTGTGGTACACGACGCGAGCGGCGGGTGCGGTCTCGCTCCTGCTGCTGAGCGGCGTCGTCGTTCTCGGGCTCCTCGCCAGGCTGCGGGTCGAAGGCCGCGGCTGGCCGCGGTTTCTCAGCGCCGCACTGCACCGCGACCTGGCGCTGATCGCGCTCGTGTTTCTCACGCTCCACGTCGTCACCGCGGTCGTCGATCCCTTCACGCATCTCGGTGTCGTCTCCGCGACGGTGCCGTTCGGCTCGTACTACCGCACGTTCTGGCTCGGGTTGGGGACGATCTCGCTCGAGCTGATGATCGCCGTCGCGGTGACCAGCCTGCTGCGTCACCGCATCGGGCCGCGCGTGTGGCGCGCCGTCCACTGGCTCGCGTATGGCGCGTGGCCGTTGGCCGTGGTGCACAGCATCGGCACCGGCAGCGACGCGATGTCTGTGTGGATGCTCGCAATCGATGTGGTGTGCATCATCACCGTCGGCACGGCGGCGGTCTGGGGGGTGTTTGCCGCGCCGCGCGATCCGCTCGCCGCAGAGCGGCGAGTCGCCGCGATGCGCGCGGGCGCCGGAGTCGCCCGATGACGGGCGCAGCGCTGCTCGCCGGACCGGATCCGCGTGACGGTGCCGAGGGTTTCGCAGCGCACACCGCGCGCCTGGGCGCGCTGCCATCCGGTCGGCACGGCCTGATCGACACCCTGGAGCGCGCGGGGCTGCGCGGGCGCGGCGGCGCGTCATTCCCGACGGCGACGAAGTGGCGCAGTGTCGCATCGCGACGCGGGGATTCGGTGGTTCTGGTGAACGGCGCCGAGGGCGAGCCGCTGTCACAGAAGGATCGCGTGCTGATGGAGTCACGTCCGCATCTGATCCTCGACGGCGCTGTGCTCGCGGCGCGCGCGACCGGCGCGCGTCAGATCGTGCACTACATCGGCGCCGCGCACGCCGGCGCGCTGGCCGCGATGCGTCGCGCCATCAACGAGAGACCCGACGCCGAGCGGCGTCTCATGCGCCTCGTCGAAGCACCCCAGCGCTACGTGTCCGGCGAGGAGACCGCCGCGGTGCACTTCGTCAACGACGGCACGGCACTGCCCACGGCGCTGCCGCCGCGCCCGTTCGAGCGTGGCGTGAGCGGGCGACCGACGCTGGTGCAGAACGTGGAGACACTCGCATACGTGGCGCTGATTGCGCGGCACGGTGACGCATGGTTCCGGGCGGTCGGCGGCGGAGGTTCGTCAGGCACGGCGCTGGTCACCGTCAGCGGCGCCGTCCCGGCGGCGTCGGTCCACGAAGTGGACGGGAGCGCGGTCATCGCCGACGCGGTCAATCTCGCCGGAGGCCTCACGTCCGACAGCGACGCGGTGCTGCTGGGCGGCTACTTCGGGAGTTGGGTCCCGGCGACCCGCGCGTGGGCGCTGCCGCTCGATGTAGGCGCGCTGTCGAAGCGTGGCCTGTCACTCGGCTCGGGCGTCATCGGGGTGCTCGCGTCGAGCGATTGCGGAGTGGAAATGTCGGCGCGCATCGCCATGTATCTCGCCGACGAGAGTTCGCGGCAGTGCGGCCCGTGTACGTTCGGCCTTCGCGCCATCGCCAACGCGATGCGCCGCGTGGCGACGATGCAGGCGGGCGTCGATGACCTCGCCCACGTGCAGCGCTGGGCGGGCCTGCTGCCTGGTCGCGGCGCATGCCGGCATCCAGACGGCGCCGCGATCATGGTGCGGTCGGCGCTGCAGGTGTTCGCCGACGACTTCTCACTGCACGTGCGCGAGCACCGCTGCATCGTTCCCGCAGCAGTCGCGAGGGCGGCGTGATGGTGGCGCAGCGCATCACCGTCAATCGCATCGCCTGCGACGGACACGGGCTGTGTGCGGGTGTTCTGCCCGAGATGATCAAGCTGGACGACTGGGGGTATCCGATCATCGAAGCGCGCGGTGTCCCGCGTGAGCTGATGGAACACGCGCGACGCGCGGTGGACAGCTGTCCCATGCTCGCGCTTCACCTGGAGGATCGACGATGAACGCTCGCGATCGCGCGCTGCGTCTGCAGCGCCGTCTGCGCACGTCGGTGGCCGCGGGCGGCGTCGCTGCCGTGGTCGCACTCGGATTCGCCGCCGAGCACACGCATGCAGGGACTTCGAAACCAGCCGGCGCGACGAGCACGTCGGTCAACGCATCGTCGTCCGCAGCGGGCTCCACGAGCGCGGGTACGAACACGAGCACCAGCGGTACATCGACCAGCACGAGCAGCACCAGCACATCGAGCACGCCGCCCGCGGTCTCGAGCGGCTCGGGGAACCCCGTGGTGGTGTCAGGCGGATCCTGACCCGAAGTCGTCCTGGTGCATCAGCGTCGCGACGCGGCTCTGATACCGGCGCGTGTCGTCGAACAGCCCATTGCCGCCGACGCTCTCGGCACCCTGGTAGTACGCGGCCAGGGTGGCACCGACGTCGCCATCGTGGAGGCCGCCGATGTGCTTGAGCAGCAGGCCGCCCGCCAGCACGTTGTCCTGCGCCACCCAGATGTCGAGCCGGCGTCCGGCGACGTGCCGCGACACCCAGTCGCCGGTGTATGGCTCGAGCTGCATGACGCCCACCGCGCCGGTCGACGACACCACCTCCTGACGCCACGTCGATTCGGCCCACGCCACCGCGCGCATCAGCCGCGCGTCGACCGCGATGTCACCCGCGACGTAGGTGAGCAGCGCGTTCATGCGCGCGAGCCTGCCCGGGATGAGGAGCTCTGCGCCCTCGCTCAGGGGGGCGTTGACGCCGATGCCGTTGGTGCGGGCCAGCGCGGTCGCGTCCACGCCGAAGCGACGCGCGACCTCGAAGACCGCCTCGCCGCGATGCACGGCGTACGTCTCCGCATCGGCCACGCCGCTGGTGTAGCGGGGAAGTCCCAGGCTTGCATCCGGGATCTGCAGCAGCTGTCCGGCGCGAAGGCCGTCGGCCACGCCGGCGTTGGCATCGACGAGCGCGCGCACCGTGGTGCCGTGGCGGATGGCGATGTCGCCCAGCGTGTCGCCGGGATGCACCACATACGAGGATGCGACGACGGTGGAGGGCACGGCAGCGACCGCGGTGGCGCCCAGGGCGGCCGCGAGGCGAGAACGCGTGGGCATCGCAGGTTCCTTTGGAGTGACGTGTGCTGGAACGGCGGAACCGTGCCGCCGGGAGGCGACAGGGCCAGCCTAGGGAACAGATGTGCCGCCGTCAATCGAAACCCGCCTTTCGTCATCGATTCGTCACATCCGGGCAAACGGCCCCTTTGCCTGTTTCGTCCGCGGTGGTACGCTCAACTCTGAGAGAGGTGCGTGCTCCAAGTTTCCGACGCGTCACCGTGCCGGCGCCGTTCGTGGCGGCGTCGTGTGGTGTGCTGCTCGGAACCCTGACGTTCCTGGCCACGGCGTGGCTGTGGCGCTCGGGCGCCACCCATGCGGCGGCCCTCACCGCGGAGGTGGCGCTGCTGCTGGCGCTGACGTGCGTGGCGGCGTTCGCCGTCCTCGCCGGCCCGGCCCGCATGCGTGGTGATCGCCGCGGGGATCGCCGTCCTCGTCTTCCGCTGATCGAGCACGGCTGACCCAGTTTCGGGCGGGTCCTGTCGACCGCCGGACCCCGGCTCAGCCGATCACCGACAGCGCCCAGCCGGCAGCTTCGCGCACCACCGCGTCGGGATCACTGCTGTGCGCACGTTCCAGCGCTGGAGTGGCAGTGACGTCGCGGCTGTTGCCCAGCGCGACGGCGCAATTGCGCGCCAGCCCGGCCCGGCCGGCGCGCCACACCGCGGTGCCGCGAAATCGTTGCTCGAACTCAGCATCGGTTAGTCCCAGGCATTCGACGAGGTCGGGAAACGGCACCGGTCCCGACACGGTCGTCGCGGACCGCGCCTCGAGCGGCGCGGGCGCGAGGCGCGCGTTGATGGGGCACGCCTCCTGGCACAGGTCACAGCCGAACGCCCACGTGCCCATCAGCGGACGCAGCTCGAGCGGTATCGCACCGCGGTGCTCGATGGTGAGGTACGCGATGCACCGCCGCGCGTCGATCACACCCGGCGCGACGATCGCGCCGGTGGGACACGCCGGCATGCACGCGCGGCACGTGCCGCAACCGCGCTTGCTCGGGCTGTCCGGTGGCAGACGAAGTGACAACAGGATCTCCGCGAGCATCACGTACGAGCCGGCCTCGCGCGTGATCAGCGACGCGTGCTTGCCGGTGAACCCGATGCCCGCGCGCTCTGCGATGGCGCGATCCATCGCCCAGCCGTGGTCGATGAATCGCTTCGCCCGCACATCGGGATGACGCTCGCGCAGCCATGCCACGAGCGCGTCGCAGCGCGCGCCGAGGAGCGTGTGGTAGTCGACGGGGCGGCCGTCGAGGTCGAGGCACGCGTACGACGACATGCGACCGCGGACCGTGCTGCCATCGCCGTTGCCATGTGGCGATGCACCGGGCGCCGACGCCGGACGATACGGCCAGGCGAGCGCGATGATCGACCGCGCCCACGGATACCGCCGGCGGAGGTCGGCCGACTCCTCGACGCGCTCGCGCGTGTACCACGGCATGCCGTCCATGCGGCCCTCGTCGATGGCGCGCAGCGCGCGGCGGCGCGCCTCGGCGAAGGGACGCGTCGACGTGATGCCGGCGGCGGCGAAGCCGAGCCGCCGCGCCTCGGCGAGCAGCGGTTCCTTGACGTCCGTCCCGTCCACCCGACGAGGATGCCACTCGAGCGCCGCGGCCGTACGATCGAGCGGTGAGCGCGGAGCGACGGCGCGCTGCGGTGGGCAGCGACATGGGGCACGACGCGGCCACCGCCGTGGCAGAGCATCTCGAGGGGCGCGGCTTCGAGGTGGTGCGATGCGGGGCGGTCGCCGGCGGCGACACTCCCTGGCCGGTGGTCGCGGAAGAGGTCGCGCGGCTGGTGGCGCAGGGCGCCGTCGACACGGCGGTCCTCTGCTGCTGGACCGGCACCGGCGTGAGCATCGCGGCGAACAAGGTTCCCGGTGTGCGCGCTGCCTTGTGCGGCGATGCAGAGACGGCGCGCGGCGCACGCCGCTGGAACGACGCGAATCTGCTTGCGCTGGCACCGTCAGCCAGCTCGAGCGGCGCTACGGGATGCGCCCGTGAGCGATGCACTCCCCCGCTTGCTCTGCATCATGGGCTCGGGCGAGACGGCGCCCACCATGACGTCGGTGCACGCGGACCTGCTCGGCCGCCTGGGCCCGCAACCAGTTCCCGCGGTGCTGCTCGACACGCCGTTCGGATTCCAGGAGAACGCCACCGACATCTGCACCCGCGCCATGGCGTACTTTCGTGACAACGTCGGCAATCCCATCACCATCGCGAGCTTTCGCAACCACGAGACCGCGACACCGCTCGAGTACGAGACCATGCTGACGCGCATCGCCGAGGCTCGCTACGTGTTCGCCGGCCCGGGAAGCCCGACGTACGCGCTGCGCCAGTGGCGCGACACGCGAGTGTCCGAGCTGCTCACGGCAAAGCTGCGCGACGGCGGATGCGTCACGTTCGCGAGCGCCGCGGCGTGCGGCCTCGGTGTCGTGGCGCTACCGGTGTACGAGGTGTACAAGGTGGGCGAGGCGCCACACTGGCTGGAGGGCATGGACCTGCTGTCGGCCATCGGCCTTCGTGTCGCGCTGATACCGCACTACAACAACGCAGAGGGCGGCACGCACGACACGCGCTTCTGCTACATGGGCGAGCGGCGGCTGCGCATGCTCGAGGAGCTGCTCCCCGACGGCGTCGACGTTCTCGGTGTCGACGAGCACACCGCGTGCATCTTCGACCTGGACACGAGCACGGTGACGATTCGCGGCCGCGCCGGCGTCACGTGGCGGCATCGGGGTGAGTCGCGCCGCTTCGAGAACGGCGAGTCACTGCCGATTGCTGAGCTGGCACGCGGTGGCACGCCGGTGGCCGCTGCCAAACCGCAACCGGCAGCGCGCACGCCGGCGGACTCTGGTGCCACAACTGCAGGGACACCATTCATGGAAGAAATCACCAAACAGTCGACTCTCGCCGAGACGGCGCTGGCACAGCGGGACGTCGACGCGACGGTCGCCGCGCTGCTCGCCATCGACACGCAGATGCACGACTGGGCATCGGACACGCTGGACTCAGACGAGCGCGACCGGGCGCGCGCGCTGCTGCGACGTCACCTGGTGCAGCTCGGCGACGTCGCGCGCGACGGAGCGGCGGATCCGCGCGAGCGGGTGGCGCCGGTGATCGACCGCGTGCTGGCGCTTCGCACCGAGCTGCGCGGCGAAGGCCACTACGACCTGGCCGATCGCCTGCGAGACCTGCTGGTCGAGGCCGGTGTCGAGGTGCGCGACACGCGCGACGGATCCGCCTGGGACCTCAACTGACGAGCCGTGACGCGGTGGTTAGGCGGCCGCGCCCTCGTGCACGGTGAACCGCTTGGCATCCTCCGCGATGCGCGTGAGCTCCGCGTCGCGTCCCTGCCACATCATCGCGATCATCTTGAAGTCGCCGCGCGCCGACCAGAGCGGATGACCGAACGTCGCCGGCTTGTTCTTCTCGATGGTGAAGTGGCTGAACCACGCGAGGCCGTATGAGATCACCGGGGCCTGTGCCACCAGCACCGGCTTCCGCGTGGCCAGGCCGATGACGCCGGAGATGGCACCGAGATGCGTGCCCACGAAGTGGAACCACCGCGTCGCCGGTTTGCTGTGCTGCCCGACGTAGTACGGAAAGAACTCGTCGAAGCTGGAGAACTGCTGCGGCGCCCTGCCCTGGGTGTCGTCATACGTCTGCATACCGCGAGGGTAGCGCGCCGGGGCGCTCTGCTGGAGCGGCGGGCACCGCTCAGGACGCGGCGATCGAGATCCTGCCCGCGAGCGGCGCACCGACCAGCGTCGATCCCTGTGCCGGCGCAAGCGAGACGTTCGCGGTTCCCGCGGACTGCGGCGTCAGCTCGACCACGAGGCTGATCGTGTCCTGCCCATTCAGCGCGCCGCCACACGCCGTGCCGTTCTTGAACGGCTCGCGATCGGTCCCCTGGAAGAGCGCGCTCGTCGCCTGCACCGGCCCGTCGAGCGTGACGTGCACGCACGCGGGCGAGATCACCGCGTTGCCCGTGTTGTCGAAGCCGACGTCGATCTGCAGCGGCTTGCCGACGGTTGCTCGTGCCGGCACCACACCGCCGAGCTCAGCGGTGGCGGCGCCCGACGTGTTGAAGAGCGGGGCAACGATGACGAAGAAGCCGCCGATCAGCGCCACGGCGACGGCGCTGAGAACGAGCGGGCGCGGGTTGGCGCGCAGGCGCTCCCACACTAGATCGATGCGGGCGGGTGATAGTCGCCGAAGACCGCTCGCATCGTCCCGCAGATCTCGCCCAACGTTGCCTCGGCCCGGACCGCGTCGAGGATGGCGAGCATGAGGTCATCGTCGCCTTCGGCCGCAGCACGCAGCGCCTGCAGCGACACGTCGACCGCCGCGGCATCGCGATCGCGCTTGTGCGCGGCCAGCCGCGCCGTCTGCTCCGCGGTGGCCGCCTCGTCGGGCCGGAACAGCAGCGGCGGCTCGGGCTCCTCCGTCTCCGTGTACTTGTTGACGCCGACGATCACCTTGTCACCGGCAGCGACGGCCTGCTCAGCGCGATACGCCTCGTCCTGGATCAGCTGCTGCATCCACCCCGCTTCGATGCACGCCACCGCACCACCACGGCGCTCCACCTCCTCGTAGAGCTGGGTCGCGCGCCGGTCGAGCTCATCGGTGAGCCATTCGACGTAGTACGACCCCGCCATCGGATCGACCGTGCCGGTGACGCCGATCTCCTCCGCGATGATCTGCTGCGTGCGCACCGCGATGCGCTGCGCCTTCTGGGTCGGGATGGAGAGCGCCTCGTCGTAGCAGGAGAGCGCCAGCGACTGCACGCCGCCCAGCACCGCGGCGAGCGCCTCGACCGCGGCGCGCACGATGTTGTTCTCCGGCTGCTGCGCGGTGAGCGTGGAACCGCCCGTCTGCGTGTGCGTGCGCAGGGTCATCGAGCGTGCGTCGCGCGCGCCGAAGCGATCGCGCATGATGCGCGCCCACATCCGGCGCAGCGCCCGATACTTGGCGATCTCCTCGAAGAAGTCGAGGTGCGTGTTGAAGATCCACGACAGCTTCGGGGCAAATTCGTCGACGTCCACGCCACGGTCGAGCGCCGCCTGCACGTACGCGCACGCGTTCGCGATGGCGAACGCCATCTCCTGCGGCGCGGTGCTCCCCGCCTCCCGGATGTGGTACCCGGACAGCGAGATCGGGTTGAAGCGGCCCGCATGGCGTGTGCACCACGCGATGAGGTCGGCGGCGAGGCGCAGCGACGGCTGCGGCGGACCACCACGTACATCGCGACGAGCACCGCGGCGGGCGCGTTGATCGTCATCGACGTGCTCACGTCGGCGAGCGGAATGCCGGCGAAGAGCTCCTCCATGTCGTGCACCGAATCGATGGCCACACCGACCTGGCCCACCTCTCCTGCGCTGCGCGGGTCGTCGCTGTCGAGGCCCATCTGTGTGGGCAGGTCGAAGGCGACCGACAAGCCCGGCTGTCCGTGGGCCAGCAGGTATCGAAATCGCTCGTTGGCATCGCGTGCGGTGCCGTACCCGGCGTACTGGCGGATGCTCCACGTGCGTCCGCGATACATGGTCGGCTGGATGCCCCGCGTGTACGGCGGCTCACCCGGGAAGCCCTCGTCGCGCAGCGCGTCGTGCGCCGCGAGATCCTCCTGTGTGTACAGCGCCTTGACGGGAATCCCGCTGGCGGTCTCGAACTCCGGCTTGCGCTCACCACGACGCTGCGCCGGGCCCAGACGCTCCTCCTCCCACTCGAGGAGCGCGGCGGCGAAGTCCGGGTCGGCGCTCACCGGTGTCTCCGCCCGGCGGCGCTCGGTGATCATCGCCAGAGCATACGTCCGCGACCCGATCGTGCCGAACCGGTCCAAATCGTGTGCGACACTCGCGCGCATGGCGCTCACGGTGACGCCGGCGCTGATCACGCGGGCCGCGGCCTCGCTCTCCGAGGGTGGCTGGCGCTACACGCCGAAGCAGCTGTACTACGCGACGTGCGCCGAAGCGGAGACGCCGGCCACGGCATCCGTGGCCAACGGCGAGATAGGGCTCGGCGTCCTCCTCGTGCTGCTCGGGCTCATCCTCATCGGCGTTCGCGTCGCCTCCGCCGCGCTGCTGGCGCTCGGAGCGGTGTTGATCGTCTTCGGGCTCATCGCGAGGCGGACGCGGCGAGCGCCGGACGGCCGTGTCCTGTCCATCTCCTTCGCCGACTTCGAGAGCCGTCGCGAGGGCTTGACGCTTCCCGGCCTCGTCGACAGTCACGCTGTCGCGCCGGCGCCCGGGACCGCGCACGGGCCGGCCATCGTGTGCGACACGACGGACAACGCCACGGCCATCGCCGCCAACGTGGAGCACGCCGGCCTCGCGGACGTCTCGGTGGCAGATCGGCAGTCGTTCACCGCGCCGGCCGGCACCCGTGTCGCAGCGCTGCACGACGCGTCACCGCGCGGGTGCGCGCTGCTGCTCGACCTGCGCGACGCGGGGGCCGACGTGGTCGACGGCGGGCTGCGACCCGCGTGGATCAGCCAGGCCGCGTTTCAGGTGATCGAGGGTGCGCCCGCGCGCCTGCCGCGGGATCTGTCGCCGGTGCTGAGCGAGGACGAGATCGCGTGGCTGGGAAGCGGGCGGCGGGTGGAGCTTGCGGTGCTGCCCCCGGAGCGGCTGCTGCGCCTGGCCCAGCGAGCGCTGGAGCTAGCAGGACGACACCCCGACGCGTCGGGGTCCGGCGCGCCGGGGCTCGTGCCTTCCCTTCCTGACCTTCCCTAACGACCACACCGGTGTAAAACCTGCGCCCGATCTACGGGTCCCGCTGCTCCGCGTCGAGCGCGCCGACCAGGATCGCCATGTTCCCCATCGGATGACGGTTCTCGTACATCAGCTGGTGCGCCTCACCCACGTCGGTGAACGCGAACGTGCGCGAGAGGCAGGGATCGACCTCCCCTCGCGTCACCATCTCGTTGTACGCGGCGCACTGCTCGTCGTTGGCGAAGTGCGAGCCCTGCAGGCGCTTCTGGCGCATCCAGAGGTACCGCAGGTCGACCGCGGCGTGATAGCCGGTGGTGCCCGCACAGATGACCACCATCCCGCCGTTGTCGCAGACGAAGATCGAGGTGGGGATGGTGCTCTCGCCCGGATGCTCGAAGACGATGCGCGGGTTGCGCCGCTCGCCGAGCACGTCCCACAACGCCTTGCCGAACGCGCGCGCGCCCGCCGTCCATTCCGCGAACGCGGCGTCGTCGCGCCAGTCGGGAATCACGCCCCAGTGATCGAAGTTGCTGCGATCGATGTAGCCCTTGGCGCCGAGCTTCACGGCGTACTCGCCGCGCTCCGGCCCGGACGTCACCGCCACCGGGATGCCGCCCTTCGCGCGCGCGATCTGGATCGCCTGGCTGCCCAGGCCGCCGGACCCGCCCCACACGAGCACGATGTCGCCCGCTTGCACGGTGTGCGGCGGCCAGCCGTTGAGCATGCGGTATGCGGTGGCGCCGACGAGCATGCACGCACCGGCCGCCGCCCAGCTCAGCTGCGGCGGTTTCGGCAGCAGCTGGTGCGCCTGCACCCGCGTGAACTGCGCGAAGCTGCCCCAGTTGGTCTCGTATCCCCAGATGCGCGCACTGGGCGCGACGATCGGGTCGCCACCGGACTGGATCCAGGGATCGCCGGCGTCCCACACGCCGCAGTGCGCGACCACGTGGTCGCCGACCTTCACGTTGGTGACGCCGTCGCCCACCGCCCACACGATGCCGGAGGCGTCACTGCCGCCGATGTGGAACGGCTCGGCCTCGCCCGCCTTCACGCGCGCCGCCACCACGTCGACCGGCCGGCCCAACGCCGCCCACACGTTGTTGTAGTTGACGCCGGCGGCCATCACGTAGACGAGCGCCTCACCCGCGCGCGGCAGCGGCGTGTCGATCAACTCCTCGACGAACGCGCTGCGAGGATCGCCGTACCGCTCGGGGCGGATCACCATGGCGCGCATGCGCGGTGGCACCACGCCGACGCGCGGCATCTCGCTCACCTCCGCTTCCTGCGCCATCGCAGCACCATACACAGTCACGCCCCCAGCACCGATCCGGGATCGCCAGGCGCGGCCTCCTCGGGCAGCACACCGCCGCGCCGCCGGTGCGGCATGCGATACAGCCACACCGCGGGAAAGGCGAGGGCCGCGCCGGCGAGTCCGACGAGGCTGAGCACGCCACCGGACACGACCGAGATCTGCGGTGTGGTGAGGCTCGCGACCGCACCAGACTCGAGATCGCCGATGTACGGCCCGCCGACGACCACCATGTAATAGACGGCCGTGAGGCGTCCACGCAGGTCGTCCGGCGTGATCGTCTGCATGATCGTCGTGCGGCACACCGCGCTGAAGCTGTCGGCGGCGCCGGCGATGACGAGCAGCAGCAAGCCGAGCCAGAACGCGGTCGCGAAGCCGAACGCGATGATCGCGACTCCCCAGATGACGATGGTCACGACGATGACGCGCCCCAAGCGGTGCGCGCGTGAGACCCATCCGGTGCTGAGCGCGGCGATGACGGCGCCGAAACCCGGTGCCGCGTAGAGCAAGCCGAGACCACCGGCGCCGGTGTGGAACGTGACCGCGGCGAGCACGGGAAACAGCGCGCGCGGCATGCCGAAGATCATCGCGGCGAGGTCCATGGCGAACCCGCCGAGGATCACCGGTTGGCGCCGCGTGAACTCCAATCCGCGCTTGATCGCCGCGACCGGCGCCTCGTGCTGTGCGCCGCGCGGCGGTTGCGGCGGCAGCAACGCGACCGCGATGAGCGCGGCCGTGAACGTGCCGACGTCGATCGCGTACGCGACGGGCAGTCCGAGCCGCGCGATGACCAGGCCACCGAGGGCGGGGCCTGCGACCAGCGTGGTCTGGAACAGCACGATGTTCAGCGAGAGCGCGCCGGCGAGGCGCTCGCGCGGCACCAAATTGGGGATCACGGCGGTGCGCGTGGGCGAGTCCACGGCCGCGAACGCTGCGGCGACGCCGACGATCACATAGATGAGGACGAGCGGTGGGTTGCCGCGCAGCGCGCCGAGCGCGAGCACGCCGGAGCACACGGCCAGGCAGAGCTGCGTGATGAGCAGCAGCCGGCGCCGGTCCATGCGGTCGGCGATCACGCCCGCGCTGACCGAGAACGTGACCAGCGGCACCACCTGGACCAGACCGAGCAGACCGACGGCGAGCGGCGAGTGCGTGAGCGTGTACACCTGGAACGGCACCGCCACGACGGTGATCTGGCGGCCGATGAGCGACACGAGCTGGCCGGTCCAGAGACGGCGGTACGGCCGCGAGCGCAGCGCGCCGGTGTCGACGGCGAGGCTGCGCAGAGACGGCATCCCGCGGACGGTATCCTCCCGGACCATGCAAGCCGCCGCACTCGACCAGGCGCGAGCCACGCTGCTCGAGCGGCGCGAGCAGATCGGCCGCCGGCTCGCGGAGCGTCTCGCCGCCCTGCCCGACGACGCGCTGCCCGAGCTCTTCGCGCTCGCGCATCGCGTGCGGCTCGCGTGGATGGGGCCGGCGGTCGAGGTCGAGTCGATCATCAGCGCGAAGACCGGCGGCTGTCCCGAGGACTGCGTCTTCTGCTCGCAGTCGGCGCGATTTCACACCGACGTCGTGCGCGAGCCGATGCTGCCCACCGGCCAGCTGGTGGAGCTGGCGCGCCGCACGCGCGCACTCGGCGGCACCGAGTTCTGCATCGTCGTCGCGGTGCGCGGCCCCGACGAACGCATGATGCGCGCCGTCATCGACGCGACGCGTGCCATCCGCGCCGAGGTGGACATCGAGGTGGCGGCCTCCCTCGGCATCCTCAGGGACGGCCAGGCGGAGCGGCTCGCCGAGGCG
>VBGJ01000097.1 GCA_005880445.1 Chloroflexota bacterium | reverse complement strand
GCGCTCCGGCCGCGGGCTGCAGCGACATGCGCGCCATGCCGGTGATCGCCGCGAGCATCCGCTCCAACTCCCACATCAGCTGCAGCGCACCCTGCGTGTCCGTCTCGTCTTGGTAGGGATGCAGACCGGCGAAGCCCTCGAGCGCGGCGAGCTGCTCATTGACCACGGGGTTGTATTTCATGGTGCACGATCCGAGCGGATAGATGCCCTCGTGCAGATTGTGATTGCGCCGCGCAAGCCGGCCGAAGTGCCGGGCCAGCACCGGTTCGGGCACCGCCGGAATCGCAGGTGGCTCCCGGCGCAGCGCGCTTGCAGGCACGGCTGTCTCGAGCGCCCCGCCGGGTACGCCGGCCGCAGCGACGCGGGGACCCAGCGCATAGTCGTGGCTGAGCTCGAAGACGAGCGGCTCTGCCGCCGCCCAGCGGGCCTCGACGCGGTCACCGGTCACGATGGCACCCTCGCGACCGACGGCACGACAACGGGTCGGAATGCGCCGGCCGCCTCGCGTGCCGCGTCGACGTACCGATCGATCGCGTCGGGCGGCGTCATCTCCGTGCAGCACACGAGCACCTGATCGCGCCGCCGATGGTCGAAGCGACCGAGGTCGACCCCGGCGATGATGCCGCTGCGGCGCAGCTGCGCGACAAACCGGCTCGCATCGCCGCACCGGAGGACGAACTCCCACAGAAATGGCGCGTCAGGATACGCGAGCGCCAGACCGTCGATGTCTGCGAGCTGCGCGGCGAGGTGGTGCGCGCGGCGTGCGCTCGTAGCGGCGACGGCGCGCATTCCGCCCGCACCCATGTGCGCCATGTACGCGGTGGCCGCGAGCGCCATCAACGCATGGTTGGTGCAGATGTTGGATGTCGCGTGCTCGCGCCGGATGTGCTGCTCACGCGTCTGCAGCGTCAGCGTGTAGGCGCGCCGGCCGTCGCTGTCGCTGGTGAGCCCGACCAGGCGCCCCGGCATGCGCCGGACCAGAGCGGCACGCGCGGCGAGGCAGCCGACGTGCGGACCGCCGAACGACGGGGGGATGCCGAGCGGCTGACCGTCGCCGACCGCGATGTCGAATCCCAGCCCGCCCGGTGGCGCGAGGACCGCGCACGCGATCAGATCGGTGCTGCACACGGCAAGCGCGCCGGCCGCGTGCGCCGCGCCGGCGATCGGCGCGAGGTCGTCGACCGTGCCGAGGAACGACGGCTGCTGCATGAGCACGCCCGCGTGCCGTTCGTCGAGCACGGTGCGCACCGCGTCGACCGTGACGCGTCCGTCCGTCGTCGGGATCAGGTCGATCTCGATCCGTCTTCCCTCGGCGAACGTCCGCAATACACGCAGCGTTTCCGGATGCACGGTGTCCGCCACCGCGAAACGGTCTCGATTGGTGGCCTGCACCGTCATCACCATGGCCTCCGCCGCCGCGGTCGCGCCGTCGTACAGCGACGCGTTCGCCACCTCCATGCCGGTGAGCTCGCAGATCATCGACTGGAATTCGAAGATGGTCTGCAGCGTGCCCTGTGAGGCCTCCGCCTGGTACGGCGTGTAGGCGGTGTAGAACTCGGGTCGCGCGATGCTGGCCCGCACGATCGCCGGGATGAACCTGCGGTAGACCCCCGCGCCGAGAAAGCTGTCGGAGGCGGAGAGCGGCCGGTTGCGCGCGGCGATGCGCTCGACCTCGGAGACCAGATCCTGCTCGCCCAGCGGCGGCGGAAGGTCGATGCGTGGGTCGCGCAGCGAGTCGGGGATCACGCTGAACAGCTCATCCAGGCTGCTGAGACCGAGCCGTCCGAGCATCTCCCGGCGGTCGTCATCCGAGTTGGGGAGATAGCTCACACGATCAAGTATGGCGAGGGCGCCGCGGCGTCCGCCGTGGGTTTCGCGTTCGCGCGCGTTGGTACACTCGATCGGGATGGCGAAGCGCGTGAGCACGGTTTCGATCGACGACATCGTGTCGGCGATCGAGTCCGCGCGGGACAAGGTGATGTCGGACGAGGTCAAGAGCCTCGTCAAGCTCGGCCTGCCCAGGCCGGTCGCGTACAAGATGGTCGCGGACCGCTACCGTCAGCGACCCGAGGGCGAAGAGGGCGAGGCCGAAGGCGCCACCACGCCGTGGCCTGATTTGTCGTAAAGCGAGCCGTCCAGGCCCGCTGAGACAAAGGAAGCGAGCAGCGCAGGGAGGGAGCGTACCCGTAGTACGTGACCGACCGAGCAGCGGAGCTGACGCGGTATTCAGCGGGATATGGACGGCTCGCTCCGGCGGCGGCCGCGGATGAACCAGGCCAGCAGTCCGAGCACGATGAGTACCGCGATCACGATGGCGGCCTTGCCGATGGGGCCGGCCACCCGGTCGTAGTTGGAGCCGATCGCGTAGCCGAGGAACGCGAGCCCGGTGCACCAGGGGATGGCGCCGGCGAGGCTGAGCAGCACGAACCGGACCGGTGGCACGCGCGCCAGCCCCGCGGGAAACGAGATGTACGTGCAGACCACCGGGAGCATCCGTCCAAAGAACACGGCTGGCAGCCCGAAACGGGCGAACCATCGATCGGCCAGGTCGAGGTGCGACGCTGAGATGCCGACTCGCCGCCCGGGGCCGAGGAGCAGCGGCCGGCCGAAGCGTCGCGCCAGCGTGTACGCGACGGTCGCCCCGACGACGTTGCCGGCGACTCCCGCGATGATCACGGCGGCGAGATTCAGCTTGCCACTGGCCGCGAACACCCCGGCGACGGGCATGATCACCTCGCTGGGGATGGGGATGCCACAGCTGTTGATCGCCATCAGCACGAACACGACGGCGACACCGCCGCCCGTGACCCAGTTGCTGATCAGCTGTCCCACGGGCCGCGATTGTGACGGCCGAGGCCGAGCCCGCGTGACTCGCCACCGGTCTCGTCCACGTCGATCACCATCTGCCAGGCCGGACGGCGCATCACCGCGGCCTCCCGCCGCCTGCGCCGCAGGTGCGAGCGAGCCAGAAGCACCAGCACGATGGCGGCGGCCGGGCCCAGGCTCTGCCACTCGCGGGTGCCCAGCAGCAGTCCGACCGGCACCGCGACGAGCACCACCGCGTCGTAGACGCTGCCGCGCATCGACGTGAACAGCGCGGTGGGGATCGCCGTGATCGCTGTGATCACTCCCGCGGTGGGCAGGGCGACCACCAGTCCCGACACCAGCGGCACCAGACCGCGGCCGCCGCGGCGGAAGCCCACCGGGAACGCATCGCCTGCGACGCATCCGGCGATCGCGGTGGCGATGAACCAGCCGCTGTCGGTGTACAGCCTGGCCGCGAGCCCCACGGCCGCACCCTTGAGGACTTCGAGAACCACCGCGAGCACGGCGCTGCGGATCCCAGGCCGGCGCCGTGCGAGCAACCACGCCACGGGAAGCGCGCCGACCACGTAGCCGGCAGCGAACGCTGCGATGCCGCGGATCACCGCCTGGTCCACGAGCCAAGTCTCTACCCTGGCGGCCATGAGAGGGCGACTCGCACCCTCTGCGCTCGGCGAGTGGCCGGTGCCGTTCGACCCGCGTTGGGAGCTGGACTGGAGCCGCCCCGACTACAGCCGGCGGCTGCTCCGGGAGCATCTCGACCAGTCGCACGACGGCGCGACACGGCGCACCGCAGTGGTCGACGAGCAGGTCCGCCGGCTGCGCCGCCTCCTGCCGGAGCCGCCGTCGCGCGTGCTCGATGCGGCCTGCGGCCCAGGGCTTTACGCGGTGCGGCTCGCCGCTGCCGGCTATGACGTCACCGGAGTCGACGTGGGGCCGGCGGCACTGCGTCACGCGCGCTCGCTGGCTCGAGCACGCGCGGTGCGTGGGCGGGTCCGCTTCCAGCGCGGCGACCTGCGCACCCTGGAGCCTCCGAAACGACCGTATGACGCCGGCATCGTCATCTATTACGTGCTCGAGGCATTCCCGCGCGCCGAGCAGCCCCGCGTGCTGCGGCGCCTGGCTCGCTCGCTGCGTCCGGGTGGCGTGCTCGTCGTCGAGATGCGCTTGCAGCCCGACCAGCCGCCAGGGCGAATCGCGTGGTGGGACGTCGTGCCCCGTTCGGTGCTGGGCGATCGCCGTCACCTGCTGATCGGGGACTCCACGTACGTCCCGCACCGCCGCTCGTTCGTTCTGCGGGAGATCGCCGTCTTCGACGACGGCAGCGTTGCGGCGCAGCAGACGAGTGCGTGGCTGTGCCCGTTCGAGCGCATCCAACCGCTCTTCCGCCGCGGTGGCCTCGCGGTGACCGCGATGTACGACGGGTGGACGCGCCGGCGCGCCTCGGCGCTCAGCGAGAGCGTGCTGGTGATCGCCCGCCGGGAACCATGACGTCGGAGGCGTACTTTCCCGTCACGAAACCCTCGCGAACCGAGCGGCGCCGAGACGCGGCTTCTACTGTCTGGGCATGGCCCGCCCCTCTCCCCAGTTGAGGGTCCTGCCCGATCCCATGGCCGATGGGAACGTCTCGCCTCCCGATGGGCAGGCGACGCCCGCTCCAGCCCCGGACCGGCGCGTCGTGCTGTTGTCGGCCGAGCTCGACCTCCTGGAGCTGACCCCCTTCTACAGCGCGGATTCGGCGTTTGCGCCGTCGGTGGCGTTGGAGCGGCGGGCGCGCACGCTCGGCGCGGAGCACCTCCAGAAGCGAGCGCAGCTGATCCAAGCCGACGTGCTCGGTCGCAAGGGCAAGCTCACGGCGAGCGGACAGCTGATCCGCGAGATCAACGCATGGGCCGAGACCCACGGTGACCCACACCTGCTGGCCCGCAGCCACCGCCTGCTCTCGATGTTCTTCGATTCGGTCGGTGACGTTCCCAGCTCATGGGAGCACGCGGTTCGCGCGGTTGAGCTGGTCGATGACTCGACGTCCGACCGTCTGCGCGCGGATCATCTGATCGGACTCGGCGTCGCGCTGGTGCGCACCGGCGCGTACGACGCTGCGCGCGAGCGCTATCGCGCAGCGCTGCAGCTCGCCGAGGATCTCAATGATGTGCAGCTGCGTCTGAAGATTCTCAACAACCTGGCCTGGTTGGAGGACGACGCGGGCGACCCACATCAGGCGATGGAGATCGCCCGGCGCATGCAGGCCTTTGCGGCGCAACACGACGTCGCGCTCGACGCTGCGTGCCTCGACACCATCGCGCACGCGCAGGTGGTGCTCGGCAGATACGTGGAGGCCGAGCACACGCTGCGTCCCATACTCGACGACGCCGACCTCGAGTCTCGCGAAAGCGAGGGTCTCACCGAAGCGCTGAAGACCGCCGCGAGCGCGCAGCGACTGCAGGGCCACGCTGAGCGCGCCCAGGCTACGCTGGATCGGTGCCTGCGACTCTGCGAGGAGCGCGGCATCTCCGCGATTCGTGTCGAGGCGCTCGAGCAGCAGGCTCTGCTCTACGCCGCCCAGGGACAGTTCCAGCGGGCGTACGAGGAGTACATCGAGTTCCACTCCGCCGACGCCATGCTGCGGGCCGCGGAGCGCGAAGCCAACGCACGGACGTTGCAGGCTGTCTTCGAGACGGCGGAGGCGCGGCGTGAGGGCGCGCGGTTCCGCGAGCTGGCTCTTCGCGATGCGCTCACCGGTCTCTGCAATCGCCGCTATGTCGACACCGAGCTGCGCGCGCTGCTGGCGAGGGCGGTCGAAGACAACAGTCCACTCCGACGCATCGAGGATGCGCGGATGGCGGTCGAATCGTTCGCCCGGCACGCAATCGCCGCTGGCCTGGGAGTGACGGTCAGCATCGGCGTCACCGCGCAGGAGGAGGGACACGTGAGCCAGGCCGCGCTGCTGGGTCACGCAGACCGGAACCTGTACGCGGCGAAAAACGCCGGGAGAAACCGGGTCGTCTACGACCTGGCCTGATCCTCTCCGGCTACCATGATCGGCCCCCGCAACTGTGCTGGAGCGCGCCATGTCAACGCCCGATCGCATCCGAAGCGTCGCCGTCGTCGGTCACAGCCACGACGGCAAGACCACCCTTTGCGAGGCACTCCTGCACACCGCCGGCGCCACACAGCGCATGGGGACCACCGACCAGGGGACGTCGCTCTTCGACCATGAGCCGGAGGAGCAGCGCCGCTCCATCAGCATCACGGCGGCGGTCGCGCACTGCGACTGGGACGGCAGCAGGGTCAACCTGATCGACGCGCCAGGCTTCCAGGACTTCGCGGGAGAGGTGGTGCAGGCACTGGCCGCCGCGGATGCCGCCGTCCTCGTCGTGGCGGCCAACGGGACGGTGCCGGTGGGTGCGGAACTGGCCTGGGAGATGATCCGTGAGGCCGGCCTGCCCGCGCTGATCGTCGTGAACAAGATGGACAAGGAGAACGCAGCGTACGAGGCGACGGTCGACGCGCTGCGCGAGGCCTTTTGGCGCAAGCCGATCGCCGTCGCGGTGCCGATCGGCGTCGCCGAGAGCTTCAGCGGCTACGTCGATCTCGTCGACGATGTCGCACGGGCCTTCGACGACCGCGGGCGCGCGGCGGAGACCGCGTTCCCCGACCAGATGCGGCCGGATGTTGAGCGTGCCCACTCGGCGTTGGTCGACGCCGCCGCGGAAACCGACGACGCGCTTCTCGAGAAGTATCTCGAGGGCACCGAGCTCACCGACGAAGAAGTTCGCGCGGCGCTGCACATCGCCACGGCGAAGGGCACGCTCATCCCCGTCGTGTGCGCGGCGGCGGCCACGGAGCAGGGCGCGTCGCTGGTGCTCGATGCGATCGTGCGCTTTCTTCCGTCACCGCGCGAGCGCGTGCGCTACGGCACCGACGCGAAGGGCAACGACGTGGAGATCGAGTGCGATCCGGCCGGCAAGCTCTGCGCACGCGTGTTCAAGACCACAGTGGACACGTTCGGAAGGGTCTCGTTCTTCAAGGTGCTGCGCGGCACGTTCACCGGTGACAGCCACCCGGTCACGGTGCGACTCGGTCAGGAAGAGCGCTTCGCGCAGCTCGGCCAGCCGATGGGAAAGACGATCGTCACCGTGCCCCACGTGATCGCCGGTGACATCGGTGTGGTCACCAAGCTCACGCACACGCAGACCGGCGACTCGCTCTGCGCCAAGGACGCACCGATCACGTTGCCGCCCATCACGCCACCGGCGGCGATGTACACAGCCGCCATAGTCGCCAAGAGCAAGGGCGACGAAGACAAGATCATGAGCGCGCTCGCGCGCCTCGCCGAGGAGGACATCGGGTTCTCGTCGGCTCGCGACCCGGTGACGAACGAGGTGCTGGTGCATGGACTGGGCGATGTGCACCTCGACGTGGCGCTCGAGCGCATGAAGCGCAAGTACGGCGTTGATGCGGTGCTGCATCCGCCGCGCATTCCCTACCGCGAGACCATCACCGGCACCGCGCGGGTCGCGCACAAGTACAAGAAGCAGTCAGGCGGCGCCGGTCTCTACGGCGACGCGACCA
>VBGJ01000096.1:7923-10771 GCA_005880445.1 Chloroflexota bacterium | reverse complement strand
GACGGGCCTGCGCGCTGCGGCTCGAGACGCTGGGCTTCACCGTCTATGCCGGAGTGCGTCGGGAGGAAGACGGCATCGCGCTGAAGGAGACCGCGGGTCCCAACCTGCATCCGCTTCTCCTGGACGTCACCGACATGCGCGCGATCGACACCGCGATGGAGCTGATGCGAACCGACCGGCGCATCGCTCGCCTGGCCGGTGTCGTGAACAACGCCGGCATCGCGGTGGGCGGCCCGGCTGAGCTGATCTCACTCGATGACTGGCGACGACAGTTCGAGGTCAACGTCTTCGGTGTGATCGCGGTCATCCAGCGCTCCCTGCCGATGCTGCGCAAGGGTGGCGGGCGCATCGTCAACATGAGCTCCATAGGTGGGCGCGTGGCGCAGCCGTTCGTGGCGCCCTACGTCGCGTCGAAGCACGCGCTGGAGGCGATCAGCGACGCGCTTCGCGTCGAGCTGCGTCCGTGGGGAATCCAGGTGGCGCTGATCGAGCCCGGTGCGGTGGCGACGCCCATATGGGAGAAGGGCGTGACCGATTCGACCGCGCGCCTTGCTGGGATTGTCGGCCTGTCGGAGCTGTACGGGCGCGTGACGGAGCGGATGACCGCAATCGCGCGCCAGCAGGAGCGGCGCGGTGTGGATCCGGCGCGTGTCGCCGATGCGGTTGCGCATGCGCTCACCGCGGCGCGCCCGCGGACCCGCTACCTCGTCGGGTCCGAGGCGCGGATCGCGCTCATGCTGAGACGAGCGCTCCCGGATCGCTGGTGGGATGCTCTGGTGCTGCGGTATGCGCGCCTACCGCGGAGTCCCGACGCTGATGTGTGACGCAAGTGGCGTCAGCTGCAGCCGCTCGTCGCTCCGCAGTTGAAGCACTTGTAGCAGGCTCCGTTGCGCACCATCAGGCTGCCGCAGTCGCTGCACGTCGGCGCGTCGGCCTGGTTCACGAACGCTCCGGGCGCCGCGGCACCCGTGGGTTGAATGACCGAGAGCTGTGCGCGAACGGGTGACACGTCGACGGGTTCCCCATCCTCATCGCGGCGGATGATCCCGAGCCGGTCACGCTCCTCGATCGAGAGAAACCGCGACGCCAACCAGCGGAAGATGTAATCCATCACCGACTTGGCGATGGGAATCTCCGGGTTCTTGGTGAAGCCCTGCGGCTCGAATCGCGTGTGCGAGAACTTGTCGATGAGCGCTGGCAGCGGCACCCCATACTGCAGTGCCAGCGAGATCGCGGTGGCGAAGGAGTCCATCAGCCCGCTGACGGTCGAACCTTCCTTTGCCATCTTCAGGAAGATCTCGCCGGGCGTGCCGTCCTCGTAGAGGCCGACGGTGATGTAGCCCTCGTGGCCGCTGACCTCGAAACGATGCGTGAGCGCATGGCGCTCCGACGGGAGGCGCCGGCGCAACGGGCGTTCCACAACCTGCACACGCTGTCCGGTCGTCTTGTCGATGCTGGTCGCCAGCGGCTGGCTGCGCTTGCTGCCGTCGCGATAGATGGCAACCGCCTTGAGCCCGAGCTTCCAGCCGTCGATGTACGCGCGCTCGATGTCCTCGGCGGTGGCGTCGTTCGGTACGTTCACCGTCTTGCTAATGGCCCCAGAAATGAACGGCTGCACCGCCGCCATCATGCGGAGGTGGCCCTGCCAGGTGATGGAGCGGCTTCCGTGCTGCGACGTGAAGGCGCAGTCGAAGACGGGAATGTCATCGTCGCGCAGGTGCGGTGCGCCCTCGATGGTGTCGTTGGCGTCGATGTACGCCACGATGTCTGCGATGGCGGTCTCGCCGTAGCCGAGGCGGCGCAGGGCCGCTGGCACGGTCTGGTTGACGATCTTGAGCATGCCGCCGCCGACGAGCTTCTTGTACTTGACCAGCGCGATGTCCGGCTCGACGCCGGTGGTGTCGCAGTCGAGCATGAACGAAATGGTGTTGTGGCTCACGAATCCGTTGGCAACGTATGTGACATTGTCGGGAACTGAGAGGTCAAGCGTCAGATCCTCCTCCGAGAGATCAACCTCTCCGACCTCGTCGTAAAAGAAGTCCAGCATGTGAGCAAGCTCAGTATCTGGCGCATGCTCGAGAAGTGCTGTGGCGATGCGGCGGCTGACGGCTCCTCGCTTGTGCTCCAGCAGCAGGACCTTGCGGAGCCGGTCGTTTTCGGGCGCGAGCCGGTCGATCATCCGCCTGGTGACTGGGACGTGATCGTACCGCTCCGACTGCTGATGCTCGATGCCTTCACAGAGGGCACGCTTGCGGGCTGAGGCGAAGCCTATCTCCGAGGCGAATCGCGCGGCGGTACGCACGTTGAGCAGCCGCACCCGGTATTTGGTTCGGCTACCCCATCCGCCAGCGCCCGGCGGCTGAATGTCGAGCGTCGTGATGAAGCCAAGTGCTAGAAGCAAGGATTGGACGTCACGCGCCAGCGATTCGGTTGCGGTTGTAAAAGAGGGGTAACCGCTGCTGACAGTCCCGTCGGCTTCGAACAGTCCTCGTACAAAAGCGCCATAGACGGCAGGATTGTTGGTGTGCAGAATCGCGTCCGGTATCCGGGCCAGCCATCCCTTGCCGCTGTGCTCTGCTGAAGCACTCAGCTTCGCGAACCCGCATGCCTCCCACCACATCACCAGGCGCACCGACGTGAAGCGGACCTCGATGTACGAGCGTTTCCTGGTGACGCGCGGTCGGAGTGAGAAGAGCTTGCTCCCGAGCATCACCAGGTGCTCCGCTAGATCCGCGTCCTGGGGACTCACGCAGAAGCGGAGCTCCTTTGCGTGGAGGGATCCGTCACCCATGAAGTAACCGACAAGCTCTGCTAGCTCGGGCGTCACATACCGAGGCGCGGTCGTGTC
>VBGJ01000096.1:0-7829 GCA_005880445.1 Chloroflexota bacterium | reverse complement strand
AAAAACTTGGTTGCTTTCCGAGGGCCCTCATGAGTAGCGACCTCGACATCGAGATCCTGCCACTTCGCACCGCTGGGATTGCCCAGGCTGCGAAGTCGCACCAGGCCACGGCTTGTCGCCACGAGGCTGTCAGGGGTCAGGCACCCGGTGGGCGCCAAGACCGTGGCTTGCGCGTTGCGGTAGCCGTGACGCGCGCCCAGCTCGTGCGCCTCGTCCCACGCGTGCCGCGCCGCAGCGATGAGCTCGGGCTCGATGCCGTCGGCCGGGATGTTGTACGCCGCCTCACGATGCTTGCCGATGACGCGGAGCATGGGCCGTCGGTTGGCCGCGTAGCCGTTGAACGGCCCGATCTCACGAGCCACGCGCGCGGACTGTGCGTATGCCTCGCCGGTGAGCACGGCGGTGAGACAGGCGGCGAGGTCGCGCCCTTGCGGCGAGTCGTATGGCACGCCTCGCGCCATCAGCAACGCACCGAGGTTGGCGTACCCGAGCCCGAGGGGACGGAACTCCTCGCTGTTCTTCGCGATCTTCTCGGTGGGATACGACGCGTTGCTGACCAGGATCTCCTGGGCGGTGATGGTGACGTGCACCGCATGACGGTATCCGTCGATGTCGATGGAACCGTCGTCGTTGAGAAAGCGGGTCACGTTGATCGACGCGAGGTTGCAACTGGTGTCGTCGAGGTACATGTACTCGCTGCAATTCGCGACCAGGAATCCATCGACGATGTATGAATGATGAACCGGCTCCGTGAGGTTGTAGACAACCTCCACGCCGTCGCCTTCGCGCGACACCATCTGGACGGTGGCTTCCTGGAGCTCGCTCTCCGACAACGGAGCTTGCGGCACTGCGGCGCCCAGCGGCGCGCCAGAAGCGACGAGCGTCCGATCGGCCACGGCGGCTCCCGCGTTGCACGTCATCACCCGGTCGTTCGGGGTCAATTCGTTGGCTGCAACGAAACCGCGGTTCACCGTCCAGATGCGATGGCTGGGCGTGCAGCGCAGCTGCTCACCGGTCGAGAAGGTGAGGCGGACGACCGGCTTCACCCCGGTGCGCATGATCGCGAGCGGCTGCGTCGCGAGCACTCCCGTGCCCGGAGCATCGGCGGTGGCGCGATGCGTATAGACATGGAACTTCTCGCCTGCAAAGGCACGCTCGAACAGGTCACCGAACGGAATCAGGCCGGCTGTGGTGTGCACGCGAGCATCGGCCGGGAAGCACGGGTTGCTCGCGTTGATCCGCCCACTGGTCGCCGACGTGTGCCAGTCATTGATCGTCGTGTCGTACTGGATGCCGGGATCCCCGCACTGCCACGCCGACTCCGCCATCAGGCGCATCAGCTCGCGCGCCTTCACGGTCTTGATGATGCGACTGCGATCGGTCACAGCGTACAGGTGCCAATCGCGATCCTCGGCCACCGCACGCATGAATTCATCGGTGACACGCACCGAGTTGTTGCTGTTCTGGAAGAACACCGACGCATACGCCTCACCGGTGAACGAGCTGTCGTAGCCCCCCTCGATGAGCGTCCACGCCTTGCGCTCCTCGTTCACCTTGCAGGTGACGAACTCCTCGATGTCCGGATGATCGGCGTTGAGGATCACCATCTTGGCCGCACGCCGCGTTGTGCCGCCGCTCTTGATGACGCCGGCGAACGCGTCGAAGCCCTTCATGAACGAGACGGGACCGCTGGCGGTGCCACCGCCTGCCAAGGACTCGGTCGCCGACCGAATGGTTGACAGATTGGTGCCCGTGCCGCTGCCGTACTTGAAGAGCATGCCCTCGGTCTTGGCGAGCGTCAGGATGGAATCCATCGTGTCGTCGACGCTGTTTATAAAGCAGGCACTGGCCTGCGGCTTGCTGGCGGCGACGCCGAGGTTGAACCACACCGGGCTGTTGAAGCTCATCTTCTGATGCAGGATCAGGTGGCAGAGCTCGTCCTGGAATGCCTGGGCATCGGCCTCGGTGGCGAAGTAGCCGCCTTCGCGGCCCCAGCCCGCGATGGTGTCCACCACGCGCGAGATCATTTGCTTGACGCTGGTCTCGCGACGCGGGGTGCCGAGCGCGCCGCGGAAGTACTTGCTGACCACAACGTTGGTCGCCATCTGGGACCAGAACGAAGGCATCTCGCAGTCGGTCTGCTCGAAGACCGTCTCGCCCTTCTCGTTGGCGATAGCCGCGGTGCGCTTCTCCCAGGTCACCTCGTCGTAGGGGTGCATGCCCTCGCGCGTGAAGCGCCGCTCCACGTGCAGTCCGGCCCCCTCGGCCTTCGTCGACGCCGCAACGCCGCGACGGCGTCCGTTGCGCCGTCCGGTGGAGGCGGTGGCTGGATCCTCGGAACGGGGACGGGAAACAGACGAGTCCACGGTCTTTCCTCTTCTATCGGATGGGCGCTGGTTGGTGCTGTGACGTGGGGAAGAACGGCGCCCTGGCGGGTCGGAGGCCCCGACCTCTACCTGTCGAGAACCCCCCGATTTTACCACATCTTGGGGTCCGCCCGTCCGGGAGCCCCCACATCTTGAGGCTGGCCCGGTCTGGCGTCAAGGGGTGGGGCGCTGAGGATCTCATGGTGCAGCGGCGGGACGTCGACCCGAATCTCGAGGCGCCGGTCGCCGGCCAGCAGCAGAAACTCGCCGCGCGCGGCTGCCTCGAGGAAGCGCCGCTGTGCGCCCGTCAGACCGAAGGCCTGTTCCATCCGCGCCGTCTCCGCTGGGCGGTGGCCGCCGAGCAGCACGATGGCGCAGTTCGTGGCGACGACGCTGCCCTCAGCGGTATCGAGAAGGTCCTGCGCATTCTGGGTCGCCACCACGAGCGATGCGCCGTACTTGCGGCAGCGACGCGCCAGCTGCACGAGCAGCGCTCGCAGCGGCGGATGCGCGCACAGCGCGCCGACCTCATCGAAGACGATGTGCCGAGGCCGCGGGTCGTCGCGGACGAGGCGCCAGAGCCATCGCGCCACGATGAGCGTCGCAGCCCCCATGTGCTCGGCGGGCGTGTCGCGCAGTGACACAGCACAGACGCCACGATCGAGCCGCACTGACGTTGTGCGATTGAACAATCTGCCCAGGGCACCGGCGCAGAAGCGGCGCACGACAACGGCTATCTGCGGCGCACTCCGCTCGAGCGCCGAAAGACAGTCGCCCAACAGCGGCGCTCGGCCTTCCGACATGGCGCGCACCCGTGCGTCGCGCGCCGCTGCATCCACGATGGCGCGTTCGACGTCTCCGAGCCCACCACAGAGCACCGACACGAGATCCACGACGGCGCCGATCGACTCGTCAGCGTCGCCGTCACCGGCGTCGAAGACGTTCACCGCCGAGTCCGTCCCAGGAGCCAGGACGAGATACGTTCCGTGCACCGCCCGGATCAGCGGCTCGTACTCGCCTTCGGGGTCGATGATCACGGCGTCGACGCCGCGTGCCGCCGCCTCGAGCACAAGCGCCCCCAGGGCAAAGCTCTTCCCGTGCCCCGACGTCGCCAGCACCGCGATGTTCGCGTTGGCATGCCGGGACGTGTCGAATGGCGCGACGCGGACCGGTGATCGCGAGCGAAGCGTTTGTCCCAGCCGGTATCCGCCCGGATCGGCGCACCCCGCAGCCACCCAGGGCGCGCAGGTCGCCGCCGCTCCCGACTCCACGAGCTTCACCGCGCCCAGCGCATCGACTGCGAGCGGGAGCGAGGTGACGAAGGCGGCGAGGTGGCGGAAGTGTGCCGGCTCGCACCCGGTGAGCGCGCTCTGAAAGGCCAGCCGCACCACGTCTCCACGCTGGTGCAGCTGCTCGAGCGTCTCGCCGCGCACCACCGCCGTCACCGACAGATGCAGCGGCCGTCCCAGACTTCGCGCAAGGCGCCCCCGCAGCTGAAATGCTGCATCGAGCGCGATGTCGACGTGCACGTCACCGACTCCGCCGCGCTCGGCCTCGAGCATTCGGTGCGCCGAGAAGTCGCGCAACCGGCGCCCCAACGAGCTGAGGGCAGCGCCGAGCGACGCCGGGATCATATGGATGGCAAGGTCGCAGTCGACGTCGACGCGCAGCACAGGAGCGAGCCATCCCACGGTGACGGGGTGCGATGGCAGGCGGCGGAGCGCAAAGCCGCGCACGAGCAGGTCGCCGAACGCAACGTGCTGCGGGTGCAGGCTCCACTCGACGGGGGCGCCGACATGAAGCCCGGCAGCAATCGCGCGTGCCAACTCCTCATCCCTGAGGCGCTCCGCCGCGATGCCCATGGCGCGCACCGCATCCATGGCGCGATGTGTGTCTGCCCGAAGCGTGTCTGCAGTCGCTGCACGCGTCGCGATCAGCACCTCGCGCCGGAAGGCAGGCGCTGCCCTCAGGCGCTCCGCCCAGTGCTCGCGCATTGCGCCTTCGAGCTCAGCGCGCCCCACCTGCGATCCAGCCTGGCCTCGCGATGTGCCGTCGTCCGCGGTCTGCGGGCGCACGCGCACCACCAGCTGCAGAGGGGCCTCGAGCGTGTGGCACAGCCGCGCAAACGAAGCCAGCGCCGCGACGCGCCGCGTCGCGTCGACCTCCTCGATGTTCAACTCCCCGGTGCGGATGACGGCGGAGCGCTGACCGTCGGGATGGTGCACGCATTCGCCCTCGACCACATACGGACCGACGGTGCCGAGCCGGCGTGATGCGCGCCGAGATGGCGGCGACGGCGCGATCAGGTCGCGCACGCGAAGGCGAGCTCGCTGTCGATGCGGCGTGCCAGGCGCTGCAGCGCACGCGCCCCTTCGCTCTCGCCGTGCATGGTGACGACACGATGCGAGTTCTCCGCATCCGCCAGCGCAGGGTCGTCTGGGACCTCGGCGACGAGCTGACCCGCCAGATCGGCGATGGTGACCCCGACATCGACGTCCGCCCGCGCGCGATTGACGACGTAGCGCAGCTGATGGCGCAACCCGACGTGTCGCAGCTGCTCCGTCGTGCGATACGCATCCTGCACGCCGCTCGCGGTCGGCACCACGACCACGAAGACGTCATCAGAGCTGTTCAGCGCGGCACGTGTCACCGCGCACAACTCGGGAGAGACGTCCATGACGACGACATCGAACCCTTCGATGTCGAGTTCTCGCAGCACCTCGCGCAGGAGTGGCGCCGTGACCGGCCAGTCGGGATTTGACAAGCCCGACGGGCCGAGCAGCACCCGCGCGCCGCTCCGATGCGGCGCCATGAAGTCGCAGATGCGGCGCTCGTCCGGTGGCGACAGCGCGAATTCCATCAGGCCCGCGTGTGCCAGTCCGAGCCGCACGGCGACGCTGGCGCAGCGCACATCGAGGTCGAGCAACGCAACCCGGAGCGGCTCGGCGCCGTCACGCCGAGCGCGCGACGTCGAAGCCAGCGCGCACGCGAGCTCGACGGCCAGCATGGTGCGCCCCGTGCCACCCTTGAGCGAGAAGAACGTGATCCGATGGGCGCCGCCGATGCGGAGTGGCCTGGTGGCGGGGGACGTTGCGTCGCCCACGGCTAGCGGCCGTGCCATTCCGGCCCACCCGCCACGCGGCCGCAGCGGAATGATGTCGGCGTCAGGTGCAGCCGCGGGATGCGCCCGTGGTGCACGCGGCGACGTTGGGCGCAGCCGCATCACCGGCCGGTGTCGCGTCGTCGCCGGCACACGCGCGCTCGTGACGTCGACTGCGAACCTGCCGCCACGCGGACGAACCGCATAGAGGCACGCGTAGAGGGCCCAGTCGAGCCCAGGGCGTCCGGCGACTCGGAACCAGCCGAGCACCGCGGCCACCGATGCGAGTGACGCCGCGATGGGCATCGCCACCGGTGGGGGCAGCGGCGACCGCGCCACGGCATACGCGAGCAACCCGCCGGCAACGACGGTGAGCAGCTGGCCCGCGCCCAGGCCGAACGCCAGCCGGTCGGGAGCATCGAACCCGTCCGCGAACTGGATCTCGTCCACGAAGCACCCCCTGTGACCCGCGTTTCCGGGCCGGCTGCTGATATGGCGAGCGCAGAATCACGGGTCAGTCTGGAGGGGCCATCGGCTCGCGCCCCGGACAATCAATAATTGACATCGACGTCAGTTCCTGCGGAGGTGTGCATGGCAACCATCGTCCGGCCCGAGGTCGCGACCTACGAGCAGTACATCGACGGGGAGTGGGTGGGCGCCGAGAACGGCGAAACCTATGACGTGATCAACCCGTCGACCGAGGAGGTTATGGCCCGCGCCCCTGCGGGCACGCGCGCCGACGCACGTCGTGCCATCGGAGCGGCGCGGCGCGCGTTCGACGGAGGCGAGTGGCGCTTCAAGACACAGCAGCAGCGCAGCGAGATCATGTTCGAGATCGTCAGGCACCTGCAAACAGTTTCGGACGACTGGGGGCTGCTCGAGGCGCAGAACGCGGGAGCGGTGATACGCAAGACCGCGGTGGTCGACGTCCCGCTGGCCATCGAGCACTTCCGCAGCCTTGCCGAGCAGGCGTTGTCGATTCCCTGGTACGAACCGCTCGCGTGGTTCGACCAGCCCTACGTCTCGTGGAACTTCGTCCAGCGTGAGGCGGTCGGCGTCTGCGCCGGGATCATTCCCTGGAACTATCCGCTGATCTTCGCCGTGTGGAAGATCGCCCCAGCGATCGCCATGGGCAACTCGATAGTGCTCAAGCCGTCGACCCACACGCCGCTCACCGCTCTCGCACTCGTGCGCGCGATCGACGAGACGGGCCTGATCCCCAAGGGCGTCATCAACGTCGTCACCGGTCCGGCCGACACCGTCGGCGCAGAGCTCGTCGAGAGCGGGGACGTCGACAAGCTGGCGTTCACCGGCTCAACCGCCACCGGCCGCACCATCCTCGCCGCCGCTGCCGCGAACATCAAGAAGGTGACGCTCGAACTCGGTGGCAAGTCGGCCAACATCGTGTGTCCCGACGCGGACTTGGACATCGCCGTCGACGGCACGCTCTTCGGCACGTTCTTCCACCAGGGGCAGATGTGCGAGTCGGGCACGCGCCTCTTCGTCCACGACGACATCTACGACACCTTTGTCGATCGTCTCGTCGACTCTGCCGCGAGCCTGCGCGTTGGTGACGCCACCGACTTCGACTCGCAGGTCGGCCCAGTGATCACCAAGCAGCAGTACGAGATGATTCTCGCGGCTATCCAGCGCGCCCAGCAGGAAGGCGCCACGCTTGCGTGCGGGGGTGGCAGGCCGAAGAGCGTCGGCGAACGCGGCTACTTCGTGCAGCCCACGGTCCTCGTCGATGTGAATCCCGATTCGCACGCCGCCACCGAGGAGATCTTCGGACCGGTGCTCGCGGTGCAGCGCTGGAGCGACCAGGGCGAGGTCATCGAGCGCGCGAACCGGACGGTCTACGGTCTGGCCGGTGGCGTGTGGTCGCGCGACACGCGAAGTGCGATCGAAATGGCGAAGCTGCTGCGCACGGGGACGGTGTGGATCAACGACTGGCATCTGCTGAACCCGCAGGCGCCGTTCGGTGGCTACAAGCAGAGCGGCATCGGCCGTGAGCTCGGCACGTACGGTTTGAAGGAGTACACCGAAGTCAAGCACATCCACGTCGACCAGGGCGTACCGCGCCGCGAGCGCTATTTCTGGGACGTGCTGCTCGGCTGAGGCAGCTGATCGATCGCATAGTAGAGGACGATCGCGGCGATCACCGCGACGACCGCCGGCGGGTAGATGAACGCCAGCGGGATGCACACGGTATACGCAACGCCTCCCACGAGGTACCGCGGCGCGACACGCAGGAAGTCGACGTCCGAGTATGCGTCGTGGAGCAGGGCCGGGTGCGTTGCGATCCAGAGGTACACGCCGCCAAAACCGGAGGCGATGAGCATGCCGGTGATGCCATACAGCAG
>VBGJ01000095.1 GCA_005880445.1 Chloroflexota bacterium | reverse complement strand
GCATGGCCAAATTCCCGCCCTCGGCGATCACCGCCTGGACTGCCCTGTACCGCTGTTCTGCCACGCTGCCTTCCCTCGTGTGAGGGAGTGTCAGGACTCAGCCGAAACTGGTGTCAAGCATCACCCGAAACTCTGTAAAGAATCAGCCGAACCCCTTTGTCAGGGATCAGCCGAATCAATTCACGAGATTGGCTGGGGAGAGAGGATTCGAACCTCTGATTGGCTGATCCAGAGTCAGCTGCCTTACCACTTGGCCACTCCCCAGTGAGAGCCAGTCGAGTGTACCGGCGCTTCGCCGCGATCAGGTTTGGCGTCCCGGACGGTCGGCATATACTGGAACGCGAGATGGACCTCCTCGAATTGCTCCGCTTCCAGGCCCGCCGGTATCGATGCTCCGCGTGTGGCGAGAACATGGCGGACTGCGGCATCAATGTGCTTGCACAGCAGGGTAATCGCGCCCTGGTGCGCGTCACGTGCGCCTCGTGCAATGACGAGAATCTGCTCCAGATCATCTTCCAGACCGAGGCCGAGGAGGACCGCAAGCCCGAGTTCGACGAGGGCATGCCTGAGGTGGTCGACCCCATCAGCGGCGACGAGCTGCTCGATGTCCACTCCGTCCTCGCCGGTCATCAGGGCCCGCTCACCGAGCTGTTCGCCAAGCGCTGAACCGCTGCCCGGCCCGCCTCTCCTGAGGCTCGCCCGGGTCAGCGTGCGACACTCCCCGCCGGTGAGTAGCGCGTTCCCCACCGATCGCGTCCACTTCGACGCGCTCTACGGGCTCCAGATCCTGGAGGAGAGCACCGAACACATGCGTGGGTGGGTCGAGGTAACCGACAGCGTGAAACAGCCGTTCGGTCTCGTTCATGGCGGGGTCATGGCTTCGGTGGCGGAGGCACTCGCCTCGATCGGTACCGGCCTGGCTGCCGTCCAGTCCGGCAACGCGGCCGTGGGCATGTCCAACAGCACCAGCTTCATTCGCCCGATCCTCTCGGGCGGCGTCCACGCCGACGCGCGACCCCGCCACCGCGGCCGGTCCACTTGGATCTGGGACGTCGAGATCACCGACGATGCGGGCCGCCTGTGCGCGATGTCACGGGTGACCATCGCCGTCCGTCCCGTGACGGCTGGCGGCTAGGGCGGCGCCCGGTTCGAGGCCGGCTGCGCCGGCGATGCCCCCCGATTGGCGGCGGCCGCCGGGCTCGCAGGTGCCTGCGTCGGCCCTGGCAGGCCGGACGGCGAGATCACCGGCGTCGGCATGGGCGAAGGGCTCAGCGTCGGGAGGGGGGTCGGCGTCGCCGTGGCGCTCGGGCTCGGCGTCGGCGTGGACGTCGGCGTTGGGCACCCGGAACGGCTAACCGCGGACGCATCTTGCGACGCGCAATCGGTCAGCCCCGCCGCCGGCGTGAACGGGCTCGGCTTCGGCAGCGAGTTCACGAAGGGCACGGCGATGTACTGCGCCTCCGTGGTGCCGAAGACATCGTTCATGCCCACCTCCGCGGGATTGCTGCCATTGGTGTGGCCCGCCCAGGTCGCCACCACCCAATCCGGCGTGTACGCCATGTACCACGCGTCGACAAAGTTGTCCGTGGTGCCGGACTTTCCCGCCGTATCCCATTTGATCCCGATATGCCAGTACCGCGAGTACCCGCGCAGGATGTTGGTGATCGTCCACGCCTCCGCCTGTGTCATCACGTGCTCCTGACCGGGCGGTTGCGTATTGTCGGCAAGCACGCTGCCCTTGTCGTCGACCACCTTGAGGATGCCGTACGCTGTCACCTTCTGGCCGCCGTTCGCAAACGCCGCGTATGCCGATGCGTGGTCGATCATCTTCACCGCCGACGACCCGATGCCCGTGCTGGCATTCTCGGCCAACGGTGACGTGATGCCCAGCTGATGCGCGAAGTTGACGACGTTGGTCACGCCCGTCTTCACCATCGCCTGCTCGGTGGCGACGTTGCGGGAGAGGAGGAGCGCGCGCGCCGCGGTGATGCTGCCAAGGTAGTTCCGATCGAAGTCCTGCACGCCGCCGAGGGCTTGTGACTCCTTGCGCGTGTCCTGCAATACCGTGTCCGGCTTCAACGCGCCGGTCTTGAACCCTTCTTCGTACACGTACGGCTTGAACGACGATCCAGGCCGGCGTTCGGCCGTCACCACGTTGAACTGCCCCGCGATCGAGTCGTTTGTGTAATCGGCAGATCCGACCATGGCCAGGATCTGGCCGGTGCGCGGGGCGATCATCAACAGCGCGCCGTTGTTCGCGCCGCGACCCAGGTTGGCGACACCTTGATGCACGGCCGTGTTGGCCTTCTTCTGGATGTTGAGATCGAGAGTCGTGGTCACCGTGAGATTCCCGTCGAGGAAGCTGGGGTCGTCAGCGAACTGCTGCTGCAGCTGGTCCTCGATGTACTGCACGAAGTGCGGCGCCGGTCCCGCGGTGACGTGGTTCTGGCCGCCGAGCAGGTCCTGCTGGATCACCTGCTGGTTCTTCTGCTGCTGTGCAACCTGGGCCGGCGTCGGGTTGGGGTCGCCCACCAACGGGTCGACTGCGTCGGACTGGGCTTGCGTGATCTGGCCCATGGCAACGAGACCGGAGAGCACGTAGTCCATCCGCGCATACGCCGCCTTCGGATTCTTGAACGGATCGTTGTACGAGGGCGCCTGCGGCAAACCTGCGAGCAGTGCCGCCTCGCCCGCACTGAGCTGCGCCGCGTGCTTGCCGAAGTATCGCTGCGATGCGTCCTCGATCCCGTAGGCGTTCTCGCCGTAATAGGTGATGTTCAGATACTGGTTCAGGATCTGCTGCTTGGTGTCTTTGCTGTCGATCTCCTGTGCCAGCAGCGCCTCGCGGATCTTGCGCAGCGGGTCTTTCGACGCAGCCTGCCCGAAAAACGCTTGCTTCACAAGCTGCTGCGTGATGGTGCTCGCACCCTCTGCGGGACGCCGCAGAATGATGTCGTCGATCACCGCCTTCACCACCCGCTTCAAGTCGAAGGCGCCTTCCGAATAGAAATTGCGATCTTCGGCGGCCAGCGTCGCCTGCTGCATCACGGGCGCGATCTGCCCGATGCTGACGTTGTTGCGCGTCTGCTGGTCGTGACCAACCTCGGCGATCAGAGTGCCGTTGCGATCAAGGATCTTGATCGCGCCCGTGGCTTGCCCGATGTCATTGATGTTCGGCAGCGTGAACGCCGCATACACGACGACGCTCGCCATGATGAGGATGATGCCGCCGATCACGCCGGCGGCGATGTAGACGATGCGGCGCGCACGGCGTGACAAGCCGAACCGCTTGTCGGGGCCGCGCGGCTGGCCGTTCTTCTTCAGCCCGGCGCGCACGCGGCGCTCAACCGGCACGCGCCGCCTCTGCTCCCTCCTCCGGCGCTGCGTCGCGCCGCTGCGCCACCATGCGCCGGGCCAGGTATGTGCCGCCGGCGGTGCCCGCCGCGCTCAGCGCGCGCAGCAGCGCCTTCTGCGCCACCGACCCCCCGGTGCCGTTGTGCTTCTCCAGTGCGCGGCGGATGTCGCGGAGCTCGGCGGCCACTTCCTCGAGCGACGCCGGCTCGCTCCGCTCCGGCTCCTCCCTGCGGAGCCGGCCGCGGAGCAACAGGATCGCGCCGAGCAGCACGATCGCCGCGGCGCCGAGCGCCGCGAGCTTCGCCCCGTCGCGCCTCAGCCGGGCACGCCAGTTGAGCTCGGCGCGCACCCGGGCCTCGAGCCGGTCGAGGTCGACGGCGAGGGCGGCCTTGCTCAGCTCTCGCTGCTTCCGCGCCTCGTCAACCCCTTGACCCACCGCGTGTCCTCCTTGATCGCATCCACCGTCTGCTTCCCCTCGGTCAACGATCGGCGCACCGCGAGGGTTCCGAGCAGCGCGAGCAGCGCCGCGAGAACGGCGATGACGCCGCCCAGCGCGACCCACCCGAGCCACGGGTTGCCGAAGAGACGCTGGCTGAATGCTATCGGGAGAGCCCCGAGCGCCTCGATCCCTGCGATCAGGAGCAGCACCGACGCAGCCACGATCAGCACCACGGCCACGATCAGCCTGCGGGCGGCATCTTTGAATTGCGCCTTCGCCAGGTCGATCTCGGCGTGAACGAGCCGCACCGCGTCGTCGGCCACCTCACGTCCGAGCGCGCCCAGGCCTGCGTCAGCCTTCGGTTCCGCGGCCTGGCTCATCCGGTCAGAGTTGTACGTGCTCGACGTTGATGTCGCGAAGGCCGTCGGGGCGGGGGATGCCGTGCTCGTCCAGGAGCTTGAGGCACTGGATCACGTAGCGCGCGCCGTTCAGGTTGAGCCCGTGGCCACGGGTGAGCCGCTGGATCGCCTGCAGCGTCAGGAGATCGCGCTGCGAGTAGCGGCGGCGCTTGGTGGCCGTCCGGTGCGGCACGACCAGGCCGAGGGCCTCATACATCATCAGCGTGCGCGGATGAACTTCGAGGATCTCCGCTGCGATGCTCAGCGTGTAGATCGGTTTGTCGAGGTCCAGTCTCCCCGGCGGGATCTGGACGACTTCGGCGGTTGGCATCGGCGGTCCCCTATGTTCGAGCTCCCCGGTGCCACCCCACTCAGCTTGATACCGGGGAGCGACGGTTTTCCCTCTCGCTCGCGGGGTGATTAACTGATACTAGCCCCATCGTCCCGGTCGGGGCCAGGCGGGTCCGACGGCGGGACCATCGCGTAACCCAGGCGGCGCGGGCCTCGTTGACCGAGAGCGATGGCTACCCAGGCCCACCTGAAACGTGCCGTCCGCGGCCGGCCCACCGGCGCTGACACGCTGTCCGTCCGCTGGCGCTACCTGCGACACCGCCGCCGCCTCAGCGGCCGCGCCTGGGTGGCGTCCTGGGTCACCGTGGCCACCGTCCTCGGCTGGCTGTTCGTCGTAGGCATGGCCGGCCTCGGCCACTAACCGATCAGCTCGCGCAGATCCTGGAGCTGGAGCGCGATCCAGCGGGTGATGTCATTGGTGCGCACGATCTCGCGGATGTGCCCGATGCGCGCCTTGCGCTGGCGGGCGTCCATCATCAGGCCGAGATAGAGAGCCTGCGCCGTCTCGTCGACGTCGAATGGATTGACGGTGAGGGCGAACGTGCCCAACTCCTCGTGTGAACCGGCGTTCTCGCTCAGCACGAGCACGCCGTTGCGCCGGTTGCAGAGCGGGCCCTCCTTCGCGACCAGGTTCATGCCGTCGTAGATCGGGTTCACCAGGAGCACGTCGAAGTTGCGGTACGCAGCGATCGCGCGGTCCATGTTGTCCTCGATCTCCACCCGGATCGGCGTCCAGCCGCCGCGGCTGTACGCGCGGTTGACCCGCGCCGCGACGCTCAGCACGCTGCCGAGATATGCGCGGTAGTCGTCGATGTCCTGCCGGCTCGGCTGTAGATACGCCCAGAACAGCACCTTCCCGTGCAACTCTGGATGCGCTTGCAACATGCGCTCATACGCGAGGAAACCGCGAACGATGTTCTTGCTCAGGTCGGTTCTGTCCACGCGGAGGATCAGGTGCTCGGGGCGCCACTGGTCGATGCGCGCCTCCTCGTCGCGCACCTCGGGGCTCTCGGCGTGGGCGAGAAACTCCGCGGTGTCGACGCTGATCGGATAGTTGCGCACCCACACCGCGCGACCCTCGAAGAACACAGTCCGTTCGCGCATGTCAACCGTGAGACCGAGGTTCTCCTCACACGTCATCAGAAAGTTGCGCACGTCGCGGCTGGTCTGGAAGCCGAGAACGTCGGCTCCAAGAAGCCCGTGTACGATGGAGTCGCGGATGGTTCTGGGCAGGATGGTCCAGTACTGCGGCGTGGGCCACGGAATGTGCACGAAGTGCTGGATGCGCACGTCGTCGAGCCGCTGGCGGACGAGCCCCGCCACGCAGTAGAGCTGGTAGTCCTGTATGAACACGAGCGGCGGAAGCTTCGAGCGGCCCACCTCGTCGACGATGCGATCGGCAACCACACGGTTGACGGCGAGGTATCCGTTCGTCCACGCGTGCTGGGTGGCCTCATCGACGATGGGTTCGCGCGCCAGGTCCCATAGGTAGTGCTGGATGAACCAGAGCAGCGGGTTGCTGATCACGCTGTAGTAGAGGTCGTACGCCTCGCGCCCGGGGTCGACGAAGGCGACCTTGTACTCGGTGCCGTCATCGGTCATGAGCGACGCCGGGTCGCCGCGCTGCATGAGCGCGCGGTCGGAGTCGTCGCGGGCGATCGCCACCCACACCGCGTGGGTGGCGGCGGCGAGCGAGCTCAGGGCGGTGACGAGGCCGCCGGCTCCCTTCACGAGCCGCTCCGGGAGACCACGGTATGGATCGGCGGGCTGGAGGGCCAGCGGAGCCCGGTTGGCCACCACGATCGGCTGAACGTGCCGCAGGAGGCGGCGCGTGTACGGCTGGATGGCTGGCAGTGCGGAGCTCCCCGGGTGCGCGGCGAGATGAGCCCCGCCGCCGCAGCCATGCTACCGGGCAAGTACGCAAGCGCAACCGCCCGCCACAATGCGCCTGCCATGGCGAGCACCGTCCAGGAACGCCGCATTCCCACCACGGGTCCATCGCTCGGGGTTCGCGATCACCTGGGCGGTGAACCCACGGTCCTGGCGCTGCACGGCCTGGCGAGCAACGCGCGGTGGTGGGACCTGGTGGCCGAGCGGCTGTCCCCGAGATTTCGAGTCGTCGCTGTCGATCTTCGCGGGCACGGCGTCAGCGACAAGCCCGACGGCGGCTACGACTTCGCGACGGTGGTCGCCGACCTGCGTGAGCTGGTGGCCGCACTCGGTCTCCCGCCGCTCGTCGTTGCCGGCCACAGCTGGGGGGCGTCGGTGGCGCTCGCGTTCGGCGCTGCATTCCCGGATCTGTCCCTCGGTGTGGTCTGCGTGGACGGCGGCGCCACCGACCTCAAGGCGTACTTCGGCCCCACGTGGGAGATGGCGGAGCAGACGATGAAACCGCCAAATCTCGCGGGCATCACCGCGCAGGTGCTGCGCGACTGGATGGACTCCTCACCACTCTCGGAGGGCTCCGACGCGAACGTCGCCGCGGGAATTCTCCTCGGCAACTTCGAGGACGACGGCACGGGCACCGGGCATCTGCGACCGCGCCTGGCCCTGGATCATCACATGCAGATCGCAAAGCACCTGTTCGAGCTGGATGGCTATGAGCTGATGACCCACGTCCGCTGTCCTGTCTTGTTCGTGCCCGCCGGCCATCCCGACCACGAGGATGCGCCCAAGGTGCGCGCCATGGGTCGCGCGCGAGGCGTGCTCGGCGAACGCGCGCACATCACATGGGTCGACGGCGTGCACGACATACCAGTGCAGCGACCCACCGAGGTTGCGGATGCGATCCGCGTGTTCCTGGAAACCGACCTTGGAAGTCAGGCAGGGAGAGCGCG
>VBGJ01000231.1 GCA_005880445.1 Chloroflexota bacterium | reverse complement strand
CGCTTCAATCACCACGCCCAGGACTGCCGCTCTTCAGTCGTGGACACCCGCCGTTGTCAATCTCGGGTGCGGCGCTGACATCACCGATCGAGCAGGTGGATTCAGCCAAGGCATCATCGGCTGCATGTCTGCGTCACGAGCCAGCGGGGTCGGGCAGAAACCGGATTCCGGAGTACGCATGATCATCCAGGCTACACGCGTACCGGCCAGGCCAGCATCCGGCAATGTACCTAGAGGGGGGTCACCCTTCCCGGCCGACGGCACTGCCGGCATGATCCTTTCAGTGGTGCAGTGCGATACCGACAACGGCGCATGCCAGTACGACGTACGGCTCACGGACCTTGAAGCGCCAAAGGATCAGCAGGCAGATACCAGCTACTAGGGCGGTTGGCGCATCGATGATCGCCTGACGCGCGAGCACGATCGTCGCGCCGGCGATGGCACCCGCGGCAGCCGCAGTCGCCCCCTTTACGAAGCCTTTGAGCTGCAGGTTGTTCCGGTGGCGTACGAACCAACGGCCTGGAATCACCACGCCGAGATAGATGGGCGTAAAGATCGCCAGCGTGGCCACGATGGCCCCAGCCAGCCCAGCCACCAAGTAGCCGATGAAAGCGGCCGTGATGACGACGGGACCGGGTGTGATCAACCCGATGGCCACCGCGTCGAGGAACTGACGCTCGTTTAGCCAGTGTTGCTGATTGACTACGCCTTCGCGCAAAAAGGGGACGATCGCCAGCCCGCTTCCGAAGATGAAGGTGCCAGCCTCGAGGAAGAACAACGCCAGTGCCCCTAGAACGCCAAGCGACGCCACACCGGTGGCCACTGCGGCCAGTGAGCCCTTCCAGGGGAGACTCGGGATAAGTGCTAGCGAGGGGAGTCGGTCGCGGAGCCACTTCGGTGGCGCGTCCCACAGGAGTATGAACAGCCCTGCCGCGATTACGAGGAGTGCGATCTCAGCGCCGGTCAGGGCGGTCACTGCAGTGATTACCGCTGAAATGACCCAAAGACGAATGTCGTGGCGATTCGTGAGTCGAGCCAGCCTGATGGTGGCGATCACGATAATTGCCATCACGCCTGGTGCGATCCCGTAGAAGAGAGCTTGTACGATCGGCAACCCCTGGAATCGCACGTAGAGGACGGCGAGGACTATCACCAGTAAGAACGACGGCACGATGAATGCGCCGGCGACGGCCAGTGCCCCGAGGAATCCCCGACGGAGATAGCCGACCCACATGCACACCTGCGCGGCGAGTGGGCCCGGCATCGTTTGGCCGAGAGCGACCCCGTTTAGGAACTCCTCGCGGTCTATCCAGTGGCGGGTCTCAACGAGGTCCCGCTGCATATAGCCGACCGTGGCAACAGGTCCGCCGAAACCGATGGCGCCGAGCTGAAGAAAGTAGAGGAGCAGCTGACGGAACGACCCGCGTTCTTGTTCAAGCGTCGATCCGTCGACGGATCGGTCGATCTCCGGCATCCGGGCATCCTAAACAGACTTACTCGGGTCGATATGCAGCGCCAACCGACAGGGGGAAGGCGGACCTGCAATTGCCTATTGATGGCAGTGATGCCAACGAAGCAGCACTCTCGCCCGGGTGATGAGTCGCATATGCTCGATGACGGGCCACGGCTTCCTCCGCAGCTGATAGCTCCACGACGACGGGCATCTCGATGCTCAACGTGGTCTGCGCAACCTGGAAACCCATGTCGATATGGACGGCGCCCATTCGTGTAGAGGATGAAGGCCGGCGCCCGCCGGCGAGAAACGCCAAGGAGGGCCACCAGATGAAGCAGTACCTGCTGAGCGTGTATCACCCCGAAGGAGAGGCTCTCGCGCCCGAGGTCCAGGAGAAGGCAGGGCGGGACGTCGACGCACTGATCCAGCAGATGAAGGCCGCCGGTGCTTGGGTGTTCGCCGGGGGCCTGCATCCCTCGAGCACCGCCACCGTCCTGCGCGTCCAGAACGGGGAGGTGCTCACCATGGACGGTCCGTTCGCCGAGGGCAAGGAGCAGATCGGCGGCTTCTGGGTCATCAAGGCCCAGGATCTCGACGCCGCGCTCGAATGGGGCCGCAAGGCCACGCGGGCGTGCGCCGTGCCCGTCGAGGTCCGCCCGTTCCACGACGAGACCGAGGACTGACCATAGGCGTGCCGGCTGTCGCGGCATCGGAGATCGAGCGTGTGTTTCGCGCGGAATACGGTCGTGCGGTGGCGGTCCTGATCCGGGTCTTCGGTGACATCGACGTCGCCGAGGATGCGGTTCAGGACGCCTTCGCGGCGGCGGCGCAGCGGTGGCCTGCGGATGGGCTGCCGTCGAGCCCGGCGGGATGGATCATCACCACGGCGCGCCACCGGGCCATCGACCGCCTCCGTCGCGAGGCGACCCGGGACGATCGGCAGGCGCAGGCGGCACTGCTTCAGGCGAACCGTGAACCGGCCGAGGAGGGTGCCGTGCGCGACGACCGTTTGCGACTGATGTTCACCTGCTGCCATCCGGCGCTCGCGGTGCAGGCCCAGATTCCGCTGACGCTTCGGCTCCTGGGCGGGCTGACGACAGCGGAGATCGCACGTGCGTTCCTCGTTCCCGAGGCGACCATGGCGCAGCGCTTGGTGCGCGCCAAGGGCAAGATCCGTGACGCGAGGATCCCGTATCGAGTCCCGAACGAAGCCGACCTGCCCGCTCGTATTCGGTCCGTGCTGGCGGTCGTGTACCTCATCTTCAACGAAGGCTATGCGGCGAGCTCGGGAGCGCGTCTGGTTCGCGACGATCTGTGCGACGAGGCGATCGGGCTCGGACGGCTCCTTGCCGATCTGCTGCCCGACGAGCCGGAGGTTGTCGGACTGCTGGCGCTCATGCTGCTGGTCGAGGCGCGCCGGGCCACCCGCACGACGCCGGAGGGCGACCTGGTGTCACTGGCCGACCAGGACCGCGCGCGGTGGGATCGCGCTCTGATCCGTGAAGGGCAGGCGCTGGTCAGAGAGTGCCTCCGCATCGGACAGCCCGGTCCGTACCAGATTCAGGCGGCGATCAACGCCGTGCACTGCGACGCTGCGACCGCGGTCGCGACGGATTGGTGGCAGATCCTCCAGCTGTACAACCAGCTCATGGCGCTCGCGCCGAGCCCGGTGGTGGCTCTCAACCGCGCCGTTGCGGTGGCGGAGGTCGAGGGACCAGATGCCGCGCTCAGCCTGGTTGATGGGCTGAACCTCGGTCGCTACCACCTGTTCCATGCCATTCGCGCCGACCTGCTCCGGCGCCTCGGACGCAACGCCGACGCGGCTGGAGCATACGAGGCCGCCATCGCCGGCACCGAGAATGTCGCCGAGCGCGGTTATCTGCGCGGCAAGCTCCAGTCTGTTGCCGGCCGACGTTGACTCCATGCGACGGGATGGTGCCGCGCTCTCCCGCGTCCAATTCGCGTCCAGTTTCGACTCCTTTCCCAGCAGGCCTTCTTTCCCCGCATGCGCAAGCTTTCTTGCTCGCTGGGCGACCACGGGTTTTCATGCTATGTGTGATCGTTGTCGGCGCGCGATCGTCCGTCGGTGCAATCCAGCGCATCCCTACTTGGACAACAACGAGGCGCGCCCAGGCTCGTTGCGCCCCGGGCGAAACCAGACG
>VBGJ01000194.1 GCA_005880445.1 Chloroflexota bacterium | reverse complement strand
GGAATAGGTCAAGCATACCTATACTATGCAGTGGGGATCTCCACCGCGGGAACCATCGCCTGGGAGTCAAACAATGGACAAATAGTTCAGATAGCCACAGCTATCTCTCGACCATGCTACAACACGACAAGCTCATGCTCAGAGAGCCTCGCGTTGCGAAATGTGTCTGTGGCCTTCGCCGCCAATGGCAATCCCGCCTTCTCCTACAACTTCTACGCCAGCGGTCCAGCAACACCGGGTTACGGAGTCTGCAACACCAGCTGGTCCACTGAGAGCGATATCGGAGTAACCTACGTCGGAAGAGGACCATGGTTCGTCAACTGCGAAAATGATGCCACCCCATTGTGGTCAGAAATACTGCCCGCAGACGCCCAAGCCTCGGTCAGAGTCGTCTACGAGTATCACAACGGACAACTCTTCCAACTCCAGACTCGGACAATCGGAGGAACCTATTCCACCATCTCTTCGTTGAATCCAGCGGCAGACACGACTCTAGAGAGATGCTGCGGATCCCACAATCAAAATTTCGGAACCAGCAGAACACTAACCCTCACAGCCCACGCTCCCAACACATCCTACGAGGATGACATTCTCGTACGGTTCGCTCCGAATCTTCCCACTGGCGCCATGGTTACCGGCGCCAACCTGACCTTCACAGTCGCTTCGGCACGGAATCCTCCCGGAACAGGAGTAGACAACGTGAGCATCGCCGAAGCCAGCTCCGCATGGAACGAGTACACAGCAACTTATGATTACCAACCCGGAATATTGTGGTCCTCCTACTCCAAAACGCCCAACGTGAACTTTGGAAGTTACACGGCGGGACAGACACTGAAGCTGGATGTCACGAATGCTGTCAGGGGAACGGCGAAGGATGCTTGGAGTTCTCAGGGGGCCCAGAGCTCTTGGGCTGACAATGGCTTCTTTCTATGGCTGGACTATTTCCCAGGCTACAGTCCGACGAATCCGCTACCATTCATAGACTTCTCCTCTCGCGAAGGCAGCAGTCCTCCGACGCTCAGCATCGGATATCTCTGCTGCATGGGGCCCGTGGAAGTCATAGATCCGAACCAAGACGGCAGCGACCAGTTTTCCGCCGCGGCGGACTCTACCTACGGCACGCACGTTGTTTATAATGGGAACGTCCATGGAAACATTACCTACGCGTATCGCTCTCCGACAGGAGTATGGTCGTACTCTCAGGTCGCCAGCTCCCCAGGATGTACGACTAACTGTGATACATCCCCTTCAATAACAGTTGACTGGTCAACCAACGACATCTACATCTTCGCTTCCCTATTCAGCATTGGAGGCTGGGTGCTGATGAGACACAAGACACTGGCGCAAAATTGGCAGGACACAAGTTGGACAACAGTGACCGTTGACACTTATGGTCATAGCTACCTCGTCTCGAATCTAGCGTCCGCCACTGGCTCCAACTCCAGCTCAATCTCACTCGTCTGGACCGAATCCAATGGTGCAGTAATGTTTGCCTCCATACCCATTGGTAATGGGTGGTCGCCCTTCATCAATCCAAACTACCCCTGGGATGGGAATGGCGTGGTGCCCTACGGGCAGTATTTCCATAATGAAGGTGAATACGTGTCTACTAGTACGGGATTGCTTACCGCCGAACAGACAGACATGTCAGTTCCAGGCAGAGGCCTGGATTTTTCCATCACCCGCGTCTACGTTGAGCCATCTCTATTCATAGAAGGAACACCTTCCGGTTACGAGAGCTACCCTTGGGCGCCTTTGGAACAACTAGGCAGTCCCTATACAGCTGGGACTTGGCAGCTTAATTTTCCGTGGATGAGCAACGCTGCCACCCCCCTGTATATTCATCTCTGGAATGGCGAAGGGTACCGGATTCCTTCCACGTTCTGGTTTGGCCTGGTAGCCAGCTTCGAGAATCGTCAGGGAGAACAGTTCCGGATGGTTCGGAACA
>VBGJ01000193.1 GCA_005880445.1 Chloroflexota bacterium | reverse complement strand
GAGACGAGGCCCCAGGCGTTGACGAGGTGCGGATCGAAACGGTCGGCGGGAACTGCGGGGTCGTCCGACACGAGGTTGTGCTGCGTGTAGAACTGGGCGGCGGCAGGTAACGAAGAAACGAGCAGACCTACGGAGAGCAACACCATCAGACGCGTTCGCATGAATCCCCCTTGATCCCGAGGAAGGGTCGACGTCGGCGATCGGATGGATGGTCGTTGTGAGAAGGCCGACCGACCGCCGGCGCGCAACCCACCGCTTACTCCTCAATACGCCCGGGCTCAACCCCCGTTGCGCGACCAAGGTCAGGAGTCCTGCTGCTTGGATGCTCTTGTGCGGTTGTCGTTTGCCAGAACTCGCGTGCTCAACAGCGCGGGTCGACCTCGGTCACGAGCTTGCCGGGCACCGGAAAGATGAAGAACTGGGGCAAACCGGCGACGGTGATGGCGACTTTTCGCTGCGGCCACTCTCAGCCGCGGCGCTGTATCGTGAGTTTGTGTGCTTCCGGAACTATCGGTTGCGATCGAGATCAGGATCACCCGCATAGGAAGTTGGGCGGCTCGGTGCACGAACGTCTTGTCGGACGCCGGTCGAGGGTCGAGACTCCTCGGGTGCCTGCTCCGTCGCACCTCCAATCGCGGTTTCGAGTTGGATCTTGCTGAGGGAGAGAATCACGTCATCTCCGCGCACCTCCCGGATGTTGTTCACACTGCACGCGTAATCCTTGTGGAAGAAGATCCCTTTTTCGATCAGGAGTGTGTCGCCTTCGATCCTGATGATCCTGCCGAGTCGCTCTCCGTCCGCGGAAAGCACATTCATCCCTTCGCGCATCTCTGTCATTGTTCGTCTCCTTTCAGCATTTATGGAGTATGCGCATCGCCTCCGCGACGGGCCTGGATGGCCGACTCCAAAGGCGCAAGCGATCGCCCGCGGCCAGCGAGCGCCTCCAGTCCCGACCGTACGGCTCGCCGTCTGAAAAGACGGGTAGGGGAGCCGAGGGCGAGCGCGCCTTCGTCGGACGCGCCCATCGTCGACGAAATCGACGCCGTTGCCGTCGGGAGCAACGGCCAGCCCGGAGAGAGTGCCATTGGACCTGATCAGTCCGGGTTCAAATATCGTGGCGCCAACCGCTAGTCAGCCTCCTGCGGCCCGCCAACCGCTAGTCAGCCTGCTGCATCTCGGTCAATGTTGAGCCTTCGTCCCTCAGCACCCTTTATGTTGGCGACGTGAGCTCGGTGAAGATCCTCAACAGGACCACCGGGGCGACTGTCGCCACGGTGAACCTGGCTGGAGTAGCCGCATCGCGGGGGCGAGCTTCAGCTATCCTATCCTTGCGCCTGGCGTGCCGCCGGAGGTCCACCGAGTAGAGCGCGAACCACTGCAACGAGTCTATCGAGGTCCAGCGGCTTCTCCAGCACGACGTCCGTCGAGAGAACCGAGACCTCATCGGGCAATCCAGTGATGATGAGTGCGCGCCCCACGGCGTCGCCGTACTTACGCCGCAGCACGCGCAGCAGATCTGATCCCATGGTGCTGCCGGCAAGATACTCGTCAGTGATCACTAGAGCGGGACGGATCCGTTCGTACAGGTTCACCGCCTCCAGTACGCTTGCGGTCGCGAAGGAGGTGAATCCCTCCATCCGTAGCATTTCTGCGATCAACTCGGCTGTATCGTTATGGTCGTCGACCACAAGGATGACCTGTCCGGATGCCGCCATCTGGAAGCCCCCACCCCACTCGATAATTACGGCAGCCGGGCGAGACAATCCCGTCCGACACGGATAACCAGGATCAGCGAGATGCCGCCGCCGTCTCCCTCCCGTCGCGCCGGCCGATGGCCTCGAGCACCTCGAGCCACTCGCGATCTCGCGCGGAGAGCGATCGGTCGCAGCCGCGGACCGCGGTCCAGATCGTCTCCAGATCGCGCGGGGCGAGCTCGGCCAGCATCGCTTCCGCAACGAGCAGGAGGCTTCGCAGCGGCAATGCCCGTCCAGCGCAGTTGTCCAGCCATTCCGCAAGAACCCGTGCGTGCTCGTGGAGCTCCGGCGAGACGACGAATTGTTCCGATGCGTCGAGCCTGTGGAGAAGCGCATCCCGCAGCCACATCGCCTCGAGCCCCATCCTGCTTCCAACGAAGAAGGGCGCCGGTGTCACGGCGGTCTCATCGTCGTCCGGCGAGAGGCCGGAGAGCATCTGGCCATCCGGTACGGATCGAGATCGACGAAAACAACCGCCAGCGCAGCCAGGCCAAGGCTTGCTGCGCTCAGAACGGGGCCCACGGCAGCGGTCCAGAACAGCGCCACACCCAGCGCGATATCGATGACACCGCCGAGGATGAGCAGGTTCTTGAGGCCAAGGGCGGGCAGACCAACGTGGATGGAGAAGAATACGCCCGCGATGGCGCCGACGGTGTTGGCCGCGTAGACGCTGCCGATGCTCTTTTCTCCATGGCCGCGCCGCAGCAGATGGAACGTGATGAGCGGCAGAGTCATGCCTGCGCAGAACGTCGCTGGCAGCATGACGGCAAGCGCGATGGCATTGCTGAAGAGGTTATCGCCAGGACCAGCGCCTGCGCGTACGCGGCATGGCCGAGGAACAGCTTGAGGTACTGCGTCCAGATCGATTCGTAGATGAGGCCGGCAAATCCAGAAACGGCGAACAGCGCGAAGAGCGCAGCACGCAGGTGCGAA
>VBGJ01000229.1 GCA_005880445.1 Chloroflexota bacterium | reverse complement strand
GTTGCGAGACTCGTTGTACGTCGGGATGACCAGCGAGAGCTTTACAGCGCCTGCCGGCCGCTCGGTCACTGCCCAGGCAGGCGGCCCTACGGCCGCGACGTTGCGTACCGGACGCCCGGGATCGAACTTGCCAGAGGGCGGGCGTGGAGGGGGTATGCGGGCCATCGATCTGGCGTGCGCGGGTGCGTTCGTTTTCTGGGCCTGTGCGCCGGCCGATCAGAACGGCGGGGCCTCGGGCGGGCCCCCGCAGACGCATGCATTGACCATCCATTCCGGCGGCAACGGCTCGGGAACCGTGCGTTCCGCCGATCCGGCATTCGAATGCAACGCGCAGTGCGTACAGAACCTCGCGGCGAGCGCGAACGTGCGGCTCACGGCCGTGCCCGCCAGCGGCTCCACCTTCGTTGGATGGCAAGGCGCCTGCTCCGGGACGGCCGGGCGCGCGCTCACCATGGATGTGGATCGCGACGTCACGGCGAATTTCTCGACCCTGCCGCCCGGCACGGCCCGCATCGAGGTCGTACCGATCGGCAAGGGGTCCGGACGCGTCACTTCGACGCCGGCGGGGATCGACTGCCCGGCGGTGTGTACCATGTCCGTGGCGGCGGGCACCGGCATCTCGCTGACGGTAGTGCCCGACGCGAGCTCCAGGTTCGTGGGCTGGGGTGGTGCCTGCAGCGGCGGCGGAGGTTGCAGCTTCACCGCGAACGGGGATCAGACCACCTGGGTGAACTTCGACCTGAACGCGCCACCACCCCAGAGCTGCTCCGGAATCGCTCCGCCGGACGAGGTGTCCATGCAGAAGTTCGTGCACGCGCAGGATCGCAGCTACTACACGTGCCATCCCGGGCTCGGCGACGCGTACGGCACACTGGCGTTTCCCAGGGTGTTCAACGACCCGAACTCTCACGGTTCGATGTTCGAGTTCGTCACCACGGCCAACGTCCGCCTGAGCGACGAATACGGATCTTCCGAAGGCCCGCGCCCGCAGCAGCAGCCCAACGGTCTCGTCCTGTACGGAGACCGGGGACACCTGTACCCCGTCCAGGACGCGGTCTTGATCCGCAGTTGGGGCATGTCCGGCAATAGCGCGGGCGACGCGGCGCTGCGCGCGCAGAATTTCTCTGGCGCCGCAGACCCCGGGGGTGGTGTTCTCCTCGCCGGCGATCTCTCCATCTCCACCGCGGCATCCGCCGCCCTGAGCCACTCCGCGGCGATGTATTCGGGCGGCGGCACGGCCCCCGTCCTGCGCTGGGGACCGAACGCTCTCGCCTCCAGCGGAACGGTGTTCGGCGCGGGCGTCGATCTCGTCGGCCGGACACTGGTGATCACCGACGGCCGCCCGACCTTCGGCAAGGGAACCATCTCGGCGCAATGGTTCGAGCGCGACGGCAGGTCGGTGACGGGTGAGTTCTTGCTTCTGTCCGACTTCAGCGCCGGAGAGTCGACGTGGTTCGAGACATCGCCTCTGATCGGGTCCGGCCTCGCGGTCCGAAGGATGGACTACACGTACTCCCAGATCGGCACCTACCACGCCCAGGCATTGGTCCTGGTGGCGAGCGGTCAGCCATCGGTGCAGCCCGCGCCCGCCTGGATGGTCGCCCGACCGGACACGAGGCTGCAGATCGTCCGCGGCGGGCGCGCCTACGCGGTCCTTCCGTACGGCGCCAAGGGCGTGGCCTGCACGCAGCGCATCGAGGTCGTGGCGCCGGACGGCAGCTCTTGCGGCGCGCGGGACTACGCCATCGCCGCCGGCAATTGCGATACACACCAGCTCTCCGTGGGAGCCGACGGGACCGTGATGCAGCTGCTGCCCGACGCGCTGGAAACGACGGATCCGATCATGTTCACGCACACCTGCACCTGGCGGTGGTGGTCCGCGGCGCTGAAGTAGCGTTCAGACGTAACGGAAAACGAGGACGGCGACCGCTGCGGACACCAACGTCGCGCCCCACAGCGGCGTGCCGAGGACCGCGAGCCATCCGAGGTGGATGTAGGCG
>VBGJ01000208.1:1578-3765 GCA_005880445.1 Chloroflexota bacterium | reverse complement strand
AGGGACGTCCATGGGGAACACCGGGCGCGCCGGCCCGAGTTCCGACGCTCAAGGACGGCATCAATCAGAAGGCGTGGTTTATCGGCCCGCCCGCACACGTCATCGCCGAGATCAAGGAGTTCGAGGCGAGATATCCCGGATGCGATCAGATGATGCTCCACTGGGCGGAGGGCCTGCCGCCCAAAGAATTCAAGGAGCAGCTACGCTGGTTCGCCCATGAGGTCATGCCGGCATTCCGCCGCGTAAGACCGGGAACGTAGTGACTCTGGTCTCGACACTCGTCGAGATCAAGCATCGAATGACTCAATCAGGGGGTCGCGGGTTCGAATCCCGCCGTCTCCACCAGCCCGATTCAATTGCGGTTTCCGCGATTCACCCGGTGAGGACATCCCGCCCCGGAGACGGCGCCTGGGCAAACTCCACCCAAAAGGTACTGCCTTTCCCCTTCACACTCTCCACACCCAGCGTGCGCCCCATCGCCTCCACCAGCCGTTTGCAGAGGACCAGGCCGAGGCCGGTGCCCTCGATCTCCGTCTGCTCGGCGCCCAGGCGGTCGAAGGGCGCGAAGAGCCGGTTCATCTTGTCTTGCGGGATGCCCAGGCCGGTGTCCCTGACCTTGATGCGCAGCCGACTCGGAGGGGCGTCCTCGTAGGACAAGGTGACGCTGCCGCCCGGACGATTGTACTTGACCGCGTTGGAGAGGAGGTTCAACAAGACCTGTTTGAAACGCTGCCGGTCGGCCAGGATGTGGCGCTCCGGGGCGCCGGTTGCGTCGGCGTGCAGTTGGATGTTGGCTTTGGCGGCGAGGGGAGTGACCAGGTTCAACGTCTCTTGTACCACCTTGTTCAGCGGCATCGGCTCGAGAGAGATCGCAATCTGGCCCGCTTCGATCCAGGCGATATCCAGCACCTCGCTGATCAGTTCGAGCATGTGGTGCCCCCCCTTGAGGATTTGATCGATGCTCTCGCGCTGGTCTGGTCGGAGGGGATCCATTTCCAGTACCTGCGCGAACCCGAGGATGGCGTTGAGGGGGGTCCGGAGTTCGTGGCTCATGCGAGACAGGAACTCGCTTTTAGCCTTGTTGGCGCGGTCGGCCTCTCGGGCCCTGAGGATGGCTTCTTGACCATGTTTGCGCTCGGTGATGTCCTCGAGCGTTCCCTCAATATATACGCCCCGGCCGGAAGAGTCATGGACGATCCGGGCGCTCGCCCGCGCCCAGAAAATCGATCCGTCCAGCCTGCGCATCCGGATCTCGTAGCCGCTCACGACGCCTTCCGTTTCCAAGACGGCGACCCACTTCTGGCGTGCGTCGGGATCAGCATAGAAATCAGCGGCGTTCGTCGCCCGAAGGGTCTCAAGGTCCGGACACCCCAGCATGCGCAGCAAGGCCGGGTTGGCTTCCAAGTTCTCACCGCGGGGGGTGCCGCGGTAGAGGCCCAGCGGGACACCGCTAAACAGGCTGCGATATCGTTCCTCGCTCTCGCGTAGCGCCTCCTCGCCACGCTTGCGCTCGCTGATATCGCGGGCGATCGAGGAGGCGCCGGTAATGTGTCCGTTGGCGTCCCTGATGGGAGAGATCGTCAGCGAGACATCGATCCGTGTGCCGTCTTTTCGGATGCGCACGGTCTCGAAGTGCTCGACGCGTTCGCCACGCTTCAGGCGCGCGAGAATCTGAGGGATCTCGTCGGGGCGGTCGGGGGGCGCAAGGAAGGTCGCCGGCCGGCCGACCACTTCCTTGCTCGCATAACCGTAGACCCTCTCCGCGCCCGCGTTCCAGCTGAGAATGACGCCCTTCAAGTCAACTTCAAGGATTGCATCGGATGACGATTCCACGATGGCCTTCCATCGATTGCGCTCGGCCATCTCCTCAGCCAGCGGGCGTTCCTGCTCCGACGCACGCCGCACCGCCTCCCCTGGCCGAAGGCTGCTCAGGTGCGCGCGTCATACGCTGGCCGGGCTTCGAGGACGCATACGCTGCGACGCATTTGATCAATTGCGTAGTTTAGCATAGGATTACTCCATCAGTCTTTGCGCTAGCGCAATTCGTGTCCCGTGTTCCGCCGGGGCCTGAAATCCGCCGAACCTGAGGTCCCCACGTTGATAGGGGAGGGAGGAGAGCGCGCGAACATCTTTGCAGCGGCGGGCGCTCCTTCGGTGAGACCTTCTGTGGTGGAATGGAGCCTGACC
>VBGJ01000208.1:0-1266 GCA_005880445.1 Chloroflexota bacterium | reverse complement strand
GGGGCAGATGACCTGGACACTCAAGGCGGGTGTCCCGGACCGTGCGCTTCTGGAGTATGAGGTCCTCATCGAACAGTCTACCGGCCCCGTTCCCTTCACGGCTGCCTGCATGTATCGAAGAGATCGATTCGACCAGGCGGTTCTCCAGCAGATGATTCGCAGTCACCCGAAAGTGGTCGCGGACGACTTTGTGGTCCTCAGCCTCAGCACCTTGTTCCAAAACCTTGCCCGCGTGGATTTGGAAGGGTTGGTGCGGTCTGCGCGCGAGCAGCGCATCCCCAAGGGAGGATTTTTCTACCATCAGGGAGATCCGGCGTCGGCCCTCAAGGTCTACGTCCTGACGAGCGGGGCGGTAAAGCTCGTTCGAACGGATCCTGATGGGCGCAGCGTGATTCTGCGCATTGTGAAACCGATGGAATCATTCGGAGATCGCCTGACATTAGGAGACACGACCCGTTACGTCTCCGCACAGGCGCTGGATGATTCTCAGGCGTTCGCCTGGGATGCCCCGACGATGCTTCAAGCCATCACGACACGTCCCGCGGTTTCTTTGAACGTCGTGCGGCTGTTTGAAGAACTCCTCGAGAAGGAGCGCAGCCGGCTCCAAGATCTTGCTACCTCCCGGGTGGAACAGCGGCTCGCCCGGTTCCTGCTGCGGCTCGCCCAATCGATTGGACGCCAGACGGTTCGCGGTCTCGCCGTCGACGTGTCGCTCTCGGGCCAGGACCTGGCCGAACTGGTAATCGCGACGCCGTTTACCGTGAGCCGGATCCTTGCCGATTGGAGGCGCTTGGGCATCGCAGATGCGCAGCGCGACCGAATCCTCATTCTTGACCTGAAGCGGATGAGGGCAGTCGCCGGCGTCCGAGACAAAGGAGATCTCACAAAGATTGGCGAGGGCAGCATCCCGCTGGAAACCTAACCACCCTCAACGCAGGGGACACGGGCCGAAACCCGTGTCCCCCTACGTTTCTCCTATAGTAGCGCGGGTTAGACGAAGCGCTGAACGAAGGCGAGCGACGTGTCGGCGACCGTTCGCCAGCCACTGTCGATTGTGAGCGCGTGCCCGCGGTTGGGGATCTCGACGAACTCGGTCACGCCCTTATTGCGCTGCTGGCGCTTGAACGACGCATCCGCGATCGCCCGCGGGACCGTGTTGTCCCTCTCGCCGGAGATGATCAGCAGCGGCCCGCGGTCCGGGTTGTCGGTGTCGACCTTCGCCTCGGTCCACGGGTCGAGGTTGGCGGTCGCGGCCTGGAAGAGCGG
>VBGJ01000094.1 GCA_005880445.1 Chloroflexota bacterium | reverse complement strand
TTCCCACTACTCCTTCTTAGAAGGGGCTGCCTCGCCGCGGAGGATCGCCCGGGTGGCTGCCGAGCTGGAGATCGAGGCCGTCGGACTCTGCGACAGGAGCGGCCTCTACGGCGCGGTGGAGTTCATCGAGGCGGCGACCGCCGCCGGCGTTCATCCCCTCGTCGGGACCGAGCTGGAGCTTTCGGGCGGCTCCCGCCTGCGGCTCCTCGCCCGCGACCGGAACGGGTACCGGCAGCTGTGCCGGGCGGTGAGCGCGGCCCAGCTCGCGGGCGTCAAGGGCCAGCCGCGGGTACGCATCCCCGCACTGGAGGACGGACGCGAGGGGACCGCTCCCGCGCAGGCGGCGTCCGGGGGTCGTCGACAAAAGCGCGCCACCATCCCGCCGCCCGAACGGCCCCGCGCGCTGCGACCCACCGCGGGCCCGTTTCCCCACGGCTGGCCCGGCCTCCCGTCGACCACCCTGCTGGCCGAGGGCGAGCCGGCGAGCATCGACGTCGCGGATCTCTCGAGCTGCATTGCACTTGCCGGCGGACCGCACTCGACGCTCGTCGACACGCTGGTGCGTGGCGATCGCCGTGCCGCCATGCGATATGCAGAGCGGTTGCGCGAGTGCTTCGGCATCGATCGCGTTGCCATCCTGCTCACGCATCACCTGCATCCCGCCGACTCGTGGATCGCCGCGGAGTGCGCGGACATGGCGCGGCACACCGGCATCCCCGTTGTGGCGAGCGCCACGCCGGTGCACGCCACCGCCGCAGACAAGCCGCTGCTCGACGTGCTCACCGCGATCCGTCATCGCACCACGCTCGACCAGGCAGCGGCGCACGGCCTCCTGCTCCCCAACTGCGAGCACCGCCTGCAGCCCGAGACAACGCTGCGCACACGCCTCCGCGCGTATCCGGAAGCGTTCGAGCATGCCGCACGCATTGCGGCGGAGTGCACCGTGTCACTTGATTTCCGCGACGTCCGTTTCCCCGGGTTTCCCGTGCCAGAGGGCGAGACGCCCTTCTCGGTGCTCTATGCGTTGTGTCAGGAGGCCGTGCAGCGCAAGTACCACCCGATGACGCGCCAGGTTGCAGCGAGGCTGCAGCGCGAGCTCGAGGTCATCGAGAAGACCGGGCTCGCCGAATTCTTCCTGATCACGTGGGACATCATGCGATTTGCACGCGAGAACGCGATTCCTGGACAGGGACGTGGCAGCGCCGCCGACTCGATCGTCGCGTATCTGCTCGGCATCACCCGTGTGGACCCGGTTGCCCACGACCTCCTCTTCGAGCGTTTCCTGCACGAGGATCACCAGGGCACGCCCGACATCGACATCGACTTCTCGACCGATCACCGCGAGCGCGTGCTGCAGTACGTCTACGACACGTACGGCGCCGAACGCACCGCGATGGTGGCGAACGTCGTCACCTTCCGCCCGCGCATGGCAATCCGCCAGGTGGGCGCCGCCATGGGCTTCCCCGAGACGATCATCGATCAGCTCGCGAAGGACGCCGACGGCTGGTATGCAGCGGACGTCGACACCGTGCTGCAGACGGCAGGAATAGGAGTCGCCGACGGGTCCTGCCGCCGCGGGGACCCCTCCCGGCCGGCTCTTTCGGGCTCCCCACGGCTTCCGCCCCCCTTGCCGCCGCGAAGCCGTGGGGCCCCTCCTGTCGAGCCGGCCGCGCTGCCCCCCACGGCGTCACCCGTCGGCGATGCATCCAACCTGCCGTGGCGCCAGTTCGCCGACGTCCTGCAGCGCATCGAGGGCACGCCGCGCCATCTCAGTATCCATGTCGGCGGCATGCTCGTCACCGGAGAGCCGCTCGTCGATGTCGTACCGGTGGAGCGCGCCACCATGCCGGGACGCGTCGTGGTGCAGTTCGACAAGGACGATGTCGAAGACCTCGGCCTCATCAAGATGGACCTGCTCGGTCTGCGCACGCTCTCCGCCATCGCAGAGTGTCTCGACCTCGTCGAGCAGACGACCGGCGTGCGTCCCGATCTCGACTCGCTGCCGCTCGACGACCCGGACGTGTACGACTCGATCTGCAAGGTCGACACGATCGGTCTCTTCCAGATCGAGTCGCGTGCCCAGCAGCAGTCGCTGTGGCAATCGCAGCCGCGTGAGTTCAATGACCTCATCGTCCAGGTGGCGATCATCCGGCCGGGCCCGATCCAGGGCGACGCGGTGAACCCGTACCTTCGGCGCCGTCAGGGTCTCGAACCGGTGACGTACCCCCACCCCAAGTTAGAGCCGATTCTGGCGGAAACACGTGGTGTCATCCTGTACCAGGAGCAGATCCTCCGCATCGTCATGGAGGTGGCGGGGTACACCGCGGGTGAGGCCGATCGCTTCCGGCGCGCCATGAACCGTCACCGCTCCCGTCTCGAGATGGATGAGCTGCGCGACGACTTCATCCGCCGCTGTGTCGAGCACGGGCTCGACGAGCCGGTGTCGCAGCAGATCTTCAAGAGCGTCGCCGGGTTTGCCGAGTTCGGCTTCTGCAAGAGCCATGCCGCGGCCTTTGCACGCACCGCGTACGAGACCGCCTGGCTTCGCCTGCACTACCCCGCGCACTACACGTGCGCGCTTCTCAACGCGCAGCCGATGGGCTTCTACCATCCGTCCGTGCTCGTCGACGACGCGCGTCATCACGGCGTGCGCGTGCTGCCCGTCGACGTGACGCGAAGCCGCGCGCGCTGCACGGTTGAAGTCTTGGACAGTGGTCTTGGACGGGAGGGACACATATCCGCTTGCTCAGACAGCCCTCATCGGCCGGCGTTACCCATGCCATTGGGCCATGACAGCGCTTCGGCCGCTTCGGGAACTCGCCGCGGACATGTGTCCCTCCCGTCTCATGAACGCGCATCTACAAACTTCGCGGTGCGGCTCGGCTTCGCGTACGTCCGCGGGCTGGGACCGGCGGCACGTGCCGCGTGTGACGACGCGATCGTCGCCGGCGCGAACGGAAGCGTCGCTGAGTTCTGGCGGCACACGTTGCTGCCGCGCGCGGCGATGGAGAACCTGGTGAAGGTGGGCGCGTTCGACAGCGTTGCGCACGGCACGCCTCGCCGCCAGCTGCTCTGGGGGCTCAAGGAGATCGAAGAGTCGTTACCACCGCGACGCCGCGTGCCGAAGGCACCGATGTCGCCTGAAGCCGATGACGCCGGCGCTGCCTACACGATGGGTCCGCCACGCGGCAGCGGTGCCATCGCCGGCACGCGCTACGGCGACGCACCGCATCAGCCGCGCGACCTGAGCGCGGATCCGGCGCAGCCGCTCGTCGAGCTTCCGGCGCCGGCCCCGCACCTGCCGCCGCTCGACGAGCGCACCAGAGTCGAGACCGAATACGCGCTCACCGAGGTGAGCACCGGACCTCACCTGGTGACGTTCATCCGCACCCAGCTCGATGCGCTGGGTTGCGTCCCGCTGGCCGCGGTGCGCGATCTGCGCAACGGTGTGCGCGTGCGTGTGGCCGGGCTCGTGATCACCCGGCAAGCTCCGGTATCTGCACGCGGGTTCCGCTTCTTCACACTCGCCGACGGCGATGCGCACCTCGACCTGGTGTTTCGTCCTGCGGTCGCGCAGCGCACACGACGAGTCGCACGCCATCCATTGCTGATGGTCGACGGAACCCTGCAGGTGGTGCAGGGCAGAGTCAACGTGGTGGTGCAGCGCGTCACCGCGCTCGACCGTGACGGCCGGCCGCTTCCGTCCGGCTCGTCGGTGCCGCACATGGCCGCACCGCAGTCACACGACTTCCGCTGAGCCAAACGGCGGATCGGTCACGCGGCGGTCACGCTCCGGCCTCAGTGCCCCGACCACCGGTGTGCCGCGAGCGACTCCTTGCCTACGCTCCGACGCGATCGCCATGCCCGATGACGTGACACCAACCGAGCCGTCGGAGTGGTTTCAGCCTCCGGACTTACCGGACGCTGGTCCTCCTGCCTCCGCAGATCTGCGGTGGCCGACCGCCCCACCCCACGCGCCTCCTGAGCCCCCGCCCATTCTCACACGCGACGCCGTAGCCGTCGCGCAGCCCGAGTATCCACGGCCAGCCGCGGTTGCCACGCTCGACAATGTCGCAACCGGCGGGTCCGGATGGAAGGTCCGTCACGTGGAGTCGGCGGGGCACAGTCCTTGGGAGTTCGCGCCGCCGTCGCTCTTCGAGCCGTGGTCATCCACGGAGACACCGGTGAAAGCGCCACGACAGCCGACGCCGCCACGACGGTACGCCGCACTCGGCGTCGCCGTGGTCGCGCTGGTTGGCCTCGTCGCGCTCGCGCTCGCGGATGTCTCGCACGCGCCCCGTTCGATCACGCAGCCCAGCTCCGTCGGGGGGCTCACGCAGCTGAACGAGCCGCAGCTCGATTCTGCGATGCAGACACTCCAGCGGGCCGTGCTCACATCGGGTGCCTCCAACGTGGTCGACGGCGTGTACGGCACCAATGGACGTCCTCAACTCGTGCTGATCGTGGTGCAGGGAGTCTCTGGCGCAAACAGCGGAGGGCAATCCGGGCTCCAGAGCTTCTTCAACGGTCTGGTCACGGGCGCAGGAGCGAGCGGGTGGCATGTCGACCGGCCGCATGCGACGGTGACGAGCGTCAACGGGACGTCGTTCGAGTGCAGCCCCGTGAGCGCGCCCACCCTGCCAGGCGCCGCACTCTCGACGTGCGCGTGGACCGACAGCAACGTGGCAGGAGTGGTGTTCGATGTCACCGGCCAGCCCATGGCGCAGACGCTCAACCAGGCCGTCCAGGCGCGCTCAGCGACAGAGGGCTGACACCGCCGACCGAGGTTCGGCCTAGCATGGAGCGATGAGCTCCGATGGTGCACTGCCCGACCTACTGAGCCGGATCACCGACCGGCGCCGCATCGCCATTGTGCCCGTTCACGGCGTCATCGGAGGTGCCGTGCGCACCGAGGCGCTGCTGCGCGCGCTGGGGCTCGCCCGCAAGAGCCGCGCCGTGCACGGGGTGCTGCTCGACATCGACTCCCCCGGGGGTGCCGCCATCCCCTCAGAAGCTCTGCACGTCGCCACGAAACGGCTCGCCGCGGCCAAGCCCGTGGTCGCGTGGATTCGCGGCACCGGCGCGTCGGGTGCGTACTTCGTCGCGTGCGGCGCGACCCGCATCCTCTCCTTTCCGTCGGCGCTCGTCGGATCGATCGGCGTGATCAGCGTCCGGCCGGTCGCGGTGGAGGCGTTGCGCAGGCTCGGCACACGGGTCGCGGTGACCAAGACCGGGCCGTTCAAGGACCTGGGCGCGCCATGGCGAGAGCCGACCGATGAGGATGTGGCCAAGGAGCGCGAGCTCGTCGACGCCATCTTCCGCCGCTTCACGGCAGGTGTGAAGACAGCGCGCGGATTCGATGATCCCGCGCTCGCGCGGGTGGCGACCGGCGAGGTGTGGCTTGGCACCCAGGCGCTCGATCTGCGTCTCGTCGACGGCCTCGCCGACGACGAGGAAGCAGCTCTCGAGGTCGCCCGCGATCTCGCGGGATTGCCGCACGTGCACACGGTCCGGCTGGGACCGCGGCGGACGATGCTGCAGCGGCTGGGTGTTCCCGGCGCCGGCCTGGGACCACCCGGTGCGCGCTGGATCGCCGAGCTGGAGGGCTGGCTGACAGCGCCCCGACTCCGGGCCTGATCTCCGCTGCACGCGGATTCAACCGAGCCAGCCGGCCACCAGATCGGTGAGCGCGTGCGCGAGCGCGGGCGCTGCGACGCCGCCGGTGAGCACGCGCAGCCCACCCAGCAGCACGCCCACGGCGCAGTCGAGTGGCACGGCCTGCCATCCGTACAGCGGCACGTGGATGAGCGCGAACACGACGGATGTCACCGCAACCGCGGTGGACACACCGTTCCATCGCACCAACGCCGCGAAGAGCGCGCCGCGCAACGCGAATTCCTCGGTCACGGCCACCGCGGTCACGACCAGCGACCACACGGCCAGATCTGCGGCGTGCTGTGGCGCCAACAGCCAGAGATGGCCACCGTTTGCAAGCCACGCTCCCAGCAGGAGCGCCGCGCCCCCGATACCCACCGCGACATCAACCGCGCGCCACTTCTCCGCTCGCCATCCCGCGGTGCGTACCAGCACAAGGAGCGCTGCGGCAAACACAAGCGCAGCCGGTTTGGAGGCCGCCGCGTCGGCGCCACCGGTGACGGCGCGCAACAACGCGGCCACGGCAATGCCGATCACGAGCAGTGCGCAGTGCGTTGCGGCAATCTGTCGCGTCACCGCGCGCGGGATCGCGTCGACACTCATCGCGATCGCCGTGTCCCGCTGAGGCGCACCAGGCCGAGCCCTGCCGCGATCACCACCACCACGAGCACCCCGACAACGGGTGCCACGGGGAAGCCGCCGCCCGTGTTGCCGGGCGGCCCTCCTGCGTAGAACAACGCGAAGTCGCCCAGCGTTGTCGACACGGCTTCGAACGAGTCACCGCATCCGGCGCTGAACGTCCTGAGCTGATGCCACGTGCCACTGCTGTGGACGTACATCGTCTTCGCAGGGCTCGATGCCGTGGCACGGAGCAGCACGGTAATGGGCATCTGCGATGCAGGCCGCAGCAACTTGCCCGACGCATCGACTGCGCTGATCCGGTAGACGTTGCCGTCGAGCGCGAGCCCGGACGGCGGCGGCGCAGGGGCTGCCATCGGCGTGATGCTCACCGTCACCGAGGTGTTGGGCGCGCTGAACGTGTCCATCATCATCAGCACCTGCACCTGCGCAGGGCTCTCGTCGGTGATCACCTCCGACGTGGGGAAGTCCTTCGCAGGTGGGTATGTCTTCGTCGCAGAAGACGGCGCCGGCGAATGGCCCAGCGTGCGATACGGATCAGCCACACAGATTCCGTCGTACACAGGCGGTGCCGCTGCGGGGAGCTCGCGCCACACCAGCATCACGAGGACGAACCCGACGGCGGTCAGGAGCGCTCCCCGGCGCCGGCTCATCGAGCCGGGCTGCTCGCCGCAGAGTGCGTGGAGCCGGGCTCCGTGCGCGTTCCCGTTGTCGCGGCCGCGGCCAGCGGCGGCACGAGGTCGGAGACGGCGCGTGTCGCCGTCTCGAGCGCGGCAGCGTCGAAGCCGCGGGGAGCCAGCCGCTCGCAGACGACCACGGCAACCACCGCGTCGGCCTGGGCGTCGACCACCGGCACGACCAAGCGCGACATCGCCTCGATGTTGCTGCGCGGCTGCGCCCGATACGAGGCCGCCTCGGTGATCAGCAGGGGGCGTCGTTCGGTCACCGCGTGCGCGACGACGCCCGCGGGAAGTGCGGCGAAGGCGTCACCACCCGGCGGCAGCACAAAGGCTCGATCGGCGCCGACCGCGGTGGCGAGGCGGACGAGACTCTCCTGCACGCCGTGGTCGACGGCCACCTGCGCCCACGCCGACCTCCGCCGCTGCACCGAAGTGCGGTTGACCAGCCCGTTGGCAAGCATGCCCACGACCGCGCCGCCGAGGCC
>VBGJ01000214.1 GCA_005880445.1 Chloroflexota bacterium | reverse complement strand
GTGACCGTCGGGGTGCGGCTGCGCCGAGGTGCCGGCCGGCATCGCGGCGAAGTCGAGCAGGATCCGATGGCATCCCGAGCACAGCGGGGTGAAGTCGCTGGCCAGATATCGAAGGAGGCAGTACGGCCCGTGTGACCCTGGCGGAGCCGGCACGCCGCGTGGCGGCTGCGCGGCAAGGGTCGAAGGCGGGACCTGCTGTCCGTTGCTCGCGGGCGACGCGGTCTCGCCACCACAGGGGCCGACCCCCAGCGGCGGCGGCGCATCCTCGGGATCCGAGGCGTAGTCGGACACGGGTATCGGCTGCACCAGCGCAGGCTGGTACCAGCGCCACGCGGCCGTGACATCGCGCAGTGGACCCAGGGCCGCCCCACAGATGGGCGACGACGCCTGATCGCACGGGCTGGTGCCGGTGCCGGAGGCAGCGGTGCCCACGGCAGAGGCGAACAAGAGAATCAGCGGCGCCAGTGCTGCCGCGACCGACCTGGCACAGCCGGGCATGTTGGGCCCTCCCCGACATGGTGATGCCCCTCGCAGGATAAAGACGTACTCCGCCTACGGATCTTGCGCACAAGACCTTGCCGGGAAGGCCAGGATTGCCGAATGACTGTGACGCAGCGCCACCCGAACGCCGAGGAGTACGCGCAATGTTCAGCGGCTCAACTCGAAGCGTATGTCGACGAGCTCGTGGCGTCGGGGAGCATGAGCCGGGAGGCGGCGGAGGAGAAAGGGCGACGCGACGCCGCGGAACTTCTTCCGGAAGGGCTCGCAACTCCGGGTCAATTGATCTTCAGGATGGAAGCGGATGGACAATCGGTGGGCTGGCTCTGGCTGGCGCTGCGGAATCCGCGCGCCGAGGCCGGCGTCGGCTTCGTCTACGACATCGCCGTGGATGAGGCGCTGAGGGGGCGCGGTTACGGACGAGCGGCGATGCGGCTGGCCGAAGACGAAGCGCGACGCAACGGCCTCCACGCGATTGCGCTCAACGTCTTCGGGCACAACGCGATTGCGCGAGCCCTGTATGCAAGCCTCGGTTATCGTGAGACGTCGGTACAGATGAGGAAAGAGCTCTGAACCGGCTCTTTATCGCGCATCCGTCGCCCTGGTCTCCTACGCCGCTTCGGCGGCTGCGGGCAGGGTCAACTCCGGAGTGAGCGTGCGCTCCGTTGCGCCGAGCGGCCGGTACAGGAGCCACAACGGCAGCACCGCGACCATGAGCGGCGCGAAGATGACGGCGAGACTGATGCCCTGGCCCGAGCCGAACTCGGTCGTGAGTGACGCAACATCGAGTAGCGCCGCGTAGACGAACGTGGTGCCGACCGCCCACCAGGGCGATGCAACGGCTGTAAGTCTGGCCAGACCTGGCAACGCGAACACGGCGACGTACGGACCACCGAAGTGCACGCCGATGCACGAGATGGCGAGGATGACCACGAACGCATCGCGCGGACGATCCCGCCGCGCAGCAGCGATCATGTTGCAGAGCACACCCACCATCGTCAGCAGAACCAACACGCCGACGAGGCCGAACTCAAAACGCATGACTCCGACCAGCCCGACAAGTGGCCGCCTGACCCCCGCCACCAGGATGTCGTGCACGAGGTTGTGGTCCCACACGAATGCCA
>VBGJ01000109.1:3946-14576 GCA_005880445.1 Chloroflexota bacterium | reverse complement strand
GCCGTGGGTCACGGTGGGCGCCAGGGTGCTGATCGCATCTCGCCCCCACGAGCTGAGCACCAGTGCGAGCACACCGGCCCAAAGCAGCGCGACGATCCCTGCCAGGAATGCAAGTGCCCGGTTGATCAGCGTCGCCCAGAGTGCAAGCGTGAAGGCGAGGAACACGAGCACCCCGGCGATGGCCAGGCTGACGATGGCGTCCACGTTCGAGGACGCCGTGGAGAACCCGTTGTAGCCGGTGGTGACGCTGACGGTGCCTATCGGGGATTGGCTCGACGCCCCCACCGTCACCCACGTGGGGAACACGCCGGCGGCGATCAGGATCGCTCCCAACACCAGGAGGACGCCGGCGAACCTTCCTTTCATCCGTACCTTATAGCACCGCTGTACCGAAGTCAGGAGCCGGCCACCACCCGTCTTCCCAGCCTCTCCCCTGTGAGACGCACGACCTCCTCGATCGTGTCGGCGATCGCGGCGCCGGCGGCGCTGAGCGCGTCGATCTTGCTCTGCGCCGTTCCGGTCCCGCCGCTGATGATGGCGCCGGCGTGGCCCATGCGCTTGCCCGGCGGAGCGGTGCGACCGGAGATGAAGGCAACCACCGGCTTGTCGAACCCCGCCTCCCGGATCCAGGTGGCGGCATTCTCCTCGTCCGACCCCCCGATCTCACCGATCATCACCACGGCGCGCGTCTCACCGTCCTCCGCGAACCGGCGGAGCACATCGGTGAACCCCAGCCCGAGCACCGGATCACCGCCGATGCCGACCGACGTCGTCTGACCCAGCCCTGCCTGGCCCAGGCCCTGGATCACCTCATACGTCAGGGTGCCGCTGCGACCGACGATGCCGACCGGCCCGGCGACGTTGATGTGGTTGGGGATGATCCCGACCTTGCACTGCTCGGGCGTGACGATGCCGGGGCAGTTCGCACCCAGCAGCATGACGCCGTGCCGCTGCACGAGCTCGGTCGTGCGCACCATGTCGTGCACCGGGATCCCCTCGGTGATGCACACGGTGAGCGCGACGTGCGCCGCCGCTGCCTCCATGATCGCGTCCGCAGCGAACGCCGGTGGCACGAACACGCCGGCCACGTTCGCGCCGGTCGCGCGCACCGCATCGCTCACGGTGTCGAAGACGGGAACGCCGTTCTGCGCGCCGCCGCCTTTGCCAGGCGACACGCCCGCGACGACGTTGGTGCCGAAGGCGCGCATCTGCTCGGTGTGAAAGCTGCCCTCGCGCCCCGTGATCCCCTGGATGACGACACGGCTCTCGCGATCCACCAGCACGCTCATCGCGCGCCGTCCTTGGTCAGCTCGACGATCGTGCGCGCCGCCTCCATCGCGCTGGTGGCGGGCACGATGCCGGCACGCTGCAGAAGCGCGCGCCCCTCCTCCTCCTTCGTCCCCGTCATCCGCACCACGAGCGGTTTCGTGATGTGCAGCTCGTCACGCGCGGCGATGATCCCGCGCGCCACCTCGTCGCCCCGCGTGATGCCGCCGAAGATGTTGATGAACACACCGCGCACGTTTGGATCGAGCAGCACCATCTCCAGCGCGTTGCGCGCCTTCTCCGCGTTCGCGCCGCCGCCGATGTCCAGGAAGTTCGCGGGCTCGCCTCCCTGCTGCTTGACCAGGTCGAGCGTGTTCATGGTCAATCCCGCTCCATTTCCGATGCACCCGACGGTGCCGTCGAGGTGCACGTACGTCAGCCCGCGGCGGCGAGCCTCCGCCTCGAACGGATCCTCACCGCTCGAGCCGTCGGCGCTCTGGTCCGCGGCGATCTCGGCTGCGACGTCGCGATGGCGGTACTCGGCGTTCTCGTCGATCTCCAGCTTGCCGTCGGCGGCGACGAGCGCACCGCTCGGCGTGAGCACCAGCGGGTTGATCTCGCATGTCAACGCGTCGAGCGAGACCGCGAGCCCGTACAGGGCGCGGCCGGCCGATGCCAAGCCGGACGCCAGAACGCCGGCGCGCGCGCGCAGCTGCGGCGCGTGCGAAAGCCCGTTGAACGCCAGCTCGCGCATCTCGAAGGACAGCGGGCCGGCGAACGGGTCCGGCCAGAGCTTGGCGATGCGCTCGGGTGTTTCCGCGGCGACCTGCTCGATGTCCATGCCGCCCGCAGCCGAGAAGATGACGACGAGCCGGCGGCGGTCGCGGTCGAGCGTGATGCCGAGGTACAGCTCGGCTTCGATGTCGAGTCCGGTCTCGCACCACACGCTGCGCACCGGGTAGCCGCGGATGTCCATCGACAGGATGCGCTGCGCCTCGCGTCGGGCCTCCTCCGGCGTGGCCACGACAGCGATGCCGCCCGCCTTGCCGGGCCTGGTACTCGAGCAGCTTCATCGGCGGCGAAGTCTAGAGAACCGCCGAGGCGTCATTCGGAAGGTCGTGGCGCGATGCGGTCGAGCTCGTCATGATCGGATGCGCTCGGGATCCAGCTCGCCGCCGTGACGTTCGCGTGCACCTGCTCCGGTGTCATCGCTCCCGCGATCACCGACGCGACCTGCGGTTGTGCCGCGAGGCCACCGATGGCGACGTCGAGCAGCGTGATGTGACGCGCCGCCGCGTACTCGCGCAGCGCATCGACGATGTCGAAGTTGCGGTCGGTGAGAAGCTCGCTCGCAAGCTGCGGAACGCGGCCCAATCGCGTGTCGGCGCGAGGCGTCTCCCCGCGCTGGTATTTGCCGGTGAGCACGCCTGCCGCCAGCGGGTAGTACGGGATGAGTCCGATGCCGTGGCGCCGGCATACGGGGATGACCTCGCGTTCCACCTGGCGCTGCAGCAGGTTGTATCGGTTCTGCGCCGAGACGAAGCGCGTCACGTGTCGCGACTGCGCGGTCCATTCCGCGTCGGCGATCTCCCAGCCTGCGAAGTTCGACGACCCCACGTAACGCACCAGGCCGGAATGGACGAGCTCATCGAGCGCCTCGAGCGTTTCCTCGATCGGCGTTTCCGGATCCGGAAAATGCACCTGGTACAGATCGATCCATTCGGTGCGCAGCCGGCGCAGGCTCGCCTCGACCGCGAGTCGGATCCAGCGGCGCGACGCGCCGCGCTCCGCCCACGAGTCGCCCATCGCCCCACCGACCTTGGTCGCGATCACGGCGCGGTCCCGCCTGCCCTCGAGCGCCGCGCCGAGAATCTCCTCGCTCGCGCCGCCACCATAGATGTCCGCGGTGTCGAACAGGTTCACACCCGCATCGAGTGCCGCATGCACGACCCGCGCGGCGCCGCTCGCATCGAGACGGCGGCCGAAGTTGTTGCAGCCGATGCCGACGACGGAGACGCTGAGACCCGAGGCGCCCAATCGCCGTAGTGCAAGCCCGCTCACGGACGAGGCGCCGGCGCCGATTTCACGGCGCAAAGCGTACGGGACCGCGGTACAGGGCTTACCCTGACCTCGATGCCCTCGGCAAAGCCGCCCGGCGACGACGCCCACGCCGCGCCGCAGGAAGCAGCGCCCGGCGCGCCCGATGGAGCAGCGCACCACGTACGCCCGGTGATCACGGTGCGGACGCTGGTGGCTGCGGGGCTCATCCTGATGGCGGTCGTCGGGCTCGTGTTCCTCCTGAGCACGGTGCTCGGGACTGTGCTCGTCGCGGTCACCGCGATCGTGTTCGCCGAGGGCATCCGCCCGATCGTCCACTGGCTGCGCGAGCGCAGGATTCCGGCACCGGCCGGCATCCTCATCGTGTACCTCGGACTGGCCGCGTTCGCTGCATTGCTGGTCGCGGTGCTCGTGCCGGGGATCGTGACCCAGGGCACGTCACTCGCCAACAATTTTCCCGCGTACCAGAAGGGCTTTCTCTCGTTCTTCAACAACGTGGAGAACCAATTCCACTTCACCGTCAACATCAACCAGCAGGTCGGTCAGATCCTGAGCGCCGCGCAGCAGATCCTCTTCACCATCGGCGGCACGATCTTCGCCCTCGCCGTCGATTTCGTGCTCGTCCTCGTCATCGCCTTCATGTGGCTGCTGACCAGCGACCGGCTGAAGCACTTCGTCGTCGACCTGATACCGGTCGACCAGCAGGCGGTCGCGACCGACATCTTCCGCGAGATCGGCTATCGGACCGGTGGCTATGTTCGCGCGGTCGTGATCAACGCCGTGGCGCTGGGCATGAGCACCGGTGTCGCGTGCTGGATCCTCGGTCTGCCGAGCCCACTCCTCCTCGGCATCTTCGCGTCCATCACCGGCGCGATTCCCATCATCGGACCGACGATCGGCATGATCCCACCCGTGCTGCTGGCATTCACCGTCAGCCCCGCATTTGCATTGCTGGTGCTGGGGATCATGCTCTTGATCGCGCTCATCGACGGCAACACCGTGGTGCCGCTGGTGATGAATCGCGTGGTCTCGCTGCCCGCGCTCGCGGTCGTGCTCGCGCTGCTCATCGGCGGTGCGCTGCAGGGCCTCATCGGCGCGCTGCTCGCGGTGCCGGTGGCGGCCGCCATCCAGGTGGTGACGCTGCGCGCCATCGTCCCCGCGGTGCACCACGCCCAGGGGCGTCCGGACCCGATGCACGAGACGTATCACCCCGATGCCGCGCCCGCCGACGCAGGGAGATCCAGGGGTGCGGGCCGCCGCCTGCTGCAACGCGTACGCCGCTCGTGAGCGCCGCTCGCGTCGCGCCGTCGCCCACGGACGCCGTTCGCACCTCATCGCCGCGACCGCGACTCGCCGCCAGCGACGCGCTCCGTGTCGTGGCCGCCGTGGGCGTCGTGCTCATTCATTCATCCGCGTGGGGCCCGGCGTCGACATTCGGGGGAGTCAACTCGATCACGCGCTTCTCGGTGCCGGCATTCATGGTGCTGACCGGCATCCTGCTCGGGTACCAGTACAGCGGGCGTGATCTCGGGCTGCAGTTCATGCGACGCCGCGCGGCACGCACGCTCATCCCCTGGCTCGCGTGGGTGCCGGTGTTCCTCGTGTTCGATCTGCTCACGGGCACGCTGCGCGCCACGCCCGCAGCCGTCTCGTACCAATTCGGCACCGGGTTCGGGCACCTGTGGTACCTGCTGCTGATCCCGCAGATGTACGTGGTGTTCGCGTTCTGGCCGCGACGGTGGTCGTGGAGCCTCGCGATCGGTGCCATGGCGCTGCAGACCGCGCTGTGCGTGGTTCGCATCACGGTGGCGTTTCCGAATGGTTGGCAGGAACAGCTGCTGCTGACGTACGGGTTCTTGCTGTTTCCGTTCTGGCTCGGTTATTTCGCGGTGGGTGTCGCCGTCGGCAGAGCACTACTGGCGCGTTCGATGTCACAAAGTGGCGGTGCGACTTTGCGGTCGGTGATCATCGGCGCATCGGCAGTGGGCGTCGGCGCGTCGGGCTATCTGCTCTTGAACCTCCGCTACACCGGCGCTCGGTGGGCCGGGGACCTGCAGGGCACGGAGGCGTTTCTCAACCCCGTGCTGCCGCTCCTGGTGTTCAGCATCGCGGTGTGGGTCTTTGCCGCCGCGCCCATGCTGATGCGCGGCTCGCCGGCGCTGGCGCGATCACTGCGGTTTCTCGGCGACCTGTCGCTCGGCATCTACATCGTGCATCCCATCTTCCTGTGGCTCTTCGGCAGGATGCTGGTGACCAAGATCGCCGTCGGTGGAGCGACCTCCATCCTTGCCTACTTCACACTGGTGCTCGCGGTGCTCGTGGTGACCGTCGTCGTGGTGCGGCTGCTCGTGGCCACGCCGCTTGCGGCGACCTTGGGATCCGCCCGTCAGCGGCTAGAGCGGAATGTTCCCGTGCTTGCGCTCCGGTCGTGACACCGTCTTGCTCTGCGCCATGTGCAGCGCGTTGATCAGCGCCCATCGCGTGGTGCGCGGCTCGATCACATCGTCGATGTAACCGCGCTCGGCCGCCGTATATGGGTTGGCGAACTGCTCGCGATAGTTGTCGATCAGCTCCGCGGTGCGGTGCTTGGGGTCCTCTGACTGCGCGATCTCGCGCTTGAAGACGACGCTCACCGCACCCTGCGGGCCCATGACCGCGATCTCGGCAGTCGGCCACGCGACGTTGTAGTCGGCGCGGATGTGCTTCGAGCACATGACGTCGTAGGCGCCGCCGTATGCCTTGCGCGTGATCACGGTGAGCTTTGGCACGGTCGCCTCGCAGTACGCAAACAGGAGCTTGGCGCCATGCCTGATGATGCCGCGATATTCCTGATCGGTGCCGGGCAGGAAGCCGGGCACGTCGACGAAGGTCACCAGCGGCACGTTGAACGCGTCGCAGAAGCGCACGAACCGAGCTGCCTTGATCGATGCGTCGATGTCGAGCGCACCGGCGAGCACGCGGGGTTGGTTGCCGACGACCCCGACGGTGTGACCGCCAAGACGCGCGAAGCCACAGATGATGTTCTGCGCGTGAAACGGCATCACCTCGAGGAAGCGCTCCTCGTCGACGACTCGGATCACCACGGCACGCATGTCATACGGCTGGTTCGGGTTGTCGGGGATGATCGCCTGCAGCTCGGGATCGGCGCGATGCGGGTCGTCGAGCGTGGGCCGGTACGGCGGCTGTTCGCGGTTGTTGGCCGGCAGGTACGACAGCAGGTCGCGAATCTGCGTGAACGCGTCGTCCTCGGAGTCGGCGATGAAGTGCGCCACCCCGCTCCGCTGGTTGTGCACGTCCGAGCCGCCCAGGTCTTCGAACGTCACCTGCTCCCCGGTCGTCACCTTGATCACGTCTGGTCCGGTGATGAACATGTACCCGATGTGGCGCACCATGAAGACGAAGTCGGTCATCGCCGGCGAGTACACCGCGCCGCCGGTGCACGGACCCACCACCAGCGACAGTTGCGGGACCACGCCGCTCGACTCCACGTTGCGGTAGAAGATCTCCGCGTACCCGGCGAGCGACACCACTCCCTCCTGGATGCGCGCGCCACCGGAGTCGTTGATACCGATGCACGGGCAGCCGGTGCGATACGCGAGATCCATGATCTTCGTCACCTTCTCCGCGAACACCTCGCCGAGCGATCCGCCGAAGACCGACGCGTCGTGGCTGAACACGAACACACGCCGCGCGTCGATCGTGCCCCACCCGGTGACGACGCCGTCGCCACGGACGCGCTTCTCGTCCATGCCGAAGTTGGACGTGCGATGCAGCGCGAACATGTCGAGCTCGGTGAACGATCCCGGATCCAGCAGGCGGTCGATGCGCTCTCGCGCGGTCAGCTTGCCCTTGGCGTGCTGCGAGCGCTCCGCGGCGCCACCACGGTGAATCGCGTCGTACCGACGCTTGCGCAACACGTTGATCTTGCGCTCGGTGGCGCTGCCCTTGCCCCCGAGCGCGACGCCGTCACCCTCCTCGACACGCGGGTGAATCTCGGCCGCGTCGAGGGGCGCGGGATCGCCCGCGCCGACCGGCGGCACGCCCTTTCGCGATGTCCTGGGCATGACCGAAGGCTACCAGCAGTCCAGCGCGCTGCGGGCTCGGTTCACAACGCGCTCGACGGACGGTACACGCCGAACACGTCGCGCAGCGCCCCGCACACCTCGCCGACCGTGGCGCGCGCAAGGAGTCCGTCGCGCAGCAGCGGCAGCAGGTTGGCGTCGCCTTCGGCGCCCCGCCGCAGCGCGTCGAGCGCGCGATCGACCGGCGCCTGATCGCGCGCGGCGCGAAGACGTCGCACGCGCACCACCTGCGCTTCCTCCTGCTCGGCGCCGACTTGCAGAATCTCGATCGGGCGCTGCGACGTCTCGGTGAATCGGTTGACGCCGACGATCACGCGCTCGCCGGCTTCGACGAGCTGCTGGTGGCGGTACGCCGAGTCCTGGATCTGCTGTTGATAGAACCCCGACTCGATGGCGCGCACCGCACCACCGAGCTCGTCAACACGGCGCATCAGGTCCCGGCTCTCGTCGATGAGCCGGTGCGTCAGCGACTCGACGAGATATGCGCCACCGAGCGGATCGGCGACGTTCGCAGCGCCGGATTCGGACGCCACGACCTGCTGCGTGCGCAGTGCTATCTCGGCCGCCTGCTCCGATGGCAGCGCCAGTGCCTCGTCGTAGCTGTTCGTGTGCAGCGACTGGGTGCCGCCGGCTACCGCCGCCAGGGCCTGGATGGCCACGCGCACCACGTTGTTCAGCGGCTGCTGCGCGGTCAGCGAGGCGCCGCTCGTCTGCGCGTGAAAGCGGAGCGCCTGGCTGCGAGCGCTCGTCGCGGCGAAGCGCTCTCGCATCACGCCGGCCCAGATGGCGCGGGCGGCGCGAAACTTTGCCACCTCCTCGAAGAAGTCGTTGCTGACGTTGAAGAAGAAGCTGAGACGCGGCGCGAAGTCCTCGACGTGCAGCCCCGCATCCACCGCCGCTTGCACGTATGCGATGCCGTTCGACAGCGTGAACGCGATCTCCTGCTGCGCGGTCGCACCGGCCTCGCGCATGTGATATCCGCTGATGCTGATCGTGTTCCAGCGCGGCAGCCGTTCCGCGCAGTACGCGAACGTGTCGGTGACGAGACGCATCGACGGACGCGGCGGAAAGATGTACGTGCCCCGGGCCGCGTACTCCTTGAGGATGTCGTTCTGGATGGTCCCGCCGAGGACGCTCGAGGGAATGCCCTTCGATTCCGCCGCCAGCTCGTACAGGAGCAGGAGGATCGACGCCGGCGCGTTGATCGTCATCGACGTGGTCACCCGGTCCTGCGGGATGCCGCGCGTGAGCAGCTCCATGTCCTCGATCGAGTCGATGGCGACGCCGACCTTGCCCACCTCGCCATGCGCGACCGGATCGTCGCTGTCGTAGCCCATCTGCGTGGGCAGGTCGAACGCCACGGACAACCCCGTCTGCCCGGCGCGCAGCAGGTAGTGAAAGCGCTCGTTGGTCTGCTCGGCGCTGCCGAATCCCGCGTACTGGCGCATGGTCCAGAGTCGCGGGCGATAGCCGTCGGCACGGACGCCGCGCGTGAAGGGATGCTCACCCGGCGGCGGCCATGGGGCCACGGTTCCGTCAGTGTAGTAGGGCTCCAGCGGCAGCCCGGAGTCGGTCTCGACCGGCGGTACGGGCCGGCCCTCCTCGTCCGTGTCCGTCACGTGTGCTCCGGCAACGGACCGGAATCGGGCTGGCAGAGCTCGGTCAGGACGCCCGCGGCCGCCGATGGATGCATGAATGCGACCAGCCGGCCGGCGGCGCCGCGCCGTGGGCAGTCGTCGAGCAGCTGAAGACCCATTCCGGAAAAGCGGTCGAGCGCCTCCTGCACATCGCGCACGCCGTACGCGACGTGGTGCAGGCCGGAGCCGCGCTTCGCCAGAAAGCCGGCGATCTTCGAGTCGGGGCGCGTGCTCCCCAGGAGCTCGATCCGCGATTCGCCCACCTCGAACATCACAGCCTCGACGCCGTCTGACTCGACGACCTGCCGATGGGCCGGCGCAGAGCCGGTGAGTCGCTCATACGCGGCGACCGCCGAGTCGAGGTCGGCGACGGCGATGCCGACGTGGTCGATCTTCTCGAACGAGTCCGACATCTCCTCGTGGCGAGTATAGGAAGCAATACGGCAACGCCGCCGTCGCTCCGCAGCGGTCGGTGGTAGGAATCCGGCACAGCGATGACTGTGCGAACCCGAACCGCGGTGGTCTGCGCCGCAGCCGCAGCGGCGGCGCTGCTCGCGTATTACCTGGTCGCGTGGGCGCAGGTCTCGCCCCTGCGCGAGCGCGGCACCGACTTCTCCGCCTCGTACGTGGCCGCGCAGCTGGTGCGCGACGGGCAGGGAGCGAGCCTGTACGACCAGCGCGCCGAGCACGCCCGCCACCTGCAGCAGCTGCCCCCGGGCACCGTGATCGACCTGCCGTTCATCACCCCGCCGACCAGCGCGCTGCTCGCGATGCCGTTCACGCTCACCGATCCCGGCACCGCCTTTCGCCTGTGGTCGCTCTGCCAGCTGGCGCTGCTGGCCCTCGCAATCGTGATCGCGTGCCGTGCCGCACCCTGGCCGCGGGGGATGCACTCGGCGGTGCGGTGGGGCGCCGTCGCGCTGGGGCTGGCCGGCGTCGCCACGTTCTCGTTCCTGCTGCTGGGCCAGATCGACGGCGTCGCGGCCCTCGGGCTGGCGGCCGCCTACGCGTTGTGGCGGCGCGACCGTGCCGGCTGGGCCGGGTTCTGTCTGGCGCTCGGCTTCGCCGCCACGAAACCGCACCTGGCGGTCGGGCTCGCCGTCTTCCTCGTGGCCCGCCGTGACTGGCGCGCCGTGGCCGGGGCGGCGATGGGGGCCGCCACCGCGGTGGCTGCATCCCTGCTCACCGCGGGGCCGGCGGCGTTTGGCGGCTTCGTCTCGTCGCTGATCTTCGCCCTCGGCAACACACCCGCCACCAGCACGGTCGGCACGGCGGGCCTTGCCGCGTCCTGGCTCGGGACCGGCGGCGGGGCGACTGCACTAGGCCTGGCGGGCTCGCTGGTCGCGCTCGCCGGCTGCGCCGTGCTGGGCGCCCGCTCCGCGGGACGGCCGATGCGCCTCGAGGCCGCCCTGGCCGGGGCGCTGGCCCTTTCACTGGTGGCCTCCCCCCACGTGCTCGCCCACGACCTCGTGCTCCTGGCGCCCGCGTTCGGGTGGTGTCTGGCGCGGGCGGCCGCCGCGGACGGCGCCGCCGCCGCATGGCCCGGCCAGGCCGCCGGCCGGCTGCTGACCGGCTGGGTCGGTCTCA
>VBGJ01000109.1:0-3915 GCA_005880445.1 Chloroflexota bacterium | reverse complement strand
GCTCCCGCGCGCGCGGCTCGCCGAGCTGCGCCTTCAGTCGGGCAGCGGCAGCGGCGCCGGCGGATCCTCCGAGTAGTCGTAGAAGCCGCGACCGCTCTTGCGCCCCAGGCGGCCGGACGCGACGAGCCGCTCGAGGATCGCGACGGTTGCTTCGTCCCCCGGTTGGTGCTCGCGCTGCATGCGGTCGCGCCGCACCCCCAGCACGGTGTCCAGCCCGGAGAAGTCGGAGAGCTCGAACGGCCCCATGGGCCAGTTGAGCCCGGTCCGCGTCGCCGTGTCGATGTCCTCCACCGTCGCCACCTCATCCGCGAGCAGCGCGAACGCCTCGCGCGACGCCGCCCCGAGGATGCGGTTGACGATGAAGCCGTCGATCTCGCGCTCGACCACGATCGCGGTGCGTCCCATGCGGCGCGACCACGTCAGCGCGCGCCGCACCGTCTCGTCGGACGTCTGCGGTCCGCGCACCACCTCGCAGAGGTCCATCACGAGCACGGGATGAAAGAAGTGCATGTTGCAACAGAGCTCGGGCCGGTGCGTTGCGTCGGCAAGGCGCGAGACGACGATGTTGCTCGAGTTCGTCGCGATGCCCGCGCTCGCCGGAAGGTGCGCGTCCAGGTCGGCGAACACCTGCCGCTTGACCGCTGCGTCCTCGACCACGGCTTCGATGGCCCACGCGCAATCGCCTGCGGCGGCGGCGAGGTCCGCGCCGGGGTGCACGCGTGCTGCCGCGGCTTCGGCATGCTCGGAGTCCAGCTTGCCCTTCTCGACGCGCCGCTCCATCCACTGCCGGTTGGATGCGATGGCATGCTGCAGCTTCGGTTGGTCGACGTCGAAGAGCGACACATCGACGCCGTGCAGCGCGGCCTGCAGCGCGATCTGCGCACCCATGGTGCCGGCGCCTACGACGAGAAGCCGGCCGGTCGCGTCAGTGCTGGACTCGTTCAGCGTCTAGCTCTCGTCGGGCCACTTCACGAGCACGCGAGTCGTGCACTCGGTCAGCTCTTGCGATGCCTTCGTGTAGCGCACGATGGTGGGGAAGTTGCCGCGCAGCTTGAGTTGGCCGAGCATGATCCCCTTGGTCGCGTCGAGCTCTTTCTTCGCGACCTTCTTCCAGCGCGAGTACGAGCCGGTGATGACGTAGTCAGCCTTCTCCGCCTCGGCCCGGCTGACGACCTTCACGTCGCGAGCCTCGCCATGCCAGAGGTCCATGAAGATGCCTCGATCCTCGGGCACGTTTTTGTCCGGCTCCGCAAGCACAACCAGGCCCACGCTGCCCTCCCATCCGGCAGCCGCCTGCTTGTAGATCGGTGATCTGTTGATCTCGTCCTTGTACGCCTGCGCCCATTCGGGGCTGTACGGCTCATAGACCACTGCCTCGGCCACTTCTGCGCCTCCTGCCATCGGTCGCTCTTGTTCGGGCCGCCGCCCGGGCGCACAAGTTTGACGACAAGGCACTCCGTTTCGCCACGGGCGTTGCATACTCGGCCGGGTTCATGCAGCAACGGTCGAATGGAATGAAACGCACAACACGCTATCGCCTCGCTCTCGCGGGGCTCGCGCTTGCGCTCGCGCTCGTCGGTGGGGCTGCCGTGGCCCGACCCGGGCTGGCGGCTCAGCGGAGCCAGGTTGACGGAACCGTGGCGCCTGGTCTCGCAGACGCGAGCCGGCTGGGCGACGCCAGTCCAAATTCGATCGTCTCGCTTGCGATCTCCCTGCCGCTGCGCAATGCCGCGAGTCTGGACAGCTTCATCGCGGCGGTCGACGGTCACGGCATACCTCGAGGGACAGGGGCTGACCGTCACCGCGGTTGCGGCGAACCGCGAGGTGATCGACGTCAAGGGAAGCCTCGCTGCTGCAGCGCGTGCCTTCGGGACGTCGATCGGCAGGTACCACGATGCCCACATGAACCGGACGTTCATCGCCAATGACTCGGCGGTGTCTCTGCCTGCCAGCGTGGCGCCGGACATCCTCGGCGTCGCCGGCCTCAACAATCACTATCCCCCGCGGCATTCTCGCGCGCTGTTGCGCGCCCAGACCGGCGGCGGCCCGGCCGGAGGCTACACGCCGGCGCAGCTCAAGACGGCGTACGACGTCAACCCGCTCGCCACCGCCGGATACGCCGGCTCTGGACAGACGGTGGGGCTGTTCGAGCTCGCACCGTTCTGCCAGACCGACATCAGCATGTACGACACTCAGTACAGCCTGACGCCGCCTGCGCCAACCTCCGTCTCGGTCGACAGCGGTTCGACCGCATGTCCCACCACCGCCCCGGCCAGCGGCGAGGACGAGGCCGAGTTCGACATCGAAGTGATCCAGGCCATCGCGCCCGCGGCCGGGATCACGGTGTGGGTGGGACCCGATCCCGCGCATGCGTCCGAGACGAACGTCCTCGACGTCTACAACGCGATGGTAACCTCGGACACGACCCGCACCAACTCGACCAGCTGGGGAGACTGCGAACAGGACCTGCCGCCGTCCTTCAGGCAGAGCGAAGAGAACATCTTCAAGCAGGCGGCGGCGCAGGGGCAGAGCTTCTTTGCCGCCAGCGGCGACTACGGGAACATCGACTGCTATCCAAGCACCGGCTCATTCAAGCTCGCGGTGAACGACCCGGCCGCGGATCCGTACGTCACGGGCGTGGGCGGCACCACGCTGAATCTCACGGGGAGCAACGCGTACTCATCCGAGACCACCTGGAACGGCAGCGGCGGCGGTCTGAGCGTGGTCTGGCCTAGGCCAGCTTGGCAGACAGGTCCGGGCGTCGCGAACACGTACAGCAACGGCAAGCGCCAGGTTCCCGACGTCGCGCTGGACGCGGATCCCAACACCGGCTACTCCGTGTACATCGAAGCGGGGCCGTATGTCGACACCAGCCAGGACATCGGTTGGGCCGAGATCGGGGGTACGAGCGGAGGGGCGCCGGCGTGGGCGGCATTCGCGGCTCTGCTCAACCAGGATGCGGTCGCGAACCACAAGCCCACGCTTGGCTTCGCGAATCCCACGCTCTATGAGAACCAGCGCAGCAACGGGCAGTTCCACGACGTGACCAGCGGCAACAACGACCTGTCCGGTTCTTACGGCGGCAAGTATCCGGCCACCGCAGGCTGGGACTTTGCCACGGGTTGGGGCAGCTTCGACGCCAATGTGCTCGCGGGGGACCTGCTGGCCAATGTTGGCACCGACAACGCTTCAGTCGTCTTCAACGGGCAGCCCCACGATTGGTACTACGACTCCACGTTCCACGCCCTGCGGCACGCCGTGTGGAACGGAAGCGGCTGGCAGCTGGAGACGCTCGATGGCGCCGGTTCTGGTGGCGGCGGTGGTCGCACCACCGACAGCGTCGGCCGCTTCAACGCCGCTCTCGTGTACAGCGGCCAGATGAACGACTTCTATTACGACATCTCAATGGGCGCACTGCGCCACGCGTGGTTTGATGGCGCATGGCACTTCGAGACGCTCGATGGCCCCGGTTGCGTGTACGCGGGCTGCGGGACGCACAGCGTGGGTCAGTTCACGGCGGTGACGTTGTACGGCAATTCGATCCAGGTCTTCTATTACGACGCGACATCGCTTGCCATGCGCCACGCGTGGTGGACCGGGAGCAGCTGGAACTACGAGACCCTCGATGGTTCCGGTTCCGCCGGCGGCAGCGGCCGCACCACCACTGACGACGTCGGCCAGTACAACGCGGTGACGGTCTACGGCAATCAGGTGCAGGTCTATTACTACGACGTCACATCGCATGCGCTGCGCCACGCGTGGTGGGACACGGTCCGATGGAACTTCGAGACCCTGGATGGATCCGGCTCCTCGGGTGGTGGTGGTCGCACCACGACCGACACGGTCGGGTGGAACAGCGGCGTCACCACGTACGGCAACCAGCTGCAGATCTGGTACTACGACGCCACGACAGAC
>VBGJ01000213.1 GCA_005880445.1 Chloroflexota bacterium | reverse complement strand
GGTGTGCGGCGAATGCATGCACGATATTGTATCGAACGCATGTTCGTGGAGGGTCGGACAAAACACGGACAAAGAGAAGTCAGATCCGCGCTGTGTGGGTCCGGTTCTGGGCCGACACCGGAGTTCCGGTACGTGCTTTACATCCGACTCGCGGTTCCGGCTCTTGGTTGACACGGCCGCCCGGCTTTCGATGAGCTTCGGCGAACCGCCGAGCGCCACGGAAGGAGGCCGGGATGCTTGTGGAGTTGAGCGTCGTGGAGCAGCGCTATCGCATCGTCCTGGCGGTCGTGGTGGACCGCCTTCCGGTCACGGCCGTGGCCGCCCAATACGGGATCAGCCGACAGACCGTGCACAGCTGGCTAGCGCGGTACCACACCGGCGGCTTGGGCGGACTGGTGGATCGACGCAGCAAACCGACCTCCTGTCCGCATCAGATGGCCGCCGCGCCCTGGTGCGCAACGGACTGATCGAGCCGGTCGTGCGGCGCCGTCGACGGGTCGAGTACCGCCGATGGGAGCGCACCCGGCCCATGGAGCTCTGGCAGATGGACATGGTCGGCTTCCGCCTCGCCAACGGCCTGCTGCTGTCGATGCTCTCGGGCATCGACGACCACTCCCGCTTCTGTGTGTGCGGCGCGGTGATGGCGCGAGCCGACTCGCGCTCGGTGTGCGCAGGGTTCAACGCAGCCTCGCGGCGTCACGGAATTCCCGATCAGATCCTCACCGACAACGGCAAGGTGTTCACCGGCCGCTATGCGGCGTTTCCCACCACGCCGCTGTTCGACCGCATCTGCCGTGAGCGTGGCATCCGCCACTTGCTGGCAGCACCACATTCGCCGACCACGTGCGGCAAGGTGGAGCGGTTTCATCGCACGCTGCGCAGCGAGCTCTTGCACGGCAACGGCTTGACCACGCTCGAGGCGGCGCAGCAGGCGATCGACGCCTACGTGCACCACTACAACACTGAGCGTCCGCATCAGGCTCTGGGGATGCTGACGCCGGCCGAGCGATTCCGGTACGACGAGGCCTCGCGGGCGGCAGAACCGGCGGCGGCAGAGGCAGAGCTCGCGTCGGTGCCGGACGAACCCACCATCGACGATCCGTTCAGGATTACCCGCAAAGTGCATCCACACGGCACCGTCGGCGTGGCCAGCGTTCAGTACAACGTCGGTCGCCGCTTCGCTGGACGAGAGGTCACCGTCGTGGCCGAGGGCGATGTCATCCGCTTCTACCTGGGCGACGCACTGCTCAGAACCCACCCTCGTGGCGCACCCGGACAGCGCTACGTTGGTGGAGACGCCAAAAAGGAGGTGATCTGGAGAAGTCGACCCTCTCGTGCAGCTGTCAGCTGAGGGTCGTGTCAAATCTGAGCCGGTACTAATTCGTCAAACGGGTGCCGGAACTACACAAAGTCAGATCCGCGCACCCGTCAACGCTCATCGCGCAGCAGCCACTGCTCGAACGCCGCGTTGACAAGTTGCCATCCACGCGCAGTGGACCATGCGATCTCGCTCTCCTCGAGGCGCCGCAGTGCCTTCGAAACAGTCGCGGGCTGCTCGACACCGAACGCCGCGAGCGAGGACGCTTCGTACGGGTGCGCTATCGCACCCTCGCGCGCAAGCACCAGCACGATTCGCTGCTGCACGGACGACAACTCGGAGAACGTGACCGCCAGCTCTGGAGCGACCGCATCGACCGCCAGCGCGATGCCGCGCGCGACAGCCTCGTCGTCGATGCGCCGGTCTGCTTCCTGATACGCCCAGAACGCGAAGAGCTGCACGGTGTTGGGCACACCGTGCGCGACGTCGAAGAGCGACTCCGCGACGCCGTCCGACATGGGTTTGCCCGCGCCGCCGGCGCGCTGCGTAAGAAAACGCACCATCTCGTCGCGCGCGATCAGGTCGAGGGCGATGAGCATGCCGGTACCCTTGAGCGGCGCGCCGTCGTGGGTGAAGAGGTCGTGCATAAGGTGGCGCCGGCTGCCGGAGAAAACGAGTGACATGCCCTGGGTGCGGTCGACGACGGCTTTGAAGACTCCCGCGAGCCCGGAGTCGATGCTCGCTATCTTTTGGAACTCATCGATGACCAGCGCCACGGGAGCGTCGCGCGTGCCGAGCTTCGCCATCAGGCTGATGGTCGAAGCGATGGCGTCGCCCCAGTCGTAGTCGCGCGCGACGGGACGGAAGGTCGTTTCGTAGCCGCCGTGCTCCAGCGTGATGGCGAGGTGGGGGATGCGGCTGGCGACGAGCTCGCGCCACTGCGCGACACGATTTGCGAGCCAGCCGCGCGACAGCGGCAGGAGTGCCTTGCGGACTTCGTCGGCGACCGCACGCCGGTCGGCGCAGAGCATGAGGTCGACCATGGCCGCGTGGCCGCCGGAGTCGTTGATGGAGCGGACGGCCGTCTTCAGGAGGCTGGTCTTGCCGTAGCGACGGCGCGGCCGAATTGGAAGGGGTTGGCCATGTAAGCATTATGCTACTTGGCATAACACTGCCGGAGTTGGCCGCCTTTTGGGGTGGCAGCTACTGGTGCACTGTGATGTTGCCGCCGCCGAGGATGACCTGCGTGGCGGAGCCGGTGTTATCCACCGTCGTACCCGAGCTCAGGTGGAAGATGGTGCCGTCTGACCTGCGCATGGCGTCGGCGGACATGTCCTTGGACCCGCCCGAACCACCGTCCGTCACGTTGATCTGGAACGTGCCGTTGCCGAAGCCGAACTGCGTGTACTGCTGGCCGGTAAGGGCATCGTTGTATTGCACGGAGAACTTACCGGTGACCGCAGCCGTGCCCGTTGTCGAGCTCGTCGGGGTGACGCTCAGGGCCGTGAGGCTGTTGCTCTTGACGACGATGTCGACATAACGACAATTCGGGCCGCCCACTCCCGTGCAGGTGACTCCGGTCGTGACGTCCATCCACATCCGGTAGACATAGACGGCGTTGCCCTGCAGGTTGGTCCCGCTCTTGTTGAACTTGACAGTGAGGCCAAAGTTGCCGTGCGTATTCGAGGTGTTTGCTGTTGAGTCCGGATTGATGTAGCCACCACCCGTCACGAACGAGCCGGTTACCGGCGACGACGTGAGAATCGCAATCGCCTGATCGCCGCTGATGTACGGGTCTAGCGCTCCGACGATGGATCCGTTACCGAGGACCAGGTTCGCCACCACCATGTAAGAGCCGTCGGTGAGCATCATGCCGAGCGAAGTCTGTGCGGCGCCATGGCCGGTGGTCGACCAGTCACCGGCGTTTTGCACTTGCGCGAACACCGTCATCATTGGGGTGCCGGAGGGGTACGACAAGGGGTTCCAGACGTCGAAACGGACCCAGACGGTCGACTTTGAGTAGTCGATGTACTCGCTATCCGTGGCAGGATCGCGCTGCTCGACGACGACGCCGACGTTCGCGGTCGCGGTGTCGAGCACATAGTTGTCACCGGAGTAGCTGAGCACGCTGCTCGCGATTCCCGTGCCCTCGCGTCCGACGGACAGGCTCCCGGAACCGGTCGCGTTGGTGTAGTTCGGGTTGGAGCTCGTGAACTTGGCGGTGATGGGATAGGACCATGTCGCGTTACCTGTGGGAACGCCGTTGGGAATGACGGTCTGGTCGAGGCGGATGGTCTGCGTGACAGTCTGGGTACCCGTGGCGGTGTTGACCGTGACCGCGGGCGTTCCAATGACGGGATTGCCATTCACCCAGAAGACGACGCCTGCCGTCGGAGCAAAGCCGGTGAGCGCACCGCCGTTTGCGTTGACCGCGGTGACAGTTGCGCTAAGGGTGACCGTGTCACTGAACTGGATTGTCGGATTGGGGCTGGCCGCGGCAGCTGAAACGTTGATGATTGACACCGGGATGGGGTTCACGTGAGCAACGAGTGTGGCCTTTGCGGTGCTGCCTCCCACGTCGGTGTTGGTCACGGTAACGCTATACGTCCCGAGGGTCGCGTACGTGTGGCTGCCGGTGACCGAGAACGGTCCGCTGCCACTCGGAGAGACACTCGATGTCGGCGATCCATCGCCCCAGTCAATCTTGGCGCTGTAGTCGGTGGAAGTCCCACCTGAATCTGCATCGGTGAACGTGGCCACGGTGACGGTGCCTGTCGAAGTGTTCACCAGAGCGTTGATCGCGCTCCCAGGCGTGGCGGTCAGCGACGCGTCGGCCACGGTGGCCGCGTCGGTGGCGCTGGCCGTGGCCCCGCCGTCGTCGACGATGGAGGCGGTGGCCGTGTAGCTGCCCTCCTCGGCGTAGGTGTGCGAGCCCTTGACGCTGAAGATGCCGCTGCTCAGCGTCACCGTGGCCGCCGAGCCGCTCCCGTCGCCCCAGGCGATCGTGCTGCCGGCGAAGTCGGCCGCCGTGGCCCCCGGGTTGGCGTCGGTGAAGGTGGCCACCGTCACCGGGCCCGTGCTGGTTCCCTCGGTGGCCGTCACGCCAGCGCCGTTGGTGGCGCTCAAGGACGCGTCGCCCACGGTGGCCGCGTCGGTGGCGCTGGCCGTCGAGCCACCGTCGTCGACGATGTGAGCGGTGGCGATGTACGCGCCCTCCTCAGCATAGGTGTGCGTGCCCGTGACGCTGAAGGTGCCGCCGCTTAGCGTCACCGTGGCCGCCGTCGCAAGGCTGCCATCACCCCAGGTGATGCTGGTGCCGGCGAAGTCGGCCGCGCCAGAGAACGAGTTG
>VBGJ01000212.1 GCA_005880445.1 Chloroflexota bacterium | reverse complement strand
CATCCGCGCCGGAATCGAGTGCCGCGAGCTGGGTTCGGGTACGCCCGTGCCGTTTCCAGACCTGGTGGCGAAGACGCACGACATAGCGGTCGTCGCCGCCAATCGCTGGGCGAAGCTGGCGCGCGCAGTCGCCGCGAAGGTCGACGCGTCGTGCCTGACCATCCCGCAGCAGGACAACGGGCTGCTGCCGCTTGCCCTCGGGCGGGCGCGCATCCTCGTCTGGCCGTCGCGCATCGAGGGCGACTCACGAATCCAGCGCGAAGCGCGTGCGATGGGGACGGTGCCGGTCGCGCTGTCCACGAATCGGTATGCAACCGATCTCGATGCGGAGCATGGCGCCGTCCTCGTCGACTCGCTCGACGCCATGCCGCGTGCCATCGAGCGCCTGCTCGAGTCACCCGCCGAGCTCGATGCGCTGTCGACCGTCGCGGTGCGAACCGCGCGCGCGCACGTGGACTGGCGGCGATACAAGGAGAGGGTGCGCGATGCGCTCACGTCACCCGCTCCCGCGCAGCGCCGGTTCCTGCAAACGGCCGGCGACATGGTGGCTCGCGAGCGGCGCCTCGCCGACGCACGGCTGGCGCGCGTCACCGCCGAGCTCCACGTCGCGCGAGCGATGGCGGCGCAGCTGGAGATGCAGCTCACGGCCGAGCTCGAGGTGGCCGAAGCCGAGGTCCTGCATCTGCGCGGCAGGCGCGCGATCCGCATGGCGGACGGCGTGGGCGGGGTGGTGCGCTCGATGCGCCCGGCGCGCGCCCTGGCCAGGAAGGCGCCGTGACCGTGATGCGCGCTCGCACCAGACCGACCATAGGGGTCATCGGGCACGGCGCACTTGGACGCAGCCTCTGCCGTCTGTTTCCGGATGCCCTGCCGTATGACAGCCCGCTCGGCATCGGTGACGCGGAGCAGGTGCGCGAGGCCGACTTCGCGTTCGTTGCGGTGCCGACACCGGAGGGGGAAGACGGCGCGTGCGACACGCGGACCGTCGACGAGGTGGTGTCATGGCTTCGCGCCGGCACCACGATCGTGTGCTCCACGGTCGCCGTGGGCACCGTCGATCGCCTGGTCGCGGAGACGGGCCGTCGCATCGTCTATGCACCGCAGTTCGGCCCCGGCAGCACGCCCGATCATCCCTACGCCGATCCGTCTCGCATCGGCTGGGTGATCCTCGGTGGCGAGCGCGCGGCCACGCGTCCGGTCGCCGACCTCTACAAGACGG
>VBGJ01000108.1 GCA_005880445.1 Chloroflexota bacterium | reverse complement strand
GAGGGCATCGGTGGTCACCTCTCGACGTATGCGTCTGCCGCGTCACTGTACGAGGTCGGGTTCAACCACTTCTTCCGCGGCAAGGACGACGGGCGCGCAGGCGATCAGATCTACTACCAGGGACATGCTGCGCCGGGCATGTATTCGCGCGCATATCTCGAGGGACGGATCACCGAAGCGCAGATGGACAACTTCCGCCAGGAGGTGGGCGGCAACGGTCTCAGCTCGTATCCACATCCGCGCCTTATGCCGGACTTTTGGGAGTTCCCGACGGTGTCGATGGGGCTGGGCCCGCTCAACTCCATCTATCAAGCCCGCTTCAACCGATACATGTACAACCGGGAGATCGCGGACACAACGGACAGCCGCGTGTGGTGTTTCGTCGGCGACGGCGAGTGCGACGAGCCGGAGTCGCTCGGCGCGCTCTCGCTGGCGGCACGCGAACAGCTGGACAACCTCATCTTCGTCGTCAACTGCAACCTGCAGCGGCTCGACGGACCGGTGCGGGGCAACGGCAAGATCATCCAGGAGCTGGAGGGCCTCTTCCGCGGCGCCGGCTGGAATGTGATCAAGGTGATCTGGGGCCGCGAATGGGACGACCTGCTGATGCGCGACGTCAGCGGCGTCCTGGTCGACAAGATGAACTCGACCACCGACGGCGAGTTCCAGAAGTTTGCGACCGAATCCGGCGCGTACATCCGCGAGCATTTCTTCGGTCCGGATCCGCGCCTGCGGCGTTTGGCGGAGCATCTCTCGGACGACAACCTGCGCCATCTCCGTCGCGGCGGACACGATTATCGAAAGCTCTATTCGGCCTACAAGCTGGCCCTCGAGCAACGGGGAGCACCGACGGCGATCCTCGCGCACACGATCAAGGGCTGGACGCTCGGTTCGCTGTTCGAAGGGCGCAATGCGACGCACCAGATCAAGAAGATCGGCGAGGCCGAGCTGAAGGCGTTCCGCGACACGCTCGAGCTGCCCATCAGCGACAAGAAGCTGGGCGAGGCGGAGCCTCCCTACTACCATCCTGGACCGAAGTCCGACGAGATCGACTACCTGGTGACGCGCCGGCGCGCGCTCGGCGGCGTGCTCCCCCGGCGCGTCGTGCGGGCCAAACCGCTTGCACCGGCGGGCGATGGGGCGTTCGCTGAGTTCCTCAAGGGGAGCGGCAACCGCGCCGCGTCGACGACGATGGCGTTTGCGGGCATCCTGCGCAACCTGCTGCGTGACAAGTCGATCGGCCGGCGCGTGGTCCCCATCATTCCCGATGAGGCGCGCACCTTCGGCATGGACGCGCTCTTCAGCGAGGTCAAGATCTACGCGCCCTTCGGCCAGCTGTACGAGCCGGTGGACGCAGACATGCTGCTCTCGTATCGAGAGGCGCGCGACGGCCAGATCCTCGAGGAGGGGATCACCGAGGCGGGCGCGATGGGAAGCTTCACCGCTGCGGGCACGGCGTACGCGACGCACGCCGAAGCGATGGTGCCGTTCTACATCTTCTACTCCATGTTCGGCTACCAGCGCGTCGGCGATCTGATCTGGGCCTTTGGAGACGCGCGCGGTCGCGGCTTCATGCTCGGTGCGACCGCGGGCCGCACCACGCTCAACGGCGAGGGCCTGCAGCACGAGGACGGGCACTCACCGCTGCTCTTCAGCGCCGTCCCCAATGTGCGGGTGTACGACCCGGCGTTCGCCTACGAGCTCGCGGTGATCATCCGTGATGGCTTGCGCCGGATGACGGTCGACAACGAGGACGTCTTCTATTACCTGACGCTGTACAACGAGAACTACGCGATGCCGGCCATTCCCGACGGCGTGGAGGACGGCATCGTGCGCGGCCTCTACCTGTTCAGGGGCGCGACCGACGGGCGCGCGCACCACGCGCGGATCGTCGCGAGCGGCAGCGCGCTCGGCGCGGCGATCGAGGCGCAGGCGATGCTGGCCGGCGAGCACGACGTGGCCGCTGACATCTGGAGCGCCACCAGCTTCCAGCTGCTGCGCGAGGACGCGCTCGACGTCGAGCGGTGGAACCGGCTGCATCCCGACGCGGAGCCTCGCGTCCCGTTCGTGGTGGAGCAGCTCGGAACCGGCGATGGCCCGGTGATCGCCGTGAGCGACTACATGAAGACGGTGCCCGACCAGATTGGGCGATTCGCGCCGCAGCCGTTCATCCCGCTCGGCACCGACGGTTACGGGCGCAGCGACACGCGCGCCGCGCTGCGCCGCCACTTCGAGACCGACGCACCGTCGATCAGCGTCGCCGTGCTCGAGGGTTTGGCGCGGCAGGGGAGCCTTCCGCGCCACGCGGTCGCAGCGGCGATCGAGCAGTACGGGATCAACAGCGAAACGCTGAATCCGCGCCAGCGCTGAGGTCAACCACCGAACGGCAGCAGCTGGCGCGACGTGTAGACCGCGCCGCCGCGTGACGGTGTGGACTCGTACATCACGAGTGCGTCTGCCGTGAAGGCGCTCGAATCGAGTCTGTTCGTCGCTATGACGCGCCATGCGGCGCGCGATTCGGCAGCCCAGGGCAACTTGGGACGCCCGAGCGTGCAGTGGGCGCGAAATGGGCGCGCCTCCACCGCGAATCCCACGCGATCGAGCGCCTCGCGGCAGCGCAGGGCGAGCGCCGTCATGTCACCGCCCTCCACACTCGTACCCAGCCACAGCACGCGCGGCGAGCCTCGCTCCGGGAACGCGCCGAGCGTGTCCAGCGTCAGCTCGAATGGCGGTGTGTCACCGACCACCCGCATCGCCGCGTCCACCGCACGCGCGAACTCGGCGTCGTCGACATTGCCGAAGAAGTGGACGGTGATGTGCAGCGTCTCGGGCCTCGTCCACCGCACCGCGTCGACCTTCTCACGCAGCTGCGCCAGGGTGCGCTGGGCGGCACCGAGTGCGGGTTCGCGCAGTGGAACCGCGAGGAAGCATCTCATCCTCCGGCAGGGGACGCAGATGCCGGCGCCGGCGACAGGTTTGGGGCACCAGAGCACGGATCGGCGCCCGCGTCCTTGACGTACACATGGATCGCACCGCGCTGGCAGTCCTGCGCGACCGTGGCGAAGAGCGCTTCACTGAACCACGCTGGGCGGTTTCGCACGGTGTAGGGCAACGGCGCCGCGATGAGTATGTGGCGCACGCTCCGCGACGTCGCCGTCTTCGCGTACACCTGAATGACGTCGTACCCGCCTGCATCGCGCACCGCAGTCTTCGTATACCCGCCAACAGCGAGCGCAGTCACCGCTGCTGCGAATTTCGGGTCGTCCGCCTTCAACTCGGTGGTCGTGATCGCGCCGAGATCGCCGCCCTTGCCGTTGGTCCCGGTGTCGTCTGAGTATTGCATCGCCGCCTGCGCGAAGGCTTCGCCACCGGCGAGCGCCTGCTCCACCGTCGCCGCGCGTCCTCGAGCGAAGTGGTCCTCGAGACGCTGCTCGTTCATCTGCGACCGGATCTCATCACGCAGCTGCGCGATCGATCCCCCGGCTCCGGCGAGCTCGCTCTGGAGCTGACTCATGCCACCCGCCTGCGCAGCCTCGGTATCGACCTCGCTCTGCACCTGCGCATCGGTTGCCGCAAGACCCTGCGCTGCTGCTTCCTGCGCGATGATCGTGTCGAGGATCAGGCTGCGCAACACGCTTGCTCGAACCGTGGTGGTCATCGCCGTGTTGTTCGACGGCCCGCCGGCCTGTCCGATGGCCACCAGCGTGCTCTGCAGCCTGATGGCGAACGCTGCTTGCGTGATCAGCTGCGCGCCGACCTTCGCCACCGGCGACGCGGCGTGCTCAGCGGCAGGTGTGCCACCGCATGCCGCGACAAGCACGACCGCGCAGAGCAACGGCAATCGAGCCCACACCCACACCGTCCAGCGAGTGTATCCGCCGGCCCCATTAGACCGGCTGCACCTCCGCACCGGTCTCGCCCGCAACCGCCACCGAGCGCGGTTCTCGCACACGGCGGCGGAACGATGGGGCGACGGCCACACCGACCGTGACGACGCCGACCACGATTGCGCCCACGCCGATGGCGTCGAAGAGGCCGACCGACCGTGAGACCAGTCCATACGCGACGGTGCCCAGCGGTTGCAGACCCGCGAAGATGGTCGCGTAGATGCCGAGCAGCCGCCCGCGCAGCGCCGGGTCAGTGTCCGTCTGCAACAGCGTCGTCAGCGACGTGTTGATGGCGACAAAGGCAAAGCTGATGCCGACGAGCGCCGGCAGCGTGAGGGCGAGCATGCCTGAATGCGCAACCCCGAAGAGGCTCAGGGCGTAGACGGGTCCACCGACGACGAGCAGCTGAAGCCGGCCCGCTCCGCGGCCGAGCGTCGCGATCGCCAATCCGCCAACCAGACCGCCGATGCCACCGACGCTGTACATGATGCCGAGAGCCTGGGCACCCGAGTGCAGCTGCGTTTTTGCCAGTACCGGCAGGAACGGCATGTACGATACGCCGAGAAACGCGAGCGCAGCGCACGCGATCACGACGCCGCGTACCAACGGGTCGCGCCCAACCTGGCGAATCCCGGTGAGCAGATCGCTCAGCGCCGTGCGTCCTGCCGCGCGCGCCAGCGGCGGGACATCGGGGATCACGGTGAGCAGCACCGTGATCGGCGCGAGATACGCGATCGAGAGAACCGCGAAGCAGACCGCAGGGCCGGCGGTGCCGATCAGCAATCCTGCCACGGAGGGGCCGACGATGCGCGTGGCACTCATCGCCGCGGCGCCCAGCGCGACGGCGTTGACGACGACGTCGCGCTCCACGAGATCGGCCACCAGTGCCTGTCGCGTCGGCAGATCGACGGCGTCGGTCGCTCCGAAGATCAGGGCAACGATCACGATGGCGAGGAACGACGCGTTCCCGGTCGCCACGAGCACGGCGAGAGAGCCCGCGGAGAGCCCGAGGGCCGACTGCGTGACCAGCAGGATGCGCCGTCGCGGCATCCGGTCGGCAAGGACGCCCCCGGCGAGTGAGAGGAGGACGGCGGGCAGCCCGTCCGCCGCCGCGACCACGGCGACGGCGGTGGTGCTTCCCGTGCGCGCATACACGAGGTACCCGAGCGCAACCACCTGCATCCAGGTGCCGAGCAGCGTCGGCCACTGCGCGGCCCAGTACCAGCGAAACGGACGGACGCGCAGCGCCGGCGGCGGCCACCGGGGTGCGCGGGCGGTGTCGGTCACGGGCAGAGACTACGAGCCTCGGTCAAGCTCAGATGACGGCGACCTCCGGGGTCAGGCGCTCGGTGCCGAACCGGTCGGGCGCAAATGCGCGGATGTCGAACTCCGGCTCGTGTCCCAGCAGCACCTCCGCGAGGAGATGACCCGCAGCCGGGGCCTGCATGAACCCGTGGCCGCTGAAGCCGCAGCAGAGCCAGAACCCGGGCACGCCGGGCGCCTCACCGATGATCGCCTGGTTGTCCGGGGTCACCTCGTACAGCCCGGCCCATCCCGTCTTGATGGCGGCGTGCGCGAGCGGGGGCAGCCGCCAGGTCGCGTGCTCGACAAGGTGCTCGAGGAATCCCCACGCAACGTCGGTGTCGAAGGAGGACGGCTCGGCAGGATCGCTCATGCCCAGGAGCAGGCCGTCGCCTTCCGGATGAATGTAGAACGACGTGTGGAAGTCGACAGTCATCGGCGGTGATTTGCTGAGCTGGAAACGCTCGGTGAGAAACAGGTGGCGCCGGAACGGTCGCACGGGCACGTCGACGCCTGCGAGCGCTCCAACCTGGCCGGCGTACGGCCCCGCGCAGTTCACCAGGAGCCGGGTGGCCACGCGCTGTCCATCCGCGACGACCGCGGCAACCCGACCGCCGTCGCGCTCGATCGCGGTGACCGTGCACGACTCCACGACCTGTGCGCCGAGCCGCCGCGCCGCGGCGGCGTACCCGAGCGTCACCTCGTTCGGACCCGCGAGCCCGTCGCTCGGGCAGAACGTCGCGCCGCTGAGGTCGTCGCCGCGGAGGTCGGGCACCAGCTGCAGCGCGTCATCGACGCTGAGATAACGCACGTCGTCGAGACCGACGCGGCGCTGCATGTCGACGTTGCGCCGAAACTGTTCCGCCTCTTCCTCGGTGGTCGCCAGGAACAGGTAGCCCATCTGTCGCAGGTCTGCCGTGGCGCCGATCTCTTCCGAGAAGCGCTCCAGCATGTGGCGGCTCATCATGCCAACGCGAACATTGACCTCGGTCGAGAACTGCTGGCGCACGCCACCTGCGCCGCGTCCCGTCGAGCCACTGCCCAGTGTGGCTCGCTCCACCACGAGTGGCTTCATCCCGCCACGCGCGAGGTGATACGCCAGGCTGCAACCGATGACCCCTCCGCCGACGATGACGCACTCAGCCGTGCGCGGAAGATGGGGCGAAGAACCGCCTGCGCTCACGCCGCCTCGGTGACGGCGGACTGCGACGGCAGCGGCCGATCATCGAGGAACGCGGCGATGAATTCACGTTGACGCTGTCCCATTGCCTCGGTCCAGCCGTGACCGGCGTCCTCGATGATGGCGAGCGACACGTTGCTCGCCCCGCGCAGCGCACGCTCCACGCGAATCACGTCGACGATGCGGTCATGCCGCGCGACGATGATCATGGCGCGACGGCCGCTGTCGCGCACCTGCGCGAGATCGTCGCGGCGCAAACCGTCGCGCAGCCACTCGCGCGCTGCCTGGGGATTCGCGCGCATCTGGTTGTCGAAGTTCTCCTGCGCCGCGACCGGGTCTACGTCGGTGCCCTCGACCATGAACCGCTTGTAGACGTCACTCGCCCAGCGCTGATGACCAAGCCATACGACGCCTGAGTACACGACGGGCGCCAGCATCACCGCCCACTGCGCGCGCAGGCGGCGACGCACGAGGCGCGGCTTCAGGAGCGGCGTGTGCAGCAGCACTCGGTCGACCGCGTCAGGGCGCAGCCGCTGCACCGCGAGGGCCACACACGATCCGAGGCAGAGGCCGGCCACGTCGTACCGTTCGATCCGCGCATCGTCGGCGGCGGCGAGCGTCGCGCACGCAAGCGACATGCCGTCGTGCCGGGATGCGAGCGGCGCCGACTTGCCGAATCCCGGCAGATCCGGCACCACCACGGTGCGGCGCTGCAGCAGCTCTGGGAACCAGTCGTCGAAGTTCTCCGCCGAGCCGATGAACCCGTGACACAGCAGCATCGGCGGCCCGCTGCCGCCGGTCAGATAGCGCAGCGGCCGTCCCTCGTGCGTCGTGAACCGCTCTTCGAGCCAGGACATGCGCCGCTCAGACCTCCGTGTCGATCTGGGCGCGCTGCAGCCGCCCGCTGTAATCGATGTAGATCGACTTCCACTCGGTGAACTCGTCGAGCACGTGGCCGCCGGCGTCGCGGTGTCCGTTGCCGGTGTCACGCGTCCCCCCAAAGGGCAGCTGGATCTCCGCGCCGATGGTCGGTGCGTTCACGTACACGATGCCTGCGTCGAGCTCCTGGATGGCGCGAAACGCCTTGCGCAGGTCGTTCGTGTACACGCTCAGACTGAGACCATAGTGTGTGGAGTTGGCCGCGCTCAGCGCGTCGTCCAGTGACGCGACAGGCATGACCACGGTGGTGGGACCGAAGATCTCCTCTTGCGCGATGCGCATCGACGGGGTCACGTCCGTGAACACGGTCGGTCGGTAGAAGTAGCCCTCGGCCAGCGGCCCATCACGCGCGATCTCTCCGCCGAGCGCGAGCTTCGCGCCTTCCGAGCGGCCGACACCCGTGTAGCCGTCGATGCGCCGCAGCTGTGACTCGTTGATGACCGGTCCGACGTCGACGCCTTCGGTGAGCCCGTCGCCGAGCCGGAGGCTCGCGGCGCGTTCGAGCAACCGCGACGTGAACGGTTCGACCGCGGCGCGCTCGACGATGAGTCGCGAGCTGGCGGTGCATCGCTGGCCCGATGTGCCGAAGGCACCCCACAGCGCACCGTCGACGGCAAGCTCGATGTCGGCGTC